>DASTYU010000233.1:0-4990 GCA_035764655.1 Candidatus Limnocylindrales bacterium
GATGTCGGGCAGATCTCGAGCACGATGCCTCGCTCCCTGATCATCGCCATGGCGCGCGGGTCGTAGGCCGCCTTGACGCCATGGCCGATCCGGTCGGGTTCCAGAAGCTGGACGACCCGGGCAACCTCGTCGATCGGCCCCGACTCCCCGGTGTGGACGGTGATCCCCAGCCCGAACTGGCGAGCCCGGCGGAACAGCCGCCGGTAGTCGGCCACTCGGAACGTGGCCGACTCCGGGCCGGCGATGTCGACGCCGATGACACCCCGGTCGCGCCACTGGATGGCCTTCTCGGCAATGATCTCGTTGAGCTCGTAGGGAAAGGCGCGATCGAGGCAGAAGATGAGGCCCGGCTTGATCGGGTACTCGAGCGTCGCGCGATCCATGCCGCGGACGGCCGCCGCGATGATGTGGTCGAGGTCCTGCTCGCCGCCGCGGTTCCGCTTCATCGGGTTGAAGCGAAGCTCCATCGTGGTGATGTTGTTCTTGCGGTATGCGCCGCCGACGACCTCGTACACCGCCCGCTCGACGGCGAGCGGCGAGCTCTGGATGAGCTCGGTCCAGTGGAACAGCTGCAGGTAGCCGTCGAACGACCGGGCGCGCCGGGCCGACACGGTGATCATGTCGCGGAACTCCCAGTAGTCCTTCGTCGGGAGCTTGATGCCCTGGGCATGCGCGATCCCCCACATGATCGACGGGGTGACCGCGCCACCGAGATGGCAATGGAGCTCCGCGAGGGGCACCTTGCGCGAGAGTGGTCGTGGCATGACCGGAGGATAGCGCCGGTGGCATCGCCTTCGCGCTACCGGCTTACGGCTCGAGGAAATCGCGCATCCGCTGATCCAGCGCCGTACCCAGGTCGATGAACTCGGCCGAAGCGTCAGCAGCCGCGGTCGAGTGCAACGCCACGACACCGACGTACGGGCCCCGCCGAAGCACGACGCGGGTGTCCGTGTACTTGCTCTCGCCGGCATCCACCGGGGTGACGAGGCCGTGTGCCTCATCGCCGAGCGCCGGGACTTCGAAGGAGCCGCCGCCACGACCCTCGAGCTCCGCGAGGCCGGCCGCGATGCTCTCGGACGCGGCCTCGGGCTCGCCATACACCGACACCGCCGAGAACACGCGGACGGTGCCATCCGCCGCCGGGCGACCTGCCGGGGGCGAGTACATCGCAGTGCAGCCCGAGACCCGCCCGAAGCGCTCGGCATCTGTCCGTGCCTGGTCGCCTGCGACCATCCCCCGCTCGACCGCGTCCTGGCAGCCTCCGAAGAACGAATCCCAGGCGAGGCCCTCTCCGCGCCCCGCATAGGCTGACCGAGGGAGCACGGCAGACATGACGTGAGCGGCGTCCGGACCTTCCCGGGCACCAACCGCCACGTCGGCCGTCACCGCATCGATGTGCTCGGCGAGGATGCGAGCCGCCGCCGCGATATCGACCGTGGGCTCGCCCTCCGGATGGAGGTCGATGACCCAGCCGACGATCAAGCCGCGCACGGTGGATGCCCAGGTCCGAACCCCATCCGCGCCGACATGCTCGGCCACGATCGTGTTGTCCGGGAGACCCGCCAGCTCTTCGAAGGTGAACGATTCGGGGCCACCGGGGTTTCGGGCCGTTGCCGCCATGGGCGCGAAGAACGCATCCGGCCAGGCCATGGCGGCGGCCTCGTCCCCGAAAAGGTGCACGCTGATCAGCAGGTGGTGAGCGGAGTCGGCCGGGCGGGCGTAGCCGATCCCGAACCCGGTGATGCGCCCGAACCGCTCGAGGTCGTCACAGGTCGACGGTGGATTCGGCACGACGGTGTTGAGCTCGGCGTTGTCGTGATAGCCGTGAGTGAACATGTCGTCCTCGAACCCGATGAGCCCCGGGATGTCGACGGCTGCCGGGATCATGCCCTCGAGGTCCTGAAGCTGGAACGGGACGCGAACGACGTCCGGCTCAGCGACGACGGCTCGAGTGCAAGGCTGATCCGTCGAGATCCCGCCTCTTGCCCGGGTTACGGGCGACTCGGCGGCGAGTGGTCCGGTGGCGTCAGTCGCGGGCGAGCAGGCGCCGAGGATCACCATCACCACGAGCGCCAGCAGTCGCACGCCGCGAGGATGGCAGGGACGCGCCGTTGCGACCAGAGCCGGCCGTCACATGCACATCGGCAGGTGCTTCTCGCCGACGCGACGGACCAGGTTGACGGAGAACCCACCGGCGGTCGTGAAGATGGCGTGGTTCGGATCCGACAGCGCGAATGTGCCGGCCGCGGCATTGATCGAATCGCCATCGTCGATATTCACGAAGCTGACGGGATCCCACCAGCTGCCGTCGACGTCCACGCCACTTCCGAGGCCGCAGTGGCCGAGGCTGTACGGAATCGGTTCGGCGCCGAGCTGGCCCGCGGCCGATGACGGCGCCACCGCCACGCTGAACCACTGCCCGGGCGCCGTCGCGATCGTGCCGTCGGCGGCGGCCGTAACGGCGATCGCCACCGGCTCGCCGTTCGATCGCTCGAAGACGACCTGGCCGGACGGGCGCCCCGCGAGTGTGTGCGGGCAGCCTTCGCCGTTCGGGCAGCCGAACGGACCGACCTCCGCGTAGACGATGTCGTCGGCGGGTGCGAGGTCCCCTGCGGCGGCTTCGAAGGCGCGGGTGCAGTCCGGCTCCTCGAGCCCGAGGCAGGCATACAGGACTGCCGGCTGCGAGGGTTCCGGCGATGGGCCGTTAGCGGTCGAACAGCCGATGGCGGCGAGCAACCCGATCAGGCCGACGAGGACGACGTTAGCCATGCGCGCCGGACGCAGATCCAGTCGCGGAAGTTCCGCCCTACCCGGCGAGCGGAACGACCCGGCCGTCGGCGTCGAGCGTGGCCTGCCGCCTTCGGAGCGCCTTCAGCTCCGCGCCGGGGACCTGGTCGCGCGCGTGGTAGCTGGAACGCACCAGCGGCGCCGATTCGACATGCTTGAAGCCGAGGGCCAGCGCCTCGACCTTCATCTCGGCGAACTCGTCGGGATGGTAGTAGCGCTCCAGGGGAAGGTGCTTCTCCGACGGGCGGAGGTACTGCCCGACCGTGAGGATGTCGACGTCGACGGCGCGCAGTGCTTCGAACGCCTCGGTCAGCTCCTCGCGCGTCTCGCCGAGCCCGACCATCAGCGAGCTCTTCGTGTGGGCCGCATAGCCCATGGCCAGGGCCATCTCCTTGGCCCGGCGAAGCACGTACAGGGAGCGATCCCAGCGTGCACGCTTGCGGACCGGCTTCTGCAGCCGCTTCACCGTCTCGAGGTTGTGATTGAGGATGTCGGGTCGGGCGTCCATGACGATCTGCAGGCGGTCGTCGGAGCCGTCGAAATCCGGGATGAGCACCTCGATGCCCATCCCCGGCGAGCGATCGCGCATGCGCCGGATGGTCTCGGCGAAGATGCCGGCGCCGCCGTCGGGCAGGTCGTCGCGGGCGACCGAGGTGACGACGACGTGCTCGAGGCGCATCTCGGAGACGGCTTCGGCCACGCGGCGCGGCTCGTCGTCATCGAACCAGGTGGGCCGCCCGGTCTTGACCGCGCAGAACCCGCACGCCCGCGTGCACGTGTCGCCCAGGATCATGATCGTGGCCGTGCGCTGGTCCCAGCACTCCCCGATGTTCGGGCAGCGGGCCTCCTCGCAGACCGTGTTGAGGGTGAGGCCGCGCAGCAGCCCCTTCAGGTCGTGGTAATTGTCGCCGGACGGCAGGCGCGACTTGATCCACTCCGGGTGCCGGCGCAGCGGGGTTGGTGCGTCGTCCGCGAGACCGCCCAGCGCGATCGTCTCGGGCGCGGCGGAACCGTGGTGGGCGCTCAAAGGTTCGAACATCGGGAGGTCGCGGGCCATCGAGCCGAGTGTACGTCCGTTCACGTCCAGGAGTGGCCGGCGAACGAGTCGCGGATCCCCGCCTCGAGGTCGCGCGGCGCATAACCGAGCTTGAGGCTGGCCTTTGCCGACGACGCCCAGTAGGTGACGCCGTCGGAGGCGGAGACGACCTCCGCGAAGTTGGGTTGGTTGGCCAGCTTCGATCCCATGGGTCCAAGGCTGGCAACAGCACGGATCAGGCCCATCGGGACGGTGATTCGCGGTGCCGCATGTCCGCCGACCTTCGCGGCAATCTCCAGAGCCTCCGACAGCCGCATGTTGCGACCTGCCAGGATGTATGACTCCCCAACACGGCCTTGGCTGAGCATCGCGACAATGGCGGCGGCGACGTCGTCGACGTGCGTCGGGGAGACGCCGACATCGGTCATCCCGGTGATCCGGAGCCTCCCCTCGTACGCCTGCTGGAGTTGCTCACCCATCTGCGAGTGGTCGTCAGGCCCGTACGTCGTGCCTGGCATCGCAATGAGGATCGGCGCCCCGCTGTCGGCAAGCTCGCGGGCCGCCACGTGGGCGAGGTACTTGGTTTCGTCGTAGTAGCTGACGAAGCCCTTGGTCACGTCGCGACGGTATGTCTCGTCGACGATCTTCCCGCGCGTGTTGCCGAAGGCGTTGACGGTCGAGACGTGGACGATGCGCTCCAGCCCCGCGGTCGCCGCCGCGTCCAGCACGCGATTGGTCGCGCCGAGGTTCTGGTCCAGCATCGTCGGTCGTTCGCGGCGTGGGATGCCGATGCGATACGAGCCGGCCAGGTGGACGACGCCGTCCGTGCCGCGCATCGCGTCGACGATGGCCGCGGTCCGCGACAGGTCGCCGCGACGCAGCTCGACCCCGAGGTCCGCCAGCTCGCCGGCCGTGTCCGGATCGCGGACGATGGCCACGACCCGGTCGCCGCGCCCGACCAGGCGACGGACGACGGGCAGCCCGATGAACCCGCGGCCCCCCGTGACGACGACGCGCATCGCTCAGCCGCAGGCCGTGCGGACGTAGATCGCGCCGGCGGGCGAGTCGCCCTGGCGGATCATGACGTGCTCGCCGGCGCGGCCCTCCGGACTGTTGTGCACGAAGTAGAGGCGCAGGTCGCCGAGCGCGTAGCCGGTCTCCTCGAAC
>DASTYU010000234.1:0-8236 GCA_035764655.1 Candidatus Limnocylindrales bacterium
GCTGCGAGCTGGCCCAGATCGTCGAAGGGCCGATCCCGTTCTATTCGCTGTGCGAGCACCACGCCATGCCGTTCTACGGCCGCGCCTACGTTGCCTACGTCGCTCACGACGAGATCATCGGGATCAGCAAGTTGACCCGCCTCGTGCGGGTCCTGACCCGTCGCTTCGGTGTCCAGGAGCGAATGACGCACCAGATCGCCGACGAGCTGATGCGGCTGATGAGCGCGCACGGCGTGGCCGTGTACCTCGAGGCGCAGCACCTGTGCACGCAGATGCGCGGCGTGCGCGAGGACAGCGCGATGACCCGGACCACGGCCTATCGCGGAACCTACGAGCGGGATCCCGCGCTGCGCGGCGAGTTCTTCGAGATCAGTGGCATCAGGCGGGGTGACCGATGAGCACGGCGTTGGTGACCGCCGATCGGCCGACGGCCGCTCCTGGGGCCGCGTTCGAGGTCCTGCTTGACGGGATCGGCCAGGCGGACGTCGCGCTGCGCGGTCTCGGGATGCCAACCGAGCTCGAGCATCGCTACGGGCGGCCGCTCCTCGTCCCACTGCGGACGGACCGCCCCACGGTTATCGCGAACTTCGTGTCCACGCTCGACGGGATCGTTGCGCTCGGAGGGGGCCGGTTGTCCGGCGGCGGGCTCATCAGCGGGTTCCACGAGCCGGATCGCTTCGTCATGGGACTCCTGCGAGCGCTCGCCGACGTCATCGTCGTTGGGGCGGGAACGCTGCGGGGCTCGTCGGGTCACGGTTGGACGGCCGAGCGGGTTCATCCCGCGTCGGCCGCCGCGTTCGCCGCCTGGCGTGCGGAGATGGGGCTGGCCCAGCATCCGACGACGATGGTCGTGACCGGCAGCGGCGACATTCCGGTTGAACACGGCGGCCTGAACGACCCATCGATCCCCGTCGTGATCGCGACGACGCCACCGGGTGCGGAGCGGCTCCGACGCGCAGGACTCGCGCAGCACGTGTCGATCGAGTCGGTGGACGCGGCCGGGACGCTCGACGCCGACGCCCTCGTCGGCATTGGGGCGTCGCGCGGCGCTCGTCTGATCCTCACCGAAGGCGGTCCGCACGTGCTGGGCGAGTTCGTCCGGGGCGGTTTGCTCGACGAGCTCTTCCTGACGCTCGCGCCGCAGGTCGTCGGTCGGGATGCGGCGGGCAGGCTAGGGCTCGTCGAGGGCCTCGCACTGCCACCCGCGAACGGCCGCTGGCATGAGCTCGTGTCGCTGCGCCGCTCGGCCGATCACCTCTTCCTGCGCTATCGCCCCAAGGAGTCCTGACCATGGCGACCAACCAGCATGTCATCGTCGGTGCCAGCCTGGCCGGCGCCAGTGCCGCTGCGGCGCTCCGCAAGGAGGGCTTCGACGGACGCGTCGTGCTGATCGGCGAGGAGCGCGAACGCCCGTACGAACGCCCGGAACTGTCGAAGGGATACCTGCGCGGCGAGGCCGGCAAGGACCTGCACGTCCATCCCGAATCGTTCTACGAGGAGCATGGCGTCGAACTGCTCATCGGTGCGCCGGTCAGCGAGCTCGACGTGACACGGCGCTACGTCCGTCTGGGCGACGATCGGATCGGCTTCGACCGTCTGCTCCTGGCGACAGGCGCGACGCCTCGCCGGCTCGTCGTTCCCGGCTCCGATGTCGATGGCATCGTGACCCTCCGCACGATGGCGGACGCGGATCGCATCCGGGAGCAAGCGGCGAGGGCTGACAGGATCGCCGTGATCGGCGGTGGCTGGATCGGCTCGGAGGTGGCCGCATCCCTCCGTCAGCTCGGGCACGAGGTGACCCTCCTGTTGCCCACCCAGAACCCGCTCGAGCACGTCCTCGGAGCCGAGCTCGGCGCCATGTATCGAAAGGCCCACGAGGAGCACGGCGTGAGGATCGTCGCAGGCACGACCGCGACCGGGTTCGAGGGCGGCACCCGGGTGGCGGCCGTGCGAACGGCCGACGGTCGGACCATCCCGGCGGACCTGGTGGTGGTCGGGATCGGCGCCGTGCCGCGGGTGGAGCTCGCGGAGCGAGCCGGGCTCGCCGTGGACAACGGCATCCTCGTCGACGCGCACCTCGAGACGTCGGTCCCGGGTATCTACGCCGCCGGCGACGTCGCGAACGCCGTGCATCCGCACTACGGTCGTCGGCTGCGCGTCGAGCACTGGGACAACGCCAAGCGGCAGGGACGCGCCGCGGCCGCCAACATGCTCGGACAGGCCAGGCCATACGACCGGATCCCGTACTTCTACTCGGACCAGTACGACATCGGCATGGAGTACTCGGGGCTCGCGTCCACGGAGGACCGGGTGGTCTTCCGGGGCGACCGTGAGCGCCGCGAATTCATCGCGTTCTGGCTGCGCGACGACAGGGTGATGGCCGGCATGAACGTGAATGTCTGGGATGTCGCGCCAGCGATCGAGCGGCTGGTCGCCTCGGGCGTTCGCGCCGACGCAACGCGCCTGGCGGACGTGAGCCGGCCACTGGCCGAGCTGCTCCCGGCTGCCTGACCGTTCGCTCGGTCCGCTGTCCGCTCAGCGGCGGTTTGCCACCGCCGACGCCGCCCTGGTCGAGAAGGCGTGCAGCACCAACTCGTGGCGCACGCCGATCGCGTCGACGACGATGATGGCGTCTCCCGAGGTCACTTCCTGGCTGCGGTTCTTGTCGATCACGAGGAAGCGGCCGCCGCGTCGCGGCTTGATCCGGATGTCGGCGTTCTTCTTCCGGTTCGCGACGATCTCGGTCGGCTCGCGACTGCCCGGTCTCCGAACCACTTCGATCCCGAGCCGCGACCCACGTCCCAGGTTGGCCGTGTGGACGTTGTCGAGGACGGCGAGCACGTAGCCCTGCGACCGCTCCCGGTAGATGCCGTAGAGGGCGAGCAGGATCCCGAGGACGAGGAAGGCCAGGACGCCGCTGACGATCGGCAGGGCGAGCGGGTTGCAGTCGAGCAGGCCGCTGCACGGCCGGACGAAATCCGAGAGCGGCGAGGGGTCGCTCACGCCGACGGCGTTCGTGGCGAACACCCGGCACACGTATTCCGACCCGTTCGGCAGATCGCGGATCCTGGCCGTCGTGCTGGCCGAGGTGACGGCGTCCGCCTCATCGAAGGTGGTGCCTCCGTCGCGCGAGCACTCGTAGCGGAACTCCTCGATATCAGGCCTGGGCTCGACCGCCACCTCGACGGCGCCGTTCAGGGCGGCGACGGTCGGCTTTGCAGGGGGAGCGGGGATTCCAAGCGGGATCGCGGTTCCCGATGCGGGCGTCCAGTCACCGTCGCCGGCGGCCGTGACCACGGCAACTTCGCAGCTGTACTCGCGGCCCTGTTCGAGCCCCTCCACGCGTGCCTGCGGGTTCGTCGACGTACCTTCGGACGATTCGATCGTTTCGCCGTCGCTCATGCAGCGCGCCCGGTAATCGGTGACGGCGTCGGCACCTTGCTCGGGCGGTGACCAGTTGAGGTCGATGTAGCCGTCGCCAGGCGTCAGCCGGATGCTGTTGACGCTGCCCGGAGCGGCGGGCGGTGCCGGCGTCGTCGGCGGCTCGGTCGGCGCCACGGTGAACGTACAGGTCCCCGCCTGCAGCGCTGCCGCGACGGCGTTGCCGGCATCCTCCGCCGAGTTGAACACGACGTCGGGCCATTCGAACGTGGACCCGCTCACGCACGGCGGCATGTCGCGCACGACACGCAGGTCTTCGAGGGCGTCGGTCAGCTCGGCGCGATCACCCGCGGCCAGGCCCATGCCGACGGGCAGCAGGGCGAACGGCGAGCGATCCCCGAACAGTCGGTTGTGTGCACGGGCGACCTGGCTGTTGGGCACGCCGGCGACGTCATGGCGGCCGTCGGTGAACAGGATCATCGTCGGCCGCACCGAATCGGCCGGGAGGTGCTCCGCTCCCTGTTCCATCGCCTCCACGTAGTTCGTGTCGATGCCGATGGCGTCCTGAAGCCCGGGACTAAGGCCGTTCCGGTACGCCTCGCCGAGCGACCGCAGGCAGTCGGCGAACGTGGCGACGGCTTCGGGGTTGTCGAGGAGCTCGAGATCCGTGCAGCCTTCGTAGTCGCGCGCGCGGGACGCGAACTGGACGAGCGACACGGTGGTGTCGCCCTGGACGAGCTCGGGGGACAGCTCGTCGACGCGGTCGGCCATGCGCTCCAGTGCGCCGGCGAAGCGGGACCGGTTCCTGGCGTCATTGAGGATCGAGGCCGAGTAGTCGAGCACGAGGACGACGTCCGAGCTGTCCGGCGCCTGCTCGGCGGCCGAAGCAACCGAGCCGCCGGCGGACACCACGAGCAGGCCACAGATGGCGATCGCCGCGGCGATCCGCCTCGCGATGCTGCGCTGTCCCTTGGTATGGCCGGACATGCCCTCTCCGTGTGCCACGCTGGTCGGTGGCATCGGATTGTAGGGGGCCGACGGCAAAGGCCGGTCTAGTCCAACCGTTTCCGGGAGACGGCGCGCAGCGGTTGGCTAGGAAACGGTCTCGGGATCGGGTGCGTAGAACTGCGTGGAGTTCCTGACGCCGCGGGCCGCTGCCTCCGGCTCGGCCCCGGCAGCTCGGTTCGCCTCGCCCCACGCCTCGCTGCTGCGCGTGTTGAACTCGCGACCCTCGTCGGAGACCTGCCAGGCCTCGGGGTCCTCCACGGTGTTTCCGGTCCGCAGGTGGAGGGTCAGCCCCAGCAGCGCCCCGTCCCAGCCGACACCGACCGCGCCCGGTCCGTACTCGTCCCAACGGTCCTCCGGCACCACCGCCGTGTGCTGGAGGAGCAGCCGGGTCCGGTTGGCATCGACGGCCGAGAGCCGAATCAGCACCTCCGAGATGTCCGCGTCGCTGTTCACCGGCCCGTACACCCAGGTCACCTTGAACTGGTTCGGTCGATCACATTCGAGGATCCGGCCACCGGCATTGCCCTCGAGCTGGTAGCGCCCACCGACGCGATAGTCACCGCTGACCGGCAGGAACCAGCGGCCGATCCGCTCGGGGTTGGTCACGGCGTCCCAGACGTCCTCGATGGGGGAATCGAATTCGCGCTCGAGGCGGACCGACCGGCCATCCCCGGCGGGGATGCGGTCGGTGCCGACCTCCCGACGGACGGCGCCAATCTCGCGGATGGTGTCGATCATGGGGCAGCTCCTTTCGAGGTCTTCGAGTCGGCCGCCGCGAGGCGGCGCTCGCGCTTGCCGCGCGCGAGCTCGGTAGCCAGGGAGTCCAGGCGCTGGTTCCAGAAGCCGCGGAAGTGGTCGAGCCACTCGTCGAGCTCCTGGAAGGGGGTCGCCTCGACGGCATACAGACGGCGGGTGCCCTGGGGCGTGACGGTGGCGAACCCGTTCTCCCGGAGCACCTTGAGATGCTGCGACACTGCGGGTTGCGAGATCCCGAACTCGGCCCGGACCACCGCGGTGATCGCCCCGGAGCTGTGGTCACTGTCGGCGAGCAGCTCGAGGATGCGGCGGCGAACCGGGTCACCCAGGACGTCGAAGGCGTGCACGAGCGCATGTTAGAACTCAACGCTTATATAAGTCAACCATGAAGGACGGCCGTGCAACTCGGGCCGTGTCTGTGGCGTCATGTCACCGATGACCCCAGGCATCAGATCCGCGGCGGTCGCGTTCCTGTCCGCACTCGCGATCGCGTGCGGTGGCGAGCCGACCCCCGTTCCCTCGGTTCAGCCGAGCCCGACTCCCAGTACCTCCTCGCACGCGTCGCCGTCGGCGACCACGGGAGCGCGGCCTCCGGCCTGCGCCGAGGCGACCTTCGGTTACGACATGCCATCGGAGGCGATGCTCCTGTTCAACTGCGTCGCCCAGCTGGATACCGCCAGCGTGGAAGAGGTCTGGTCATGGGATGGCAGGGCGTGGTGGGTCCTCGACGGGAACGGTCCACCGGCAACGGTGGTCGCGGGCGTCGCCTGGGATCCCGCCGGACGCACCGCGGTCCGCTACGGCGGTCTGCCGCTCGACGGCAACGACTGCCTCCCCGAGACCTGGCGGTGGAGCATCACCGGCTGGGAACAGCTCGACGCGGAGCCGCCAACCGCCTGCGATCACATGCTCGTCGTCCGGGACACCGCCCGTGAGGTATTCCTCCTGTTCGGCGGTGGCGACGCCGACGGCACCCTCGTCGCCGAGACCTGGGCCTGGGACGGCAGTGCCTGGCGCGAGCTTGCCGCAGAAGGCCCGTCGGGTCGCGCTCACTTCGGGTTCGTCTACGAGGCTGCGCATGAGCAGGCGTTGCTCTACGGCGGCTATGACGGGAGCGCCGTGTTCGATGACTTCTGGTCGTGGGACGGGTCGGCCTGGACCGACCTCGCGTTCGAAGGGCCTGGTCCGCGCTCCCATCTCGGGCTGGCCGCCGGCCGCGATGGACTGCTCCTGTTCGGCGGTGCGAGCGGGCCCTCGACGTTCGGCTCGCTGAAGGGCGACACGTGGTTCCTCACGGACGGCCGATGGCGCGAGGTCGAGGGCGACGGACCATCGGCCCGGGGGTCCCCGGCGATTGGGTACGACGAGGCGCGGCACGTGTTCGTCCTGCACGGCGGGTTCGGACCGGACGGCGGTCTGCTCGGTGACACGTGGGAGTGGGCCGACGGCTGGCGGTGCGTCAGCGGCTGCTGACCGGGCCCTAGACTGCGGTCGTGCCGGCGCCCCTCCTGACGGTCGACGAGATCATGGCGATCCTGCCCGCCACGGTTCCGCGTGTTGCCGAGCTGCTGGACGGACTCACCGAAGCGCAGCTGGCCACGGCGCCCGAGCCAGGCGAGTGGTCGGCAACGATCCTGTTCGCCCATCTGCGTGCCGCACAGGACGTCCTCGGCGCCAACATCCGACGCATCATCGACGAGGACCGTCCGGCGTGGAAGCGGCTGAGCCCCCGGGCCTGGCAGCGGACGACGGGTTACGACGAGTGGGCGTTCGGGGACGCCTTCGAAGCGTTTTCCAACAGCCGAGCCCAGCTGCTTGCCGTCCTCGCGCCGCTTGGGCCGGACGCCTGGGAGCGTGTCGCCGTGGTGACCGTCGCCCCGAACCGCTCGATCGAACAGACGGCGCGCTTCTTCGGCGATTGGCTCGCCCGTCATGAGCGGGAGCACCTCACCCAGCTCGAGCGCACGATCGAGCGGGTGTCGGTGCGCGCTTGAATGACGACCGGTACGCCGGGTCGTTCAGGAGCAATGGCCCTGACGCGCTGAGCCGTGCTCGTCCACCATGATCCTTGGCGTCTTGGCTGCGTCCCGTAAAGGAGGTGGCGAGATGGACTTCACCATCGCCTTGGGCCTCGGCGGTTGGCTGATGCTCATCGTCGGAGCCCTTGCATTCGGCCTGCTTGCCCAGTTCGTGGGCGAGGCCCAGTTTGGCTACGAGTGGATCGTCGACGGCACCGCGGCCGCGATCGGTGCGCTGGTTGCGAGTGAGTTCATTGTCGGATGGACGACCATCGAGCCGGTCTGGGACGGCCTCGCCGTCATCCCGGCCGTCGTGGGTGGCCTCGTCCTGGGTGTCCTCGTCGCGGTCGGCGTGCGCTTGCTGACCGGCGGCACGTACGTTGGTGGCGCCACAGCCGCATAAGTTCCCAGGAGGAGGAGAGCGAGACCCGTCGCCGACGGGCGGCGGGTCTCGCCTCGTTTCCGCGTCAGGCCGGGACCGGCGCGGGGGCCTGCGTCTTGCGGACGATCGGATCGATGAGCGTGTCCAGCGGCGTCCCACCCGCCTCGACGAGCTCGTAGCGCACGCGCGTGATGGGCTTGTTCAGCGTCACGACACGCGTCAGATCGATGGGCGTGGCCGACAGGACGAGGTCGGCGTCGGCGGCATTGAGCGTGGCTTGGAGCTCCTCCATCTGGGCGTGTCCGTAGCCCATGGCCGGAACGAGCGGCTCCAGCGCGGGATATCGGTCCAGCACGTCGCGGATGGTGCCCACCGCATGGGGTCGTGGATCGACCAGCCTCGCCGCGTTGAACCGGCGAGCCGCCATAACACCGGCGCCGTACGACATGCCACCGTGGGTCAGGGTCGGTCCGTCTTCGACCACCACGACCCGCTTGCCCTCGATCGGCGGGCCCTGGAGCGTCAACTCTGATCGCGCCGACAGCACGACCGCCCTCGGGTTGAGGTCCTCGACCGATCGACGGACGGCGTCAACTGCAGCAGGCTCGGCGGCATCGATCTTGTTGATCACCACGACGTCGGCCATCCGGATGTTCGTCTCGCCAGGGTGGAACCGACGCTCGTCACCCGG
>DASTYU010000235.1:0-6704 GCA_035764655.1 Candidatus Limnocylindrales bacterium
CCTTGTCGCGGATCTTTCTCGCCGCCACCGCCGTCGCGGCGCCGGCGACCGGCGTCGAACGCGACGCATACGTGCCGAGCCCGTAGGGCGCGGTGTCGGTGTCACCCTCCTCGATCTTGATGTCGCTGACGGGGAAGCCGAGCTCTTCGGCGATGATCTGGGCGAACGTGGTCTCGTGGCCCTGGCCCTGCGACTGCACGCCCAGCCGGGCGACGACCTTGCCGGTCGGGTGGACCCGGATCTCGCACGAGTCGAACATCTTCAACCCGAGAATGTCGAAGCTGTGCGACGGCCCGGCACCGACGATCTCGGTGAACGAGCTGATCCCGATGCCCATCAGCTCACCGCGTTCGCGCTTCTCGGTCTGCTCGCGGCGGAGACCGTCGTAATCGATGAGCTCCATCGCCGTGCGCAGCGCCTTCGGGTAGTTGCCGGAGTCGTACTCCCAGCCGGTCGGCGTCTTGTACGGGAACTGCTCGGGCTGGATGAAGTTCTGCATGCGCAGCTCAGCCGGGTCCTTGCCGATCTCGTGAGCGAGGATGTCGACCATGCGCTCGATCGCATGCACGGCCTCGGTCACGCGGAACGAGCAGCGGTAGGCGACCCCACCCGGTGGCTTGTTGGTGTAGACGCCGTCGACCTCGACGAAAGCATTGTCGAAGTCGTATGAGCCGGTGATGACGTTGAACAGGCCGGCCGGGAACTTCGAGGGATCCGCCGCGGCGTCCGAGTAGCCGTGGTCGGCGATCGTCTTGACCTTGAGGCCGGTGATCGTGCCGTCGCGCGTCGCGCCCATCTCGGCGTGGATGTGGTAGTCACGGGCGAACGAGTCGGCTTGGAGGTTCTCCGAGCGATCCTCGATCCACTTGACCGGCTTGCCGATCAGGAACGAGGCTGCGACGGCCAACACGTACCCGGGATACACCGGTACCTTGCCGCCGAACCCGCCGCCGATGTCGTGGGTCTTGAGGCGGATGTTGTGCTCGTAGATGGGCAGGCCGGCGCCCGCCGCGACGAGCGCGATCACGGTGCGCACCGCATGCGGCGCCTGGCTCGTGATGTGCAGGTCGAGGTGCTGGCGGACGGGGTCCCAGTCCGCGACGCAGCCACACGTCTCGATCGATGCCACGTGGATGCGCGGGATGTAGATGTCCTCGGCGACGCGCACCTCGGCGCCGGCCAGCGCCGCATCGGCGGCCGCCTTGTCGCCCGATTCCCAGTGCCAGATGTGGTTGTTCTGCTTGTCCTCGCCGCGGTCCGGCCGGAGCACCGGTGCCCCGGATTCCAGCGCCTTGAACGGGTCGACGACGACCGGCAGCGGCTCGTAATCGACGAGCACGGCAGCCACGCCGTCCGCCGCCGCGTAGCGGTCGGTCGCGATGACCGCGGCGACCTCCTGCGACTGGTACATGACCGTGTCGGTCGGCAGCACCATCTGCATGTCGCCCGCGAGGGTCGGCATCCAGTGCAGCTTGTAGCCCTCGAGATCCTTGCCGGTGATCACGGCGAGGACGCCGGGGACCTTGAGCGCCTCGGACGAATCGATCGACTTGATGGTGGCGTGGGCGTACGGGCTGCGCACGATGTCGAGCCACAGCTGGCCCGGCAGGTTGACGTCCTCGATGTACTCGCCCTTGCCGCGGATGAAACGCGGGTCTTCCTTGCGCTTGACCGAGTGGCCCATGCCCCCCACTTCGGGGGTGGTCTGGGGATGCATGTCCGTGGCCATCAGGCAACTCCCTCGGTCGTCTCGGCAGCCACGACCGGCGCCGACTCGGCGGCGGACAGCGTGCCCGCCGCCTGCTGGATGGCCTTGACGATGTTCACGTAGCCCGTGCAGCGGCAGAGATTGCCGGAGATCCCTTCGCGGATCTCGCCTTCCGACGGCTCGGGGTTCTGCTCGAGCAACCAGGCGGACTGCATGATCATGCCGGGCGTACAGAATCCGCATTGCAGGCCATGCTGATCCCAGAACGCCTGCTGGAGCGGGTGCAGGTCCGCGCCGGAGGACAGCCCTTCGATCGTCGTCACCTCGGCGCCATCGGCCTGGACCGCGAGCAGCGTGCACGACTTGGCACTGCGGCCGTCGATGTGAACCGTACAGGCGCCGCAATGACTCGTGTCGCATCCGACGTGCGTGCCAGTCAGGCCGAACGTCTCGCGCAGGAGGTGGACGAGCAGGAGGCGCGGCTCGACGTCTGCCTCGCGGGCCTCGCCATTGACCGTCACGGTGATGTGCTGTTTGGTCATCGTTCGGTCTCCTAGGCGTACGCGAAACCGCGCTCGACGGCCGAGCGCAGCGCCCGGACCGTGAGCTCGGTGACCATGGCCCGCTTGTACTCGACGGGGCCTCGGACGTCGGCCACGGGCCGGGCCTGCGCGGCGGCGGCCTCGCCGGCGCGACGGAACAGGTCGTCCGATGGTGCGTTGCCGACGAGGATGGCTTCCGCCTCCTCGGCGACGTACGGGATTTCCGAGACCCCGGTGATACCGAGGCCGGCCCAGCGGATGCTGTTGCCCTCGAGGATGGCGATGCCGGCCACGCCGACCGTGGCGTAGTCACCCACCTTCCGCTCGAGCTTGACGTAGGCGCCACCCTGGCCTCGCGCCCGGCGGCGGAAACGGATCTCCGTCAGGACTTCCGTCGGCTCGATCGACGTCTGGAACGTGTCGACGAAGAAGTCCTTCGCGGCGATGAGCCGCTCTCCCGTCGCGCTGCGGCAGACGATCGTCGCCCGAGCCGCCTGCAGGACGGCCGGCCAGTCGGAGGCTGGATCCGCGTGGGCGGCCGATCCGCCGATCGTGCCCCAGTTGCGGACCTGCGGGTCGCCGATGCCCCCGCTCGCATCGTGGAGCAGTGGGTAGCGGGCGATGATCTCGTTCTCGTGGATCTGGCGGTGGGTCGCGCGAGCACCGATCCGCAACTCGTCGTCGGTCTCGACGATCCCGTCGAGCCCGCCGACGCGACCGATGTCGACGAGCAGGCCGGGTTGGGCAAGGCGGAGTTTCAGCAGGGGGATGAGGCTGTACCCACCGGAGAGGACCTTCGCCTCTCCCTCACGCTCGGCCAGGATCCGGAGGGCCTCCCCGAGATCGTTGGGCCGGACGTAGTCGAACTGGCCGGGGATCATCGCGCTGCCGCCCTCCTCCCCCCTGTCACGGGTGAATGTCGGCCCGTCTCCGCGACGGGCGCAGAGTGTCGACGATCAAGGGCCGACGGATGGCGTCCGGGGACGGGACGCCAAACCGGGGTCCGGGTGCGCTGGGATCTGCGTGGGAGTATCCCGCCGCGATCGTTCGCGCGTCAACCGAATGTCCCACGGATTGTGGTTCGTCTCGCGGGCCGTACCCGGTTTCGGATCAGCCTCCCCAGTAGTTCCGAGAGAAGCTCACTTCGTTCGACTGCCGCCAGGACGCGGCGGCACGGGCGAGCTCCCGCCACGCACTGCTTTCGTCCGGTCCCTCGACCGTGACCTCCGTCTGGAGGATGCCGAACACCAGTGCGGCAGTAATGCGCACTGGGGGACCGTCGTCGATCGTCGACACCAGAACGCCGATCCCGAGGTCGTCGGCGATCCGATCGAGCAGGCGCTGCGCCTCTTCCTCACCCGTCATGTGAGACATGCTAGGGACGTTGGCCCGGACTGAGCAGGGCCGGACCGTCGAGGCCGTATTCGAGGACGTCGAGGAAGATCGCCGACCAGAGCATCGACTCCTCGCCGATGAACACGAGGCGCGGGCTGATCCATGGCCGGCCGCGCCCGTCCAGCACTTCCCAATACGTGCCGTCACGCTCGATCCAGCCGCGATAGCGATCGATCTCGCCCGCGGCGGCGGCCGGATCGACCGACCCAAGCAGCTGGAGGTACATCGCGCCGAGGCTGGTCCAGATCGTCGTGCCCTGGTAGTCCGGGAGGACGTGGCGGGTGAACCAGACCTCGCGGCCCGGCCGGCGAACGGTCTCGTATCGCAGCGGGTACGGATCGGCGAACCCGTTGGCATCCAGGTACGTGAAAGAGGACCGAAGCATCTCCGTGTCGTTGACCACACCCGCGTAGAAGGGCCAGACATTGGCTTCGCCGGACACGGTGTCATCGCCCAGGCTGTCGCGGAACCGGTCGCCTGCCCAGAACCGCTCGCGCAGGAGTCGCCCGTGATCGCCGTCGAAGTGGCGTTCCAGCGGCGATCCGAGCCAGCCCGTCTCGGCCAGGGTCTTCGCCAGCAGGGCAACCATCGTGTTGCCGTAGGCAGTGCTTCGATTGATCACCGTGTCGCGGTGGGCGCTGTACGTCCGATCCGCGCGGACGAGGCCCGTCCCGGGATCGACGACGCGTTCGGCGAACCAGGCAACCTCATCGGCCAGCCACGCGCGGTGCCGTTCGACGAGGTCGGCGGCTTCCGCCGCGCGAAGGGCCGCAAGCAGCAATGGCAGGGAATCGACGCCGTACTCGAACACGTCCGCCGGCAAGTCGCCGTAGTTGATCGTCGTCGTTACATGGGTGCCGCGCCTCGTCCAGACGCCCAGCGCGTAGGCCAGCGACGCGCGGACCCGGTCCCGTTCGCCGACCCGGACAAGGGCCGGCGCGGAGAAGCCGAGATCGCGCGTCCAGAACATGTCGAAGTGGCCCGGGCTGGCGGTGAAGGTGCGCCCGTTCCAGCACGCTTCGATGCAGGCGCGGACGATCGCCGCCGCGTCGCCCGGATATCGGGTATGGCCACGGGCGTGCCGCCGAGCGCGGACGACGAGCGTGTGCAGATAGACCGGGAGCATCGACGGCGCGAGCCACGCCGCGATCCCCATCAGTCGGTGCGGGGCGGCCGCCAGGTCACGATTCCCACGTCGCTCGTCGGGCGGCCACGGATGGTCCAGCCCGCCGTGTCCTGCTCCGTGAACTCGTCGAGCGCGGCCTGGAAGCGCGCCTCTTTCGGACCCGTGGGATCGATCCACAGCTGGCGGCGGGCGAACCCGGCGAGCGCGTCGCGTGACTCGAACCGCCGAGGTTCGATCTCCACGCGGGTCACCGACGGTCGCCGGCCGCGTGCCTCGAGCAGCTCGAGGGCGTCGGGCAGGGCGGGCAGCGGGACGCGCGCCTCGCCGTGGACGGGCGGCCAGAACGGGTCGGCTGCGGACGCGGGGACGCGCTCCATGAGGACCGCCACGCACAGCCGCCGGCTGGCTGCTTCGAGCGCGTCGAGGAAGGAGCCGATGTCCTCGACGTCGTAGCCGACGTGGGCGATGAGCGCCACGTGCGCCTCGAGGCCGCGCGCGGCCGGGTCGTCCGGCCAGCGTGCCTCGACGGTGCGGATGTTCTCGATGGCGTTGTCCTCGGCGATCTCGCGCAGCGCCTCGAGCATGGAGGGCGAGACGTCGAGCGCGATGACCTCGCCGCCGGACTCGTCGAGCGCACGCGCGAGCGGCAGCGCGAAGCGGCCCGCCCCGGCCCCGACGTCCAGCCAGGTATCGCCGGAGTGAACCAGGCCGAGCAGGGCCTGGAGGATCGGGTCGTCGGTGCGCGTCGGGTCGGCGCGGAACAGCGAACGTACCGGGGCATAGAAGTCCTGACCGTCGGGCACCTCGCGGACGCGGTCGACCTGCTCGCGGTTTGCACGGACGCGGGCCGCCCAGCTGGCCTCGACGGCGGCGGCAAGATCGGCGGGCGTGTCCACGTCCGGGTTGGATCCCTCCACGGTAACCTCGCGAATAAGGTCCGGATGGCCGTCAAGCACCGGTCCAAGTCCCCGATCGCCGGTTGCCTCGGCCACGAGCCGGAAGGCGGCCCGCCCCAGCAGCACGGGATTGCGCGCCGAGTCATCGGCGTAGCGGGCGACGACGACCGGGCGGTCGGTGTCGATTGGCTGGTCGAGCAGCCTGCGGATCGTCGCGGAGGCGATCGCCGGCTGGTCACCGAGGACGATGAGCGCGGCGCCCGCCCCCTCCGGGACCGCTGCCAGCCCGATCGCGACCGAGCTCGACAGCCCGCGCTCGGGATCCGGGTTCGCAACCCGCCGCTCAGCTCGCCAATCGATGGCGGCTTCGATTGCGGGGGCATCCTTGCCCAGGACGACGACCACATCGCGCACGCCCGCACCGTCGAGCGCATCGAGGACGTGCTGGAGGACGGGCCTGCCGTTCAGCGGCGTCAGCAGCTTGACGCTCCCGAAGCGCGTGGCTGACCCGGCGGCGAGGACGACCGCGCAGACCGCCGGCGAGGCGCTCGGGTGGGTCACCCGCCGGTGATCGGCGTCGGCTCGTGCACCTCGCGGATCCGATGTTCGGCAGCGAGGTCGCGCATGGGCCGGCCGGAGCCGCCATATCGCTCGGCGACGATCTCGGCGAGGATCGCGAGCGCGGTCTCGGCCGGGTTTCGCCCGCCGAGGTCGAGGCCGATCGGGCCGCGAAGCTCGGCCAGCTCGTCGTCGGTCACGCCGGCGTCGCGCAGCCGCGCGCGCCGGTCGGCCTGGGTCTTCCGTGAGCCGACCGCGCCGACGTAGCGGCAGTGACGCCGAAGCGACTCGACGATCGCCGGCTCGTCGAACTTGACATCGTGGGTCAGGACGGCGACCGCGTCATTCTGGCCGAGGCCGATGTCGTCGGCGATCTCGTCCGGCCAGCCCACCACGAGCTGGTCCACGTCCGGGAAGCGTTCCTTCGTGGCGAATGACGCCCGCCCGTCGACCACGACCGTTTCGTAGCCGAGCTCGGC
>DASTYU010000236.1:0-15881 GCA_035764655.1 Candidatus Limnocylindrales bacterium
GGCGACCGCTGCCTGACCGGCAAGCGGCCGCCTCGAACGATCAAGCCAACGTCGGCTCAGAACTCGGACCAGCCCTCGCGGGTCGACCAGACCGTGACCTCCGGCGGCCCGTCGAACATGCCGCCGATCTCGGCCTGGACCGAAGGGTCGCCCATGAACTTCTGCAGGCCTTCGACGTTCTTCCAGCCGTCGACCGCGAGGAACTCCCGCGGGTCCTGGGCGTTGGCGAAGACCATGTGGGTCGTGGCGCCAAGCGGCTCGCCGCGCGGCCGCAGGCTGGCGACGATTGCGTTGTGCTGTTCCTTCGCGGCGGTCGGATCGGCCTCGCGAAGTCGCGCGCGGACAGTGGTGATGTACGGCATCTCGAATGGCTCCGGTGACGTGTTCCGTCTATGCCATTGACGACACGTTCGCGCGAGACTGTTCGCGCCCCCGTCGCCGCCGGAGATCGAACGCGTGACCGACGACATCAGCCTCGCCATCGACGCCCATCGCCAGGACGTCGTCCTCCACTGCTACCGGTTCCTTGGGTCGCTTGCGGAGGCAGAGGAGGCGGCCCAGGAGACGGCGATCAAGGCGTGGCGCGGTCGGGCAGGGTTCCGCGGCGACGCATCGCTTCGGACGTGGCTCCATCGGATCGCGACGCGCGTCTGCATCGACCAACTGCGCCAGCGTCGAGGTCGGCGGCTTCCGCCCGACGTCCGTCGCCACCCCGCGGATCCGCTCCTGCCGCCCGACCCACCGATCACCGAGATCGCCTGGCTCGAGCCGCTACCGGACGCGTTCATTGCCGGCGCCGTGTCGGATCCCGCGGCACGCTACGACCTCCGCGAATCCGTTTCGCTCGCCTTCATCGCCGCCCTCCAGGTGTTGCCGCCACGCCAGCGCGCTGTGCTGCTCCTTCGGGACGTCCTCGGCTGGTCCGCACGCGAGACGGCCGATGCGCTCGACCAGACGGTCAGCGCGACCAACAGCTCCCTCCATCGGGCGCGGGTTGCGCTCCGGAAGACGCACCATCGGACCGGCGCGATCGCGGTTCCGGCCGAAGGCCCCGACGATCCCTTCGCCCAGCGGCTGCTCGAGGCCTACATCCGGGCCTGGGCCAACGACGACATCGAAGGACTGCTCGCGATCATGCGGAAGGACGTTCAGCTGGCGATGCCGCCATCGCCGGCCTGGTATCGGGGTCGCGACGACATCGAGGTCGGACTGCGGCGCTGGATCTTCGGAGCGCTCCGGCCGCCGACCGGCTACGCGGTCCGACCGACCAGGGCAAACGGCCAGCCGGCCTTCGTCATCGCGCCCGCGGACAGCCAGGAGCGTCCGATCGGCCTTGCGGTGCTCACGGTCGTTGCAGGTGCGATCACCGCGATCACCGTCTTCCTCGACGAGAAGCTCGCCGCGCGCTTCTGACGAGCCTCAGCCGCCGGCCATGTCCATCACGTCCCGAAGGCTCTCGACCGCGCCGAGATGGCGAAGCTTGTCCGGGTTGACGACGGAGCGGATCGTGGCGACACGGCCGTCGACCACCTCGACCGACATCACCGAGAAGACCCCACCGCCCGGGCCGCGGAAAATGATGCCGGGCTGACCGTTGATCTCGTGGAGCTCGAACGTCGCGCCCAGGGTCTCCGACTGGCGGCCGAGTTGGGCGAACAGCCTGGCGACCCGATCTGCGCCGACGATCGGGGCATACCACTGCGGGACCTTGCCGCCACCGTCGCCGTGCACCGCCGCGTCGGCGGCGAGCAGCGAAACCAAGCCGTCGACATCGCCACGTTCGGCAGCCGCGACAAAGCTGCGAACGAGGCGGTCCCGTTCGCCCTCGTCGGCATCGAAGCGCGGCCGGTTCTCCGCGACGAAGCGGCGAGCCCGCACGGCGTGCTGGCGACACGTCGCCGCCGACTTGTCGACGATGGTTGCGACCTCGTCGAACGAGTAGTCGAAGACGTCGTGGAGCAGGAAGATCGCCCGCTCCACGGGTGTCAGCCGCTCGAGGAGGACCAGGAACGACATCGACAGCGTGTCCGCCTGCTCGGCGATGCCGGCCGGATCGCCGGCGCCCTCGTCGGTCACGAGCGGCTCCGGGAGCCACTCGCCCACGTACGACTCGCGCCGGGCCCGGGCGGATTTGAGCTGGTCGATCGCGAGGCGGGTGACGACGGCCGAAAGGTAGGCCTTCGGCGATTCGACTGCCGTGCCCTCTTCCACGGCGTGCTGGTAGCGGACGAACGACTCCTGGACGACGTCCTCCGCCTCGCTGACGCTGCCGAGCATCCGGTAGGCGATCGAGAACAGCAGCGGGCGGAGATCGACATACGCCTCGGCGACCTCGGTGTTCGCCGTGGTCGGGGTCACGCGGCGGTCGCTTCCTTCGCCCCGGGCGGCAGCGGCACCGGCGTGTCGAGGCCATGGCGGAACCCGTCGCGCCAGCTCGGCCAGATCGGCTGCCAGCCGAGCTCGCGCCTGGCTTTCGCGTTCGACGAGCCGCGACCCTCGGTCATCATCGCGACGGCGACGTCACCGGCGAAGAGGCGGCCCAGCCAGGGCGGGATCCGCAGCGGCTTCGGCGCCCCGAGCGCCTCGGCGATGGCCGGGATGAACTCGTGGGTCGGGGCCGGTTCGTCATCGACGATGTTGTAGACCTCCCCGCGGCGGCCATGCTCGAGGGCGGCGAGCGTCCCGCCCGCGGCGTCGTCCACGTGCGTCGATGAGACGATCCCGGCGCCGTTGCCGATGACCGGGAACATGCGCTTGCGAAGGATCTCGACGAGCTTCTCCGACGAGCCCGGCCCGTACAGCCCGCCGTAGCGCACCACGATCCCGTCGAGCGGTGCCTCGGTCACCGCGCGTTCGAGGAAGCGGATCGCGGCGAGCGTCTCGCGTTGCTCGGCGACGGGGTCGGGGTCGAGCGGATCGTCCTCCGTCTTGATCCAGTCGCCTGTCCGTTCGTTGCTCCAGCCGGTGAAGCTCTGGGCGACGAAGCGCTGCACGCCGCTTGCCTTCGCGGCCGCGAGGAGGTTCTCGGTGCCCTCGGTCCGGAGCCGGTTGGTCAGTGCGAACCACCGGTCGAAGTGCTTGAAATCCGGCGAGCTCGACAGCGCCGTCATCTGGTGAATGATGGCATCCGGCTCCGATCGGGCGATCGCTTCACCGATGCCGGCCGCGTCAAGGCCGTCGACGACGACCGGCTCCGCGCCGAGCGCACGGATCGTCGCGACGTTCCTGTCGCTGGTCGTGGTGCCGATCACCTGGTAATCCCGTGCCACCAGCATGGGCACGAGCCGCCGTCCGACGGCGCCGCTGGCGCCTGCAACAAAGACCCGCATGGGTGGGCCTCCTTTCTCATCTCACCCCCAAGACGAGATGGCCGGGCCTCGCGTGAAACGTCGGATCTGTGGCGGCGGCGCCTGTTCGCGCTACCCTCAGGCCGTGTCCGACGACGGCGGCCGACGCGGAGGGCGTTTCGCCGTGCCGCTGGACGTGGAGGACGATCGCTTCAGGGCGGCGTTGGCGAGCTTCCTCGGCGGCACCGTTGCGGTGCTCCCGCTGCTGGCCGGCCTGATCGACGCTTGGTCGTTTCTCTTCGCCGTGCTGATCGGATCCCTCGGAGTGCTGCCGATCTGGCGGCAGGTGGGGGAGTCGCTCAATCGACCCCTGCCACTCATCGCCTTCGGTTGGCTGTTCATCGTCGGTCCCGCGATCGTCATTCGGGCTCTCTCGCTCCTGGCCTTCTGGACCTACCTGGGTGCCTGGGTCTTCACGCTCGGCGTTCTGCGCTTTCGGGAGGGCTCGGCGAGAGCGGTCGCAGAGGATGCTGAAACCGCCCCTGCTCGGCCGGATCCTCTCCAGTTCGATCGCGACCTCTCGGCGCTGGTCGACGAGTTCAACGGCGTCCTCCACGTCGGACATGAAACGCGACCGGAGGGCGCTGAGCGGGAGCGACTGAAGGCGCGTGCCGCCGCCGTGGCCGAACGAACGAGGGCACTCTCTCCGCCGGACGCGGACTGGCGCGAGGTCCACGAGGATTTCGTGGAGCTGATGGCGGTGCACCTGGCTCACTTTGGCGAGGTGCTCCCGGAGGCGGTCCAGCGCCGCTTCATTGCGATCAGCCAGCGGGTCAACGTCCGTCGCGAAGAGCTCCGGAAGCGCGAGCAGTCGCAGGACCGATGACGCCGACCGATGAGTTCGACTCGCCGAGCCGGTCTCACTCGTGGAGACTCTGGAGGCCAGCTGTAGTCGGAGGTCGGGCGATGTCGAAGACGGTCGTGCTTGTCGGGACGCGAAAGGGTGTCTTCCTGCTCGAGAGCACCGAGGCGAGGCGCGCCTGGCACGTCCGCGGGCCGTTCTGCGAGAGCTGGCCGATCTACCACGCCATCTACGCGCCGGCGACCGGCACGATCTACGCCGCCGCGTCGAGCGAGTGGCACGGGACGTCGATCTGGCGCAGCAGCGACCTCGGCGAGACATGGCAGCAATCGAGCGAGGGGCTCAGCTACGGAGACGGCCCGCTGAAGGTGTCGAAGGTCTCCGGGCTGGCGGCGACCAACGGCCGGATCTTCGCCGGCGCCGAGGCACCCGGCGTGTTCGAGAGCCGCGACGGCGGTGCGACCTGGTCGCTCCTGTCGATGATCGAGGGCCATCCCGCCCGGGAGACGTGGAACGACCCAGCCAACCAGGCGCCCGGGCACCTCGGCGTGCCGGCGATCCTCCAGCACCCCGACAGCGCCGATCACTGGTTCGCGAACATCCAGGGCATCGGCATGTTCGAGACGACCGACGACGGCAAGACCTTCACGCCGCGGAACAAGGGCCTCCGCACCGACTGGCCTCGCGAGTACGACGACGTCGGATTCTGCTGCCACAAGGTCGTGATGTCTCCGCAAGACCCGAGCCGGCTCTACCAGCAGAACCACGTCGGTACGCACCTCAGCGACGACGGCGGCAAGACGTGGACCGAGATCACCGAGGGCCTGCCGACCGACTTCGGCTTCGCCTGCGCCGTCCACCCGCACGACCGCGACACGTTCTTCACGACGGTCCTCGACGGCGGCCACGGCCGGACGATGCCCGACGGGGCGCTCGCCGTCTGGCGTACCCGCGACGCCGGCGCGTCCTGGTCGCGGCTGGGGAACGGCCTGCCGCAGAAGGACGCCTACCTCGGGATCCTCCGCGAGGGGATGGCGACCGACACGCACGACGAGTTCGGCCTCTACTTCGGGACGAGCACCGGCCAGGTCTTCGCCTCGATCGACGAGGGCGACACGTGGTCCGAGATCGCGAGCTACCTGCCGTCGATCGCCTCGGTCGAGGTTGCGGTGGTGGACGCCTGATCGTGGCGGACATCCGGCTCCCGCCCACGCTGCCGCCGCTGTTCCCGGGCCTGCCCCGCCGGCTGGAACTGTCGGTTACCACCGTGGGCGGGATGCTGGATGCGCTCGAGGAGCGCTGGCCGGGCTTCCGCGATCGGCTGTGCGAGCCCGGCCCGACGCTGCGCCGGCACATCCACGTGTACGTCGACGGCGAGCGCGCCGATCTTGACGATGCGATCGGTGTCGACTCACGAGTCGACGTCATCACGGCGATCAGCGGCGGCTGACGCCCGGGAGATCGATCTCGAGTCGTGACGTCTTGCGGCCTTGAGAGGACACTTCAGTCGGCCGGAGCGGCCACGACCGTCGACCCTCTGTGATCCGTCGAGAGGAGCGCCGAGCCGGCCGCTCCGACGGCCGCGACGATCGCCGCGACCAGGAATGCGGCCGGGATGCCGGCTGAGCCGGCCACGATCCCGAGCAGCATCGGGCCGCCGCCGAAGCCGAGGTCGATGAACAGGCTGGCCGTCCCCGAGGCGGCTCCCCGTTCCGAGGCGGGAACCCTGGCGAAGATCGCCGCGAAGACGGCCGGCGTCGTGAAGGCAACGCCAACCGCGAGCAGCGCCGCGCCGACGAGCAGGCCCGGGACAGAGGCCACGCCACCAGCGATCGCCAGGCCCCCCGCGCACAGCGCCAGCGAGACGGCGCCCAGGCGGAAGGGCGGCACCCGGTCGGGCAGCTTGGCGAACAGGACCCGGGTGACCACGACGATCGCGCCGAACAGCAGCAGCACGCCGCCCGTGCCGTCGAGTCCGAGGTCCTCGGTGGCGTAGATCGCGACGAACGCGAAGAACCCGCCCATCCCGGCGATCGCCGCGAACAGCACGAGCGACGGCGCGATCGCGGCGCGATGGAGGATCGGGTTCGACTCCTTCACCTGCGAGGTCACGCCCGGCCGGGCGGTTTCGGGCAGTCGCAGGGCGAGCAGCGCCGCGACCAGGGCGAGCGCCGCGCCGCCCGCCCAGGCGAATCCGAATCCGCCGCCGTCCAGCAGCCAGTGCCCAAGCAGCGGCCCCAGCGCGATGCCGAGATACAGCGACAGCGAGTTGTAGCTCAGCGCCTCGCCGGCCCGACCCGGCGGGGCCAGGTCGGCGACCGCGGCGAACCCAGCGACGAAGAAGAACGCCTCCGCGACCCCGAGCAGCAGGCGCAACCCGATCAGGACGGCGAGGCTGTCCACGAACGCATGTGCGGCAAGCACGATCGCGCAAGTGAGCGCGCCAAGGACGAGCGGCCGGCGCCGTCCCCAACGGTCGGTCATGCGACCCGCGTACGGGCGGAGAATGAGCGCAGTCACGCTGAAGGCACCGACCGCCAGGCCGACCCCGAGCGTGTCCGCACCAAGCGGACCGTGCGCGAACAGCGGGGTAACCGGGATCGTGAGCCCGGCCGCCGTGAAGTAGGCGAGCTCCGCCAGCGACAGGGCGATGAACGCCGGCGTGAAGAGTCGCGCGTCGGGGCGATCGGTCGGTGCGGTCATCGGTGGCTCCTCCGCTGTCGAAGGAGGCCAGCTTCAAGTCCGCGACGCCCCGCCCGCATCGGTAGACCTACCCATTCTCAATCGAGCAGGTCGTGCTCCATCGCGAATACCGCGGCGGCCGCCCGGCTCGACACACCGACCTTGGTGTAGATGTGCTGGACGTGGTGCTCGGCCGTGCGCGGGGAGATCGTGAAGTGCTCTCCGATCTGGCGGTTCGACAGGCCGCGCGACATGAGCCGAAGGACCTCGACCTCGCGCTCGCTCAGGCCTGCCGGCAGCGAGCCTCGAACCCGCGTCGTGACATGGCCGGCCGCGTCGAGCACGGCGGTCACGGCATCGCCATCGAGACGACCTCCCTCGACGTCCGCTCGCAGCCGGCGAGCAGCCTCGTCGGGTTCGAGCGCCGGTCGGTAGGGCCGCTCCTGGGTCATCGCCCGGTAGGCGTCGGCCGCGGCGAGCACCCGGACGGTGGACGGGATCTCGCGCGCCCGGGCCTCCCGGTGGTAGCCCGATCCGTCGAGCCGTTCGTGATGCATGCCGGCGATGGGGGCCAGGGCTCGAAGTGCCGACGAGCGCGCGACGATCCGCTCGGACTGGTAGGCGTGGAGGCGAACCTGCTCCCACTGCGCTCCGTTGAGGCTCGCCGGGCGATCCCACACCGAGTCGGAGATCCCGACCCGCCCGATGTCGTGGAGCAGGGCAGCCACATGGAGCCGATCGGCATCGCTCCCGTCGAGCCCGGCGCGCTGGCCGGCGTCCAGCGCCAACCGCGCGACGCCGCTCGAATGACCGAGCAGGTACGGGCTCTTCAGGTCCGCGATGTCCCCGAACGCGGCGGCGACGTCCGACAGCCGGGTCGTCGGCATCGTCCGAACCGGTCGCGGTTCGGCATCGAGCGCAGCGGCGTGGAGATCGTCAGCGTTAGCGACGTCGAGCAACTCCGATGCCGCGGCCGCGAACGCTCCGGCGAGCTGCGGGTCCAGCGCTCCGCCTGCCTGCTTTCGAACCGCGTCGATCGCGAGCTCCGGTCCACCGAGCGAGTCGAAGTGCACGGCGGTCGCTGAGAGCTGGGCGATCCTGGCCGGCAGCGAGATCGCGTCGCCCTTCAGGCCGCGCGCACCGCCCGAGCCGTTCCACAGCTCGTAGACGTCGTGCAGCCCGCGCTGGACGCCGGCCGGCAGGCCGAGCCGCTGCGCCGTCGTGCGCCCGACCTCGCACGCCGCGGTGGCGTACTGCCGCGAGACGCGTGCCCCGCTGGTGATCTCCATGACCGCAATGCGCAGCCAGGCGAGCCGGCCGCCACCGGCGTTGACCGCCGGCAGGAACGTCCGGAACAGGTCGCGCGGATCGGCAAAGTCGGTCCGCGCCGCGGCCGCGCCCATGACCAACTCGTCCCCGTAGCGGCTGGCCGCCTCGTGCGCGAACCCGGTGCACCCGACGTGCTCGAGCAGCGCCGTCCAGTACGTGTCGGCCAGCTCGGCCTCGTCGAGCCCGAGCCGCCGGGCGAGTGCCGTCGCCACCAGGCACGACCGAAGCGCCGACTCCGGCGCCAGCCCGAACCCGAGGTCACTGACCAACGACAGCGCGGCGATGAGATCGGCAAGCCGCAGCGGTGCCGAAGAAGCAGCCATGGCCGAGCCAGCATACGAGTCCCCATGTTGCCGCGGCTGCACGCCGTTGGTAGTCGGGTCTGTGGTCTCCGCGTCACGTCAACGGTCTGCCGGCCCGAACTTGGCTGTCAGCGCGGTCAGCCTCCGCTACGCTCTCCACCGATGGATCGCGCCGCCCTCCTCGAACATTTCCGAACTGGTTACGACGACGTCGTCGACGCGCTGGCCGGGATCACGTCCGACGAGCTCGACCGGCGGCCAGCCGAGGGTGGATGGACCGCGCGCGAGATCGCCCACCACCTGCCCGACAGCGAGGCCACGGCGTATGTCCGGCTGCGCCGGCTGATCGCCGAGGACCACCCGATGATCGTCGGCTACGACGAGGCGGAGTTCGCCCGCCGCCTCCACTACGACCGCCCGATCGAACCGTCCCTGGCCGTCCTCAAGAGCGTCCGAGAAGCCAGCCTCCAGCTGCTCGAGTCACTCACGCCCGACGAGTGGCGGCGCGCCGGCACGCACACCGAGTCGGGCGCCTATTCGGTCGACGACTGGCTGCGCTACTACGCCAGCCACTCCCACGACCACGCCGACCAGATCCGCCGGGCGCGGCGGGGCGATGGGTAGCTCAGAGCAAGACTGTCGCGTCCCGTGAGGTCCTCCGAGACGGCGGAATGACGAGGGTATTCCACAGTTCCTCTTTCCGCAGATAGGAAGGCGTCATGGCATCGGAGTTCTGGGGCACTCTCTCGATTTACGACCACCGACAGCCGTATTTCCGCCCGTCGATGCTCTTGTTCGACCGGATCGTCATTCCGGTTCCGACGAGGCCGTGGAAGGGGATCGAACAAGCCGAGCTCGACCGTCTCGCGGCAGATGCCGAATACCTCGAGAAGGAAGGCGCAGCGATCGCCTGCAACTGGGACCCGACGGCGTTTGATGCGTGGATCCATGACGAACTCGCGGTCATCAACGCGATCAAGCGTGATCGACAGAACCCTGATCGACAGGTCGGTACCCGCTATCACGTCAAGTGGCTCGTCGATCAGAAGTTGTTGGACGACGTCGAGATCCCGGAAGACGTGACCGCCGTCCCGCTGTTCGTGAGCCGCGAGCGGTTCGCCTCACAGGACCCTGAATGGGTGGACGAGAATCGCGCTTCACAGGCGACCGTGGATCTGATCCTGCTCGAGTTTCCCTTGGCACGGTCAGACATCGCGCTCGAGGACATCATCAGGCTTCGGCAGCAGGGCTTCGTCGATCATCAACTGCGCAAGCTGCGCCAGTGGCAGATGGGGCTCGTCGAAGAACTCCTCGTGTTGGGGGACGACCCGGCGCGATGGCGGGCGCGAATGAACAAAGCAGAGGCTGACCTACGGGCCGCTCTCTCGGACTATCGAAAAGCGATGTCGGGGCTGGCCGACGTCAGGCGGAAGTCGCAGATCACGACGCTCTTCGCAGTTCTCAATCCGTTTACGGCGTTATCCAAGATCGTTGAGCAGCACGAGCATTTCTTGCTGAACGGCCAGCACGAACGATCGTGGAAGGACCTGTCCGACAAGGATTTCGCGTTCGCTGGCGTCATTTGTACCGCGGACCTGTTCGCCGGTTGATCAGCCGCCGGCCGCCCACGTGGCGCCTTGCTGCCCCCGACCGGGCCGATGCTCACGCCGCAGGCTCCGTGGCATGGATCCGAGCAGCCCTGCTCGACCGGTTCCGCACCGCGACGACGCCGTCGAGCACTCGGCGGCATCCCGCCGGACGAGCTCGAGCACCGGCCGCCCGACCGCAGGCGGACCGCGCGTCGGGTGCCTACTCGGTCGACGACTGGCTGCGCTACTACGCCAGACACTCCCACGACCACGCCGACCAGATCCACCGCGCGAGGCGGGGCGAGGCCTGACTCTCCCTAGACGCGAGGCCGGGGCTACCTAGCCCCGTTCTCGCGCGTGACGTGCTCGCGGAGCGCGTCGTCGATGACGGTGGGCGCCGCGGACGCGCCGTTCTCACGCAGGACGTGCTCCCGCAGGGCGCCGGTCGAGTCGAAGGTGGGCGCCGTCGTGGCGCTGGTTGCGAACGATCCGGTCGCGGCCAGCGCGATTGCGGCCCCGAGCGCGAATGCCGTCAGGGCGCCCGCAGCGAGCGCGAGGATTCGGCTGATCGAACCCCTGGTCGAGACGGTCGTGGCTGTTGCTTGCATTGATCCATACCCCTTCCAGCTGTAGGCGGTTGCCTGCTGGATTGGGCGGCGGCGTCGCCGAATCTTTCAGCGTGAAAGATTCCGGCACTGGCGCTCCCATTCGGGTAGAGGGCCTCTATGGTTGAGGCTCTCGGGCCGGAGGATGAGGGTTGGACCGAGCCCTGGTGGAACGAGCCAGCGCGGGCGACCGGGAGGCGTATGAACGCCTGGCCCGTGGCGTCGGGCCCGCCCTGCTCCAGGTCGCGTACCGGATCCTGCGCGACCTCGATAGCGCAGAGGATGCCGTCCAGCGCGCGCTCGTCGCCATCTGGCATGACCTGCCGAAGCTTCGCGACCCGGATCGCTTCCAAGCGTGGGCCTACCGCGTGGTTACCAGGACGTCACTCGACGAAGCGCGTCAGCGGCGCCGTCACGGTCTGGTTCGCGAAACGGTGCCGGTGGAACCGAGCGAGCCGGACGCATCGCGCTCGGTGGTCATGCGCGACGAGCTGGGGCGCGCCTTCGACGACCTGCGCCCCGACCACCGCGCCGTCGTCGTGCTGCACTACTACGTCGGCCTGCCGCTCGCGGAGATCGCCGAGATCCTCGGCATCCCGTACGGCACGGTCGGGTCTCGATTGCACTACGCGCTGCAGAAGATGCGGACCTCGCTCGAGAACGACGACGACAGCGTCGAACCCCGCCCGGCCGCCGGGGAGGTCGTCTGATGACTTCACAGAACGGGTTCGATCGAACCCTGTCCGACTGGCTCGCTGCCGAGAACGCGCCGGACGTTCCCGAGTGGGTGTACGAGGGTGCATTCGTCGAGGTGCGGACAACGCGCCAGTCGAGGCCGATGGCAAGCGTGTTGACGCGGCGGCTTCGGCCGCGTGGCGGCCTGCCCGGACCACGTCCTCAGGGATTGGGTGCGGGATCCACGGCCAGCTTCGCTACCCGCGCGATCCTCGTCGTCGCACTCCTGATCGCGGCGCTGGTTGCAGCGGTGCTCCTGGTCGGCGCGTTGCGGGTGCTGCCCGACCGCCTGTTCACCTCCGACGGTTTCCGTGCTGTTGGCGCGATCGCCGACCCGGGCGCCGGTACGCCTGGGACCCTGACCGCGCTCCCGGACGGCCGAGCCCTGCTCACCAATGGCACCTACCTGGACGTTTTCGACCCTGGATCAGGCCAGTTCGCTCGATCGGACAGCCAGCTCTCTGAGACCAGGCAGGGCGAAACCGCCACGCTCCTGCAGGACGGAACGGTCCTGATCGTCGGCGGCGGAGAGGCCGATCGGGCCGTACCCGCCTCGGGCGGTTCGGTGGCCGAGATCTTCGATCCCGCGACCGGAACGGTGACGCAGGTAGGCCCGACGCTCGACCCACATACCGACGCACGAGCCATCCCCCTCGCCGATGGTCGCGTCCTGATCGGCGGCGGGACGGACCCGCATCTGGGGACGACCGCCCAGCCGGAGATCTACGACCCGGCAAGCAAGACCTTCGAACGCACGGCGTCAACGGAGGGCATATGGGCGCCCCTGAGCCGAGCCGTCCCGCTGGACGACGGGCGCGTGCTGATCGTCGGAGGCAGAACCGCCGCAGATGGCGGAGTCGATACGGCCGCCGACGTCTTCGACCCGACGACCGAACAGTTCACTCCGACGGGACCGATGGCGATCAACCAGCGACCGTGGACGGCGACCCGTCTGAGCGATGGGCGTGTCCTTCTCCTTGGAGGGTGGGAATGGGACGCCGCCCGGCGGATCGGGCCGGTCACCGATGCTGCGCAGATCTACGACCCGGCGACGGGGACCTTCACGCTCTCCGGGCGGATGCCGACGCCGCGCGTCGGGCACAGCGCCGTGCTCCTCGATGACGGTGACGTCCTGATCATGGGCGGCAATGCGGAGGGGCAGATGGACCCGGCATTGCAGATGCCGCGAGTCACCGGACCCGGGCCTGTGTCGGACGTCATCCGCTGGGACCACGAGACGGGCGAGTTCGTACCAGCCGGAACGATGCCGCGCTGGCGCACCAACTTCCTCGCGGAGCGGCTCCAGGATGGCCAGGTCCTCATGATCGGCCACTACCCGTTCCGCACCGACCTCGAACCGCCACCGGCCCCGTCCACCGAGGAACTCCAATCGGTCTGGTCGGCCGACGTGTTCGAGTGAGCCACTCGCGGGAACTCGACCCCGTAAGCGACCGGGGCCACAGGCGTGAGCGGTCAGTGCTCCATTCCGGACGAGGTCGACCCGAGCGAGGTTTTCGACGGTTCCGAGATGGTGGGTCGACGATCGATCACCCGAATGCCGCGGATCACGTTATCCCCGAACTGCCTCCAGTATCGACGGTATCTAAACGCGAACAGGACTCCGCATCCGGCATACAGCGGCACCCACGGATAAATGGGAAGCTTGGCCTCGCCGAATACCTGTACGCCAGCATGCAGCACCGCGGCGAGGATCAAGGCAGCAGCCGCGTTGCGATAGAAACCGATCTGCGAGTTGAGGGTGTTGAGCCTACCGGCCTTGCCCGTCTGCTGGATCTCCGTGTACGCGAGCTGGTAGAGGCGCCGCATGGCTAGATCGGAACCGTACCGCGCCCGAAGTTCGACTTCGATCTGAGCTATTTCCGAATCCGAGTATCCCCGGGTTCCGTCCAAGCCCCACAGCGGGTTCGGCGCGTTGCCGGGCCAATGTCCCCAAGCCACAGGCTCGAGCCATGATGCAACGGCGGCGACCGCGTGGCCTACAAGGAAAGAAGCACCGAGGAGAACCACCAGCACTCCAGCGCTTAGGTCGGCCGGAAGGCCACCATTCAGTACTCCAATAACGGCAAGAAGGACCACTCCACCGGGGACAACGTAAGCGAGGTAGTCGTAGGCGGAATAGAGATTCAAGCGGGAACCAGTGCTGCCAGACGATTGCCGGCGTGGTCGTCTACCCAGACATCTCCGTCCATCCACAGGCGGACCCGGATGGTGCCGTGGTATCGAGTAGAGAGCACTCGGGCTCCGTGCGCCGCGTACTCGTCGCTGGCGTCAGTTTCAGGCTTCTTTCCAACCGAACAGATGACGATTGACGGCCGCATCGCATCCATGGCCTCGGCTGAGTAGCCGCTCTCCCTGCCGTGATGCGCTGCTTTCAAGACGTCGCACTTCAGCTTGTCTTCCGGCACTGTGGCAAGGATCTTGTCCCACTCGGGCTTTTCCGCATCACCCGCCAAGACGACGCGGCGGCCGTGATACGTCACCGAGATCACATATGAGGAGTTGTTCCAGGAATCTCCTCGGCTGTTGCAGTAGTCGAGTAGGTCCTCGGTCGGCGCGAGAATCTCAACTTGATCGTCGGTCCAGTAACGCCCAGTGTCGCCTTGTAGGAGATTGAAAACCTTGTGGTGCTCCCGCTCACTAGGGATCGCTCCAAGGCGAAGTAGGCTGTAGGTGAGCCAATCTCGATAGTCATAGGGGCTGGACACGAAGTCCGCCTCCGACATCTCCTTTGTGTTCTGCGTGTCCCAGAAATTGAGAAGCGCAAACTGCTCCTCAAGAAAGAACCGGTGAAGCCCCGTCATGTGATCCATGTCCGGATGCGTCTGGATGTACCGGTGCACGGCCCGGTTCGGAAAGTGGATCCGAAAGTACTCGGCGGGGTCGACTAACAGAGACGTGTAGTAGTCCGCCCAAGTCCGATAGCCAGTTTCAAGGACGCGCTCGCTGGAAAACGAGATGAGGTTTCGTCCATGCGCCTCGGCAAGTGCTACCTGATCTTGAGTTGGGATCGACTTCGAATTGTTGACGTCGACCATGGTCAGCCGAGTCTCTTCCGCGTCGAAGATCGTGCAGTCGCCGTGCCCTACGTTAAGGAACCTGAAGTCGAACACCTGACCCCCGGATGACCATCGATCGCGGCCGATACGGCCGCTTCCGTTCTGTTAGCTGCAGCCGCTTGTGGAGCCGCAGTTCAGGCACTTGTAGCAGCTGCCGTTGCGGACCATGATCGAGCCGCAGTCGGCGCAGCTGGGGGCGTCGGCCTGGGTCTGGAAGGAGACCTTCGTCTGACCGAGAGTCAGGGTGATCGGCGAGGCCGCCGAGCCGCCGTTCGCGTGCCCGTTCCCATTCCCGCTGGCATGCCCGTTGCTGTGCCCGTTGGACGTGGCAATCACCTTCACCTCGTCCGGCGCGGCAGGGACTGGCTCCGCGGCGACTGCCGTCGCTTGGGGCTTGTCCTCGGCCGGCGTGGGCTGCGGCTGCTCGGTGGCTGGCTGCGGCTGGGCCGCCTCCGCGAGCCGCTCGCGAACGCCGCTTTGCAGTCCCTCAGATACCGATGAGGCGGCGCTCGCGGGCGAAGCTTCGGCGAGCGGGGCGGCCCCGGCCGCGAAGCCAAAGCCACCGGGCGCCTCATCGACCACCGCTGACCGATCGATCAGCCCCAGCGACGCCTTCTCGTCCGGGGACAGGAACCGCGAGCCGAGCCACCGGAAGATGTAGTCGACGATCGACTTCGCGATCGGGATCTCCTGGTTGCCGGTGAAGCCCGACGGCTCGAACCGGACGTGCGCGAACTTGTTGACCAGGTCGCGCAGCGGCACGCCGTACTGGAGCGCCACCGACACCGTCGTGGCGAAGGAGTCCATCAGGCCACTGACCGTCGACCCCTCCTTGGCCATCTTCAGGAAGATCTCGCCCGGCTGCCCGTTCGGGTACAGCCCGACCGTGATGTAGCCCTCGTGGCCGCCGATGTCGAACTTGTGCGTGATCGCGGTCCGCTCGACCGGCAGGCGCTGGCGGTGCGGCTTCGTCGCCTCGACCCGCAGCGTCTCGAGCTGCTTGCGGAGCTGCTCGATCGTCTGCTTGTCCTCAGCCGAACCCTGGTCCTTGGTCTTGCTGGTCGACAGCGGCTGCGAGCGCTTCGAGTTGTCGCGGTAGATCGCGATCGCCTTGAGGCCCTGCTTCCAGCCCTCGAGATAGACCTGCTCGATCTCCTCGGCCGTCGCGGCCTCGGGCATGTTGACCGTCTTGCTGATGGCGCCCGAGATGAACGGCTGGATCGCGCCCATCATCCGGACGTGGCCCATGTAATGGATGGACCGCTCGCCGTTGGCCGGCTTGAACGCGCAGTCGAAGACCGGCAGATGCTCCGGCTTGAGGCCCGGGGCGCCCTCGATCGTCTCGCGCTCGCTGATGTAGTCGAGGATCTCGCTCACCTGCTCGGCGCTGTAGCCGAGCTTGCGCAGCGCGGC
>DASTYU010000237.1:0-8409 GCA_035764655.1 Candidatus Limnocylindrales bacterium
CGGCTGCATGAAGGGCCTGTCGTACGTCAACCAGATCTACGGGGAGGACCGCATCACGACCCCGCTCGTGCGGACGGGCGAGCGCGGATCGGGCGATTTCCGCGAGGCGACGTGGGACGAGGTCCTCGACCAGATCGCCACGGGATTCAAGGACATCGGCGAACGGTGGGGCTGGGATTCGATCCACGTCTTCGGCCAGGTGCCGGGGTCCGGCTACATCCAGAAAGGCGCCAACTATCGGGCGTCTGCGCTGCTGGGCATGAGCCACGGCACGAGCTTCGACTTCAACGGCGACCTGCCGATGGGCATGCCGATCACGTTCGGGGTCCAGAACGCTGAGCACGAGGCGAAGGACTGGGCGAACAGCCGGTTCCTGCTGCTCCTCGGAGCGAACCCGGTCGAGACGCGTATCCCCGACGTCCACTTCCTGTTCGACGCGATCGAGCGCGGTGCGCGGATGGTCGTCGTCGATCCGTCGTTCTCACCGACGGCGGCCAAGGCCGACGCGCACCTGCGGATCCGTCCGGGCACTGACGCCGCGCTCGGTCTCGCGCTCTGTCGTCAGGTGGTCGAGGACGGTGCCTGGGACCAGGCGTTCATGGCGGCCTACACGGACGCGATGCTGCTCGTGAACCCCGACACCGGGCTGCGGCTGCGGGCCTCCGATGTGTTTGCGGGCGGCCCCGAGACGCACTTCGTCGCGTGGGATACCACGACGGGCGGTCCGGTCGAGATCGGCATCGACCGGCTCGGCGTGCCGGCCGGTGTTGCCCCGGCGCTGGAGGGAACCCTCGACGTCCGGCTGCAGTCCGGGGCGACGGTCGCCGCGGTTCCCGGGTTCGAGCTGGTCCGCCACGAGCTGGAGCGCTGGACGCCCGAGCGAGCCGCCGAAGTCACCGGCCTGGACCCCGACGCGATCGTGCGCCTGGCGCGCGCGTACGCCGGTGTGAAGCCTGCCGCGATCCTGATGGGCGGCGGCGCGAACCATTGGTACCACGGCGATCTCACGGGCCGCGCGTTCGCGCTGCTCGCCGCGCTCACCGGCAACATCGGCCGCTCCGGCGGCGGGTTCTCGGTGTACGTAGGCCAGTACAAGGTTCGCGTCGACACCTCCTCGTGGTGGAGCCCGGGCGGGGCCAAGGCACACGTCGTCCCGTCCATCTACTTCGTCCGCGGTCGGACCGAGACGATGCACCCCGACGTGCCCTATCCGGCACAGGGCTGGCACGGGCTCTTCTGCACGTTCGCCAACATGTTCGTGCAGGCGATGGACGTGAACCGCCTGCACGAGACGCTGGCCGGCCTCGACCTGATCGTGGTCGTCGACCACCAGATGACCGAGACCGTGAAGTGGGCCGACGTGGTCCTGCCGGCCACGACCTGGTACGAGAAGACCGACCTCACGGCCACGCCACTGCATCCGTTCCTGCAGCTCCAGCAGCCCGCGATCGATCCGGTCGGCGAGTCGCGCTCGGAGGTGTGGATCTGGCGCGAGCTCATGAAGCGGATCGACCCCGCGGCGGCGGCCGAGTTCTTCGATGTCGACGAAGACGCGGCCATCGCGGCCATCCTCGAGTCGGGCGGGGCGGCCGGCGGCCCGACCGAAGGCATCACCCTCGCCGCGCTCACGCAGGGCCCGGCCCGGCTCAACGTGCCCGACCCGGACGTCGCGTTCAAGGCCCAGATCGAAGACCTGGTGCCGTTCCCGCCCCGCTCGCTGCCCGCGCCGCTCGAGGCGACCGCGGTCTTCGTCCCGACCGGCCGGATCGAGTTCTACAAGGAGGAGCAGCGCTTCCGCGACCTGGGCGAGGCGGTGCCGACCTGGAAGCCGCCGTTCGACGACGAGACGCACGATCCCGGGGCATGGCCGCTGACGCTGCTCACCCCGCACAGCAAGTGGCGCATCCACTCGAGTTATGCGAACAACGCCTGGCTGTCCGAGATCCACGGCGGCCGCCCGGAGGTGTTCATCTCAGCGGCGGATGCCGAGGCACGTGGCATCGAGACGGGAGACCAGATCCGCGTGTGGAACACGCGCGGCGAGGTCGTCGCCTGGGCGCACGTCAGCGAATCCGAGCAGCCCGGCTCGGTGACGCTGTACGAAGGCTGGTGGCCGCGCCAGTTCGCCAAGGGCAAGGGGGTCAACGAGCTGACCTCCTCGGCGGTCAACCCGATCCATGAGATCCATTACGTCGCGAACATGTGGGCGCCCTCGACGGGCTGGAAGGACTGCCGTTGCCAGGTCGAGAAGGCGGGCATCGCCGATGGCTGACGGCAGGGTCTCCCCGGTCGAGGCTCTCTCGCCTGCATCGAAGGCGTGGGGCGAGATCGGTCCGCGCTCGGCTGCGCCCCACTGGGGCATGGTCGTCGACCAGGAGCGCTGTATCGGCTGCTGGTCGTGCGCGGTGATCTGCAAGAGCGAGAACGACATCCCGCTCGGCATGTGGTGGAACCGGATCCTGACCGAGGGCGAGTCCCTCGATCAGCCCGAGGTCGTGCGCGGCGGCGCCCTCGAGATGCAGTGGCTGCCGCTCACCTGCCAGCACTGCGAGAACGCGCCGTGCGTGAAGGTCTGCCCGGTCCAGGCGACGTATCACCGCAGCGACGGCCTGGTCATGCAGGACACCGATCGCTGCATCGGCTGCCGCTACTGCATGATCGCCTGCCCGTACGGCGTCCGGAACATGAACTGGGGCGCGCCGGAGCGGCCGACCCCACACGAGACGGGCATGGTCGGGGCGCGGCCGTTGGGCACCGTGGAGAAGTGCACGATGTGCGTCCAGCGGCTCGCCGAGGACCAGGTCCCCGCATGCGTGTGGTCGTGCCCGGCCGGCGCCCGGGTGTTCGGCGATCTCAACGAGCCCGAGGGACGTCTCGCCACGCTGATCCGCGAGCGTGAGGGGTACGAGCTGCTCGAAGAAGCCGGCACCAAGCCGTCCGTCCGCTACCTGCCGCCGCGGCGCAGGAGCCCGCTGTGAGCAGCGCAGCCCCGCCGATCACCTCGGGCGCCCCCGTCCTCACGGGCCGCGCCGACCGCCGCGCGCTCTACGCCTGGATCGCGCTGCTGCTCGCGGTGATGGGTATCGGTGCGGCCGCGTTCCTGTACCAGTTCGCCAACGGCCTCGCGGTCACGGGCATGCGCAACATCGTGATGTGGGGCCAGTACATCCTGTTCTTCATGTTCTTCGTTGGCCTGTCGGCCGGCGGTCTCATCGTCGCCTCGGCAGGACGCCTGTTCGGCGTGGGCGCCTTCAAGCCGATCACCCGCCTGGCCGTGCTGGAGGCGACGATCGCGGTCATCCTCGCGGCGACGTTCATCCTCCCGGACCTCGGCCGACCTGAGCGGATCATCAACATCCTGCTCTACTTCAACCCGACCTCCCCGATGATCTGGGACATCGCGATCGTGTTCGTGTACATGGCGATGTCCGCGTTCTACGTGTGGCTGTACTGCCGGGCGGACCTCGCGCGACGCGGGTCGTGGCTGGCATTTGGCAGCGGGACCTCGGAGCGGACGATGGCCCGCGAGGAGCGCGTGAAGTCGGTGATGGCCTGGGTGGCGCTGCCGGCGGCGATCATGCTGCATTCGATCACGGCCTGGATCTTCGGCCTCCAGATCAGCCGCGGCTTCTGGTACAGCTCGATCATGGCGCCGATGTTCATCGCGTCCGCCCTCGTGTCCGGGCTCGGGCTGGTGATCGTCCTGGCGCTGATCCTGCGCCGTCTCGGCCGGCTGGCGTTCCCGGACTCGCTGGTCGCGATGCTCGGCGGCCTCCTCGGGGCGTTCATCGCCGTGGAGGCGTTCCTGCTGCTTGCCGAGTACCTCACCGCCCTCTACCCGGGAGCACCCGAGGGCGAGGCGGCGGCGCGGATGCTGTCCGGCCCCTACCTGCCGCTGTTCGTCCTCGAGGTCGTCGTGGGGCTGCTCATCCCGTTCGTGATCCTGTCGCAGCGCCGCCTGCGCGCCAGCCCTCCGTGGGTCGCGGCGGCGGCGGTCATCGGCATCCTCGGGATCTTCGTGCACCGCCTCAACCTGGTGCTGAACGGGCTGTCCTACCCGAACATCGATCTCCCGCCCGGGCTGCCGGTCGGGACCCCGCAGGTCGGCTCATCCTTCTCGGTGTACACGTGGTACGTGCCCACCCTGGTGGAGTGGCTTATCGTGGCCGGCATCCTCGCCTTCGGTGCGCTGCTGCTCACGGCCGCAGTCGCATTCCTTCCGATGCAGGAACCGGAGGCTCATTGATGGCCCGCCAGCGAACCTATCGTCCGAGGATCTACCGAGACTTCCGGCAGGCGCATCCGGGTATTGCCGCCGCCTACGATCAGCTCGGCGACGCCTGCCGGAGCGCCGGGCCGCTCGACGCGCGTGGCCAGCGGCTGGTCAAGATCGGGCTCGCCGTCGGCCTCTCGTCGGAGGGCGCGGTGCGGTCGCATGTGCGGCGAGGGCTCGACGAAGGGCTGTCGCGCGAGGAGCTCCTCCACGCGATCACGATCGCGGTCCCGACCACGGGCTTTCCGGCGACTGCTGCGGCGTATGGCTGGGCGCTCGAGGTTCTCGACACGGATGGTGCCGAGGAGGGTGGCGGCGAGCCAGCCTAGCGCGCTGAATGCGTCTGCAACGCTGCGGCCCCAGTCGGCCTACTCGAATGCGCCGGTCGCGCTTCCATAGTGAGTTCCTCCCGCACCGTTTCCAGGAGGAGAACCATGGACGCGATCACGCTGCTCAAGACCGACCACGACAAGGTCAAGAAGCTCCTTGCCGAGCTCGAAAGCACGACGGAACGCGGCGTCAAGACCCGATCTGAGCTCTTCTCGACGATCAAGGCCGAGCTGACCGTGCACGAGATCATCGAGGAGGAGATCTTCTATCCCGAGCTCAAGGCGCACCCGAAGGCCCAGGACATCGTTCTCGAGGGGTACGAGGAGCACCATGTCGTCGACCTGCTCATGAGCGAGCTGGAGTCGCTCGACGTCAGTGACGAGACGTGGGGCGCCAAGGCGCTGGTCATGAAGGAGAACATCGAGCACCACATCGAAGAGGAGGAGGGCGAGATGTTCACGCAGGCCCGCCGCGTCTTCGACAAGGAAGAACTCGAGAACCTCGGCGAGCGGATGGCCGCACGCAAGGAGTCCGCGAAGCAGGAGCTCGGCATCCCCGTCCCGAGCCGCTAGCCCGGCACGCCACCCGGAATGGGTGATGCCCGGACGGTGAGGGACCAGCACCGTCCCGGGCATGGCCGAAGCGATCTTCTGGAGCGCGCTCGCGACCGGCACCCTCCTGGTAGGGATGGTCCTGGCCTATCGCGGCCTGGTCAACCTCAAGTGGACCGGGCTGGTCATGGCGTTCGGGGCCGGTGCCATCATCAGCGCTCTCGCCTACCAGCTCGTGCTGCCGTCCGCGTATGACGACCAGACGCACGAGCTCGCGGTGGGGATCGCCGTCGGCATCGGCGCCCTCGTCTTCTACGTGGCCGACCGCTGGGTCGACGGCCTGGGCGGCAAGGACCGCGGCGACTTCGAAGGCAAGCAGGCGAGCGGCGGCGGCACGGGCATCCTGCTCGGCTCGCTGCTCGACGGCGTGCCCGAATCGATCGTGCTGGGGCTGTCCATCGCACACCAGCCGCAGGTCTCGCTGGCGTTCGTCTTCGCGGTTGGGATCAGCAATGTCCCGCAAGGTCTTGGTGGCACCGCCGGCATGCTCGCCGCCGGTTGGGAGCGGAGCCGGGTCACCCGGCTGTGGGTCGCGGTGTGCGTGCTGAGCATCCTCGCGGCGGCGCTCGGCTGGGGCATCGGCACGCTCGTCCCGGGAGCGAACGGCGCCCTCATCGACGCATTCGCGGCCGGCGCATTGCTCGTGATGCTCACCGATTCGATGATCCCCGAGTCGTTCGAGCAGGGTGGACGCGAGGCCGGGCTGGCGCTCACGGTTGGTTTCGGAGCCGCCGTCGCCGTTTCGCTGCTCCAGCTGACCTGAGCCCGGGCTATCCGCCCAGCAGCCGCTGCAGCAACTCGCTGCGATCGATGTTGCCGACGTGGGTGATGTACTCGTCGACGAGCTTGTACACGACGATCGCGCCGCCGATCAGCCACCGATACCGGTACAGGACGGCAAAGCCGCGCTCCTGCCAGTCGGGCACCGCCCGAACCACGCGTTCGAAGGTCAGGATCGTGATCGTCACGAGGAACAGCGGCTCGAGGAAGTTCGGGAAGAACGCCAGGGCCAGCTCGTTGCCGGTGACGAGGAAGGTGATCTGGCCGACCGAGCGGTACAGGAACAAGGCCAGCATCAACCGGCGCGTCGGCCACGCATGGCGGAGGCCGAAGGCCACGATCGCGACGTAGGTCACCCAATCGGTGATCTTGTCGACCGGCTGGTAGACGTCGTTGGGCAGGCCGAGCGGGATGAGCAGGTCGCCATCGAACGAGTCGAGGAAGAAGTTCGCCCATCCGGCCGCGAACGGGAAGCGCAGGATGAGCAGCGGGAGCCCGAACTTCGCCGCGATGATCAGGCCGATCGCGACGGTTTCGCCCAGGCCGGTCACAGCGCCACGACGCGGATCACCGCCGTCCAGCTCCGCGCCGGTCCTTTGTCGCTCCTCGCCCCCGGGACGTCCCTCGGCCGGCGCGCCGCAGGTCATTGTCCCGCGCCCGTCGAGAGGGGAGTGACCGGTCGACTACACTCGGCTGGCCATGAGCGACAAGGTCGCGCTGCTCGAACGCTCTCCGCTGTTCGCCGGCCTCGGTCGAGACGTGCTGGCCCAAATCGCTGCGCTTGCCGAGGAAGAGGAGGTTGGCGCCGGCACGATCCTTACCCACGAGGGGCGGCACGAGGGCTACTTCTACGTGCTCGTCGCCGGGACGGTGGAGATCATCCGTGACGGGGTGGTGATCGACACCGGCACCCACGGCAGCTATTTCGGAGAGATCGCGCTGCTCGACGAAGGTCCCCGCACGGCGACCGCGACAACCCTAACGCCTTGCCTCCTGCTGAAGGTCAACAACCGCGGGTTCGAGGAGATGCTCCAAACCGATCCGGCGATCCGCGAGGCGCTCGAAGCCGAGATGGAGCGGCGCCTCGAACGCATGGACGCCGCTCGCGAGTGAGGGATACGCGGGGAAGACGAAGAAGCTGGGCCCGCGATGCTCGCGGACCCAGCCCGATGTGGTGCCGTGTGGCCGTCTAGTTGTTCCGAAGGCGGAGCGCAACGGTGCGCTAATTTGGGGCCATGGCGATGCTGCATCTGCAGACGGATCGGCTGGAGCTCCGGCCCCTCGTGCTCGAGGACCTTGACGAGATGGCCTCGATGCTCGGTGACGCGGAAGCGCTGACGTTCTGGGGAGCGCCGCTGGACCGCGAAGGGGCCCGTCGGTGGATCGAGCGAAACCTCGCCCGCTACGAGGCGGACGGCTTCGGGCGTTGTGCTGTCATCTTGCAGGTGACGGGGGAGCTGGTGGGGGACTGCGGTCTCATCACGACCGTCGTGGAGGATCGGCCCGAGGTCGAGCTCGGCTGGATCGTGCGCCGTTCACATTGGGGAATGGGGATTGCCACCGAGGCTGGCGCGGCATGGCGTGACTTCGCCTTCGACACCCTGGGGCTCCAGCGCATCGTGTCCATGATCAGCGCACAGAACATCGCATCCCGCCGGGTCGCCGAGAAGCTCGGGATGTCGGTGGAGCGCGAGGCCCAATGGGGAGACCTTCCACACCTGATGTACTCCCTCAGGGCGGGGGACCGCGTCGGTCGCCGCGAGGCAGACTTCGATACCGGTTAGGAAGGGCGGATGGCCGCTCGGAGGGTCAGATCGTGCGGAGATCTGGTGGCCCGCCCGGAGTGTCTGGGTTCAGGACATAGGTGACAAGGGATAGGCGTCTGGTGAGTCGGGACATGGGCGACAGTCGTCGCCATGTCGAAGCACCGGGTGACCGTCCTCAAGGTCGTCTCCAAGCAGCTGTCCGTCACAGCCACCGCTGCCGAGTACGGGATCAGCCGGCAGCACCTGCAGCGGTTGCTGCGCCGCTACCGGGACGGCGGTCTTGATGCCCTCGAGCCGCGCTCGCGTCGGCCGCACACCAGCCCGGGCCGCACGCCCGAGCCCGTCCGCCAGCGAATCGTCGCGCTGCGGATCGATCTGACCCGCCGAGGGCTCGACGCGGGTCCGGTCACGATCGCCTGGCATCTGGCGCGCGAGGGCCTCGCCGTGCCCTCGACCTCGACCATCCGGCGGATCCTGCATGCGGCCGGGCTGATCGTGCCCGAGCCGCGCAAGCGGCCCCGGAGCTCCTGGATCCGGTTCGAGGCCGCCGCGCCCAACGAGCTGTGGCAGTCCGACTTCACCCACTGGCGGCTCGCGGACGGGTCCGAGGTGGAGATCATCGACTGGCTCGACGACCACTCGCGGTACC
>DASTYU010000238.1:0-17673 GCA_035764655.1 Candidatus Limnocylindrales bacterium
CAGCGTCGGCGAGCTGCGCCGGCGCCTCCTCGAGACGTACCTCGCGGCGTGGACCCAGGAACCCGGCTACCACACCCTGCTCGCCGACGGGCCGAACGCGTTCACCGCGGACGACCACGACTTCTGGAACAACGCACCGAAGGGCTCGGTCACGGCACCGGCGACCATGATCCCCGACCTGCGGAAGCGCTGGCTCACTGAGGCCACCTCGCTGTACCGCGCCTTCCAGCGGCCTGCGACGGGCAAGCCGATGGTGCTTGACATGGACGGGCTGTCCATCTGTGTCGGCGATGTCCGCGTGGACCGGACCGAAAGCGACGAGCGGTTCATGAGCGTCGCGGACATGGCGGAGATCCGCCGCTGGGCGCTGGGCTTGAAGAGCCCGGGTTGTCTCGTGCTCGGCCAGGTGATCTTCTCCGAGCCCGCGGGTGGCTTCAGCAAGCACATGGACCTGGGCCTGCCGGACTTCCGCCAGTACACCGAGCTGCTCGAGGCGCTGCGCGATGCGCCTCACGCAGTGGTGATCCTGACGGGCGACGTGCATTTCGGTCGCGTTGCCGTCTGCCAGCTCCTCAACGGCCAGGAGATCGTCGAGGTCGTCGCCTCACCGCTCGCGCTCGTTGCGCCGTTTCCGCGCAATGAGTGGCGGTCGGCCCCGACGCTCTACCCCGCGCACGCCGCAGCGGGTTTCGTCCAGCGCCCGATCGCGACCGACGCTGGCTACCAGTTCAACGGCAATCACTTCGCGACGATCGGGTTCAGTCGCGCAGGGGGGAGGGTCCGCATGAAGGTCCAGGCATGGCCGACCGAGAACAGGGGCAAGCCGCCCGTGCCGGCCCGCACCTACGAGCATTGGATCTCCTGACATGCTGCCCGTCCGCCAGTCGCCCGATGTCAAGCCAAACTGGTCGTTCCGCAGCGACGAAACCAACGCGAGCCAGGTCGAGTCCAACTTCGCCTGGATCGAACGGGAACGAACCGAGCGTCCGCCGTTCTGCCGCCCCGGCGACGTGATCCTGCTCGGCGGGAGCAGCCTCGCCGACTTCCGGATCCGCGTCGCGCAGTCCCACATGCGCCACGACCTGACGCCGAGCTACTGGTCGCTGGTCGGGGTTGTCTCGGGACCGAACCGGTTCCTGACCGCGCCGCTGTGGCCGCTTGTCGAGCCGGATCGCGTTCCGCTCTCCAACGGCATCCAGTCGCTGGCTCTGAGCGCGTTCGACGACCCCGCCCGGTGGCCGAACATCGCGGTCGTCCGCTTCCCGGGCACGCAGCGCAGCCCGGTTCGCGGCATCGGGCGGCTGCGACGCCAGCGCTCGATCATCGATCTCCCGACGCTGCTGCTCCCGTGGCTCGGGTTCGTGTGGGGCGCCGGCACGGCCGGCAACCCGCTGCTGGCCGGCTACGGGATCCCCAGCGCCGTGCTCGTCGAGACCGCCTTCGGCCTTGCCGAGGTGGAGCTGACGCCCGGCCTGGCGGCGGCGAATTCGTGCCCCGAGGCGATCTACCAGTCGGCCAAGTGGTGGCGCGGTTTCTACCAGGAGACCGCCGGCTACCGGGATGACGCGGAGGCCGCATCGGCCAGCTCCGAGGACGAAGCGAACCACCCGGTCGGCCGCTACCTGCTCCGCCAGCGGCAGGCGTCGTACCTGGAGCCGAAGTAGACAGGGTGCAGCTCGACGTCAACGGCCACTTCCCGTGGCTCGACGCGCCGGACCGCTACTTCGCCTCGATCGCGGACTTCGTCATGCGCTGACACACTCTGCCTGTGCTGTCAACGCAGTCCCCACGGAGCCGGGTGATCGTCGTCGTGGTCGTCGGCCTGGGAACCGGAGTCGTCACGCAGGTCTTGCAGAGCGTGCTGCCCACCGGCTGGTCGCAGGCAGCAAACGCGATCTCACCGTGGTTGCTCGTCGCGTTCCTGGTCGGCGCGATCATGCCGGACCGTTCGAGTGCGGTCCTCGCGGGCGCGGGTACGCTCGTCCTTGCTCTCGTCGGCTACTACGCCGCGACCACCATTCGCTACGGGATCGGCGGGAGCACGAGCGCGCTGGTCTTCTGGGGCCTGGGCGCCGTCGTTGGCGGGCCGCTGTTCGGGTTTGCCGGCCACGCATGGCGCAAGGGCGAACACCTTCAGCGGGCCATCGCCATCGGCCTGCTCGCGGCGGCATTCCTCGCCGAAGCCGGTTACCACCTCGTCGTGCTGAGCGAGCCGCCAGTCGCCGCGGGCTTCGCGATCGCGGGCCTTGCGGTTCCGCTCGTGCTGGGCCGCTCGACACAGGACCGCGTCGGTGCCTACGTCGCGGCGGTGCCGGCACTCGCCCTTGGAGCCCTCGGGTTCGGCGTGTTCCTGTGGATCTACGACCTGACGTCGCGCATCCCGGGCTGACCGGCTGCGCGACCCGCGGTACCGGCCAATCATCAGCGCCCCCGTAATCATTGGCAGCTGATTGGGCGTCTTGGAGCTCGAATTCGACCGAGTAGGCGGCCAGCCATCATCCGGGCTGATGTCTGCCCACCATGTCAGCCGGAGTCTCTGACGTTGACTCCCCGGGCTGATGAACGGCAGACATCGGGCTGCCGGCCGGCTACCCCTGCGCGGCGAGCTCCGCGACGGCCGCCCCCGCGCCTCCTTCGATCGGTTCGCCGTGGCCGACGAGCAGCGTTTCGAAGGTGAGCTCGCCCAGCTTCGCGACGGATCGGCGTGCCTCATCCATGTCCTCGGTGAACCGCGCGCCGGGAAGGGCTGGCTTGCCGCCTTCGACCTGCAGCGCGTCACCTGCGACGAGGATGCCGTTCGTGGCGTCGTGAACGGAGATGCTGCCCGGCGTGTGGCCCGGCGTCGTCACGATCTTCAGGCCGAAGACCGTGTCGCCGTCGCCGACCTCGCTGATGGGGCGGGGTGCGGAGATCGACGGAATGTCTTCGCCGCCCGCGTAGCCCGTCGCGTCCGCGGCCGCTTCCATGACCTCGCCCAGGCTGCCGACGTGGTCGTTGTGCTTGTGCGTGAGGATCACGTCGCCGACGGCCGACCACTCGAGCCCGATGCCGGCCAGCGCCTGCTCGATCGAACCGGCGCTGCCGCCTACTCCCGTGTCCACGATCGCCGCCTGACCACCTCGAACGAGGACGTATGCGGACACGAACCCGAGGTTCACCCGCTGCCAAGTCAGCTCGTCACGAGCCGGCGGAACCGCACCCGGTGGCGATCCGGCGCGCGAAGTCTCGCCCGGCGCCGGCGAACCGGGCAGCGGCGATTGCGAGCCCGCTGACAATGCCGTCGGTCGAGCGCTCGCCTGCGCGCCGGGTGAACAGGCCGCCAGGCTGACGACGGCGAGGGCGAAGGCGCCCCTGCCGAGATCGGCGATGAAGGTCCGGCGGTCGATCGGCTGCATCACGGCGACGTCCCCGAGCGGCTGTGGGATACCCAGCCTCGCACAAGCGCGAAAGCAGGGCCAGTCGTAGCATCCGGGAGGTCGTGACCGCGTTCGTCCGGGGACTGCAGCATCTCATTCGCCTTCTCGTGGCGGTCGCGCTCACCCTCCATCTCGCCGTCGCGGCACACGCGGCTGACCGGGGCGCGGCGACGCCGGCGCCGACCCTCAGCCAGCTCGTGGGGCAGAAGCTCGTCATCCGCATGGACGGCACGACCCCGAGTGCCGGGCTCCTCGCGCGCGTTCGTCGCGGCGCGGTCGGCGGCATCGTCCTGTTCGGCTTCAACATCACGACGAAGTCCGCGCTGACGGCGGCAACCGCCAAGCTCCAGAAGGCTGCAGCCGAGGGCGGCCAGCCGCCGCTGCTGATCATGGTCGACCAGGAGGGTGGCACCGTCCGCCGCCTCCCGTGGGCAGGACCGACGCTGAGCGCCCGTCAGATGGGACTAGACGGGAGCGTCGATCTCGTCACACAGCAGGGCTCCTCGAGTGCCGCCGCGCTGAAGGCCGCGGGCATCAACGTCAACCTGGCGCCGGTCACGGATGTTGCCGACTCGAACGCTTCGTTCATGTACCAGCAGGCCCGCACCTTTGGCTTCAGCGACACGGCCGTCGCCCGGCTGGCCACCGCATTTGCCGAGGGCACGGGCTCGCAGGGCGTGCTGCCGGTCCTCAAGCACTTCCCGGGGATCGGCCGCGCAACGCGGAACACGGACTTCAACAAGGCCGTGATCGGCGCGTCGCGCTCGACGCTGGACGAGGACCTGCTGCCCTTCCGTCGCGCGATCGATGCCGGGGCCGCCCCGATCGTGATGCTGTCGAACGCGACGTATACGGCGTGGGACAGCGAGAACGGCGCCGGCTGGTCGAAGGCAGTGAGTGCGTTCCTGCGGAACGACATCGGCTACACGGGCGTCACGATCACCGATTCGCTGACGAGCCAGGCGACCATCTACCAGCGCCCGCTGCACGTGATCGCGGCACGGGCCTGCCGCGCCGGGACGGACATGCTGATGCTCACCGGCAGCGAGAGCGCCACCGCACGGACGTTCAGCCGCCTCCTCTCATTGGCCGAGTCCGGCTCGATTTCGCGCGGCACCCTGCGGGCCTCCTACGACCGGATCATCGCGCTCAAATCGAGGTTCTGAGGTCGGCGCTCGAATCAGGCCCGACAATTCGGGAACCGAGAGCGCACGGCCAGGCTCTTTGTTCACCAGCGCGCGACCAGCGGGGTCGCGCCAAGTGGAGACCCGATGCAGCGGGATCTCGTGGAACGGGCGATGGCGGGCGATCACGACGCGTTCGAAGAGCTGACGCGCGTCGAGATCCGACGGCTCTATGTCGTCGCCCTGTTGATCCTTCGAGATGACGTCAAGGCCGAGGAGGCGACCCAGGAAGCCCTGCTGGCTGCCTGGCGCCGGCTGCGCGGCCTGCGCGATCCCGACCGGTTCGGGTCATGGCTGCACCGCCTGCTGGTCAACGCGTGCTATCGCGAAGCGCGCAAGACCGGACGGCGGCAGACCTTCGAAGTCCATATCGATCCGCTGGACCTACCGGATGCCGGGGACCACGTCGATACGGTCGCGCAATTGGCCAACCGCGACCAGGTCGAACGCGGATTCCGACGACTGGACGTCGATCAGCGGACGGTGCTGGTCATGCACTACTACCTCGGGTTCAGCCTCGACGAGGCGGCGGAGGTGCTCGGCGTCCCGCCGGGGACCATCCGCTCGCGGCTCCATCGCGCGATCGAGGCGATGCGTGCCGCCCTCGAGGCTGACGCCCGCTCTCCCATGTTCGATACAGGACGGCCGGCATGACGACGCGGCAGATCGACCGAAACGACCTGGATCGCCTCATGCGCCAGTGGATGGACGACGAGGCTGCCGTTCACGAGCCCGCCGACCTGGCCGACCGAGTGCTCGCGGGAACCCGCCGTTCGCGGCAGCTTCCCGCCTGGCTCGTCTTCGACAGGTGGACACAGATGCAACTCACGATGCGCCGGGCCACTGCGCCTCGGCTCGCTCCGCTGCTCCTGCTGGTCGGGCTGCTCATCGCGGCCCTCCTGGCAGCGCTCGTCTACGTCGGAACCCGCCCGAAGGTTCCGCCGCCGTTCGGCGTGGCCGCCAACGGGCGGATCGCCTTCCTTTCCGGCAACCAGATCTACAGCGTCGCGCCCGACGGCTCGGGCGTGCTGCAACTCACCGACGCTCCATTCGGCGCCGCAACGCCCGTCTTCTCGCACGACGGGACACGGATCGCCTACAAGCGACTCAGTGAGAACAACCCGGCGGACGACGCGACGCGGTATGGGGACCTCGTCGTCGCGAATGCCGACGGGTCCAACCCGGTCGTCATCGACACGAACGTTACGGGGATGAGTCCCACCGCCTGGTCGCCCGACGACCGGGAGGTGCTGTGGACCGGCACCGATGTCGACGGAAGCGACGAACAGGTTTTCGTCGCGTCAGCCGACGGGTCGTCGCCGCCCAGACAGATCGGCGATCGGACGACGTTCAACTGGGGTCCGAACTGGTCACCGGACGGGTCGAAGATCTCGTACGTGTCCGTGACGGACTCCGGGACGGACTTCACCGTGATGAACCGTGACGGGTCGGACATTCGGAAGGTCTCGCAGGGCACCTACGAGGAGCACAACAGCGGCGTCTGGAAACCGGGTGGAAGCGTGCTGCTGTTCGAAGCCGGCCGACCCGGCGACCACGACCTGTGGCTCGTCGGTCTCGACGGCAAGCCGGAACATGTGCTCGCGAGGTCCTTCTACACGGAGACCGCGCCCGTCTTCTCGCCCGACGGGCAGTGGGTGGCGTTCCTTCGGTTCGCGCCGGACTTCCGGTCAACCCAAGCCGGTGTCGTCCGGGTGGACGGTTCTGGCGAGCGAGTGCTCCCCGGCGCGTATGGCTTCTCCGGAGTCATGTGGTCGCCGGATGGCACCCGACTCCTGGTCGGTGGATCCAATCCCGCCCTCGTCTACGAGCTCGATCCATTCGGGAGCGACAAGCCGCGTCTTCTCGACCTGCCCGGAACTGCGAATTTCCCCGCCGGCCAACCCGAACTTCCCGCGTGGCAACGCCGCGCACCCTAACGTGAAGGGGTACTCAATGCTTCGCATCAGCCGTCGGTCGACGGCGCCGACACTCATCGGAATCGTGCTGTTGACCGCCCTGCTCCTGCCTTCCGCCGGCGCGACGTCGCCCGGTCGCAACGGGCGGATCGCCTTCCAGGCCGCAACGGACGCTGGACTGCAGATCTTCACCGTGCGCTCGAATGGCAAGGACCTGCAACAGGTCACCCATGTCGATGGGGATGCCACACAGGTCGACTGGTCGCCGGACGGACGACGTCTCGCGTTCTCCGTGAATGAGTGCTCGATCGCGATCATCGATTCGGATGGGGGCGACTTCGAGCTGCTCGCCGATGACCCTGGCCTGTGCCAGACGGACCCAGCGTTCACGCCCGACGGCCAGCGTCTGGTCTACGAGCGCTTCGATTTCATGGCCGAGATCGATGCCATCTGGTCGATGAAGACCGACGGCTCCGACAAGCGACTGCTGACGCTCGCCGGTGGAGCGGACGCCAACGTGTCGCCGGACGGAACCCGCGTCAGCTTCAAGGCGGGGCCGTTCGGGGCGCTCCACGTCCAGGACATGGACGGATCGGACCTGCACCAGGCGTCGCCCGACTGGGACATCGCGTACAAGCACGACTGGGCGCCCGACGGTTCCCGGATCGCCATCAGTGACAGCGCAACGACAGATCCCGCGGAAGCGGTGAATATCGCGACGGTCCGGCCGGACGGCACCGGCCTGCAGTACGTGACCCACTACGAGGGCCCCGCGCAGGCGAACGTCGGCTCGTACTCGCCCGACGGCCAATTCATCGTCTTCCGGCTGTCGGTGAACGGTCAGTACACGCTGTATCGGATGCGAACCGATGGCAGCGACCTGCACGCCATCCTGGGCCCGTCGGGGTTCCTTCCACGCGGTATCGACTGGGGGCCGGCGCCCAGCCGGTAGCCCGCCTCACCTCTGCGGGCGAAGGCGTTTGGGGGCCTTCGCCCGCTTCTCTGCGTCGCTACCCTGAGCGCATGGACCGTGCCGCCTTGCTCGACCGCTTCCGGACCGGTTACGACGACGTCGTCGACGCGCTCGGCCGCCAGCGCGACCGCCTGGTTGCTGGGGGAGTGATGCAAGATCATCGTCAGTAGTGATGCTATGATGCATCCCCATGCGGACGACGATCACGCTCGACCCTGACACCGACGCGGCGGTCCGGCGCCTGATGCGGGAACGCGGACTGACGTTCAAGCAGGCAGTCAACGCAGCCATCAGGGCCGGGACGGGCACGCGCCGGCGGAAGTTCCGGACGCCAACCGCGAACCTGGGCTCACCCCGAATCCCTCTCGATCAGGCGCTCCGACTCGCTGCCGACCTCGAGGACGAGGAGCTCGTCCGCAAGCTCGCCGTCCGGAAGTAGGCGGGGGGTGCGGCTCGTCGACGCGAACGTCCTGATCTACGCGGTCAATACGTCGTCGGCCCATCACGACGCCGCGAGAACATGGCTCGACGCGGCGTTGGGTGGCGAGGAGACGGTGGGGTTTGCCTGGTCAGTGGTCCTGGCGTTTCTGCGCCTGACCACGCACCCGGCCGTCTTTGCCCAGCCGCTCGATCCTGACGCTGCGACGGCCATCGTCCGCGGCTGGACGGAACAACCAACGGCGAGGCTGATCGACCCGACACCGCGGCACCTCGACATGCTGTCCGGTCTCCTGGCCGAAAGCGGCACGGCGGCAAATCTCGTCAGTGACGCCCACCTCGCTGCGCTCGCGATCGAGAACGACGCCGTACTCGTCACCTTCGATTCCGACTTCGGTCGGTTCACTGGATTGCGCACCGAACGACCCGGATCGTGACGAACGGCAGATCCGCGGGGGACCGCCGATCGGCCACGATACGACCGAGAAGGGGGAACGGATGAAGGCGTCTGCGCGATCAGATCGACTCTCCCTGTCGGAGCGCCTTGGGCTGCTCATCCATCGGCAGCTCGATCGACGGCTGTCGCGGTTCGGCGTCTGGGTGATGCGCCGGACCCGAGGCGCGCTGGCCGGGCGGTTCAAGGTCCACGCCCTCGTGCTCACCGTGGTCGGCCGGAAGTCGGGCCGCTCTCGAAGCGTCGTCCTCCAGTACTTCCCCGATCGAGATGGGTTCATCGTCGTCGCGACGAACGACGGCGGCCGAACGAACCCGGCTTGGTATCTGAACCTCGTCGCCAGCGGCGGAGGGGACGTGGAGGTCGCGGGTCGGAGGATCGCGGTGCGTGCGAACGAGATGCCGGGCGGTGAGGCAGCCACGTGGTGGGCGCGCATCCTCGACGTCGCTCCCGAGTACGAGCGGTACACGCGCGCGGCCGGCCGACCGTTCCCGATCGTCCGCCTCACCCCGCTCGCCCCGGTCGCGCTACCCTGAACCACATGGTTACCGATCCCGTGTGCGGTATGCGCATCGACCCCGAAGACGCCGTCGCAACCGTCGAGCACGACGGCGTCACGTATTACTTCTGCTCCGAGTTCTGCCGCGACGCGTTCGTCGGGGATCCCGCCGCCTACATCTCGTGACCGTCGGCGGGGAACCCGACCTGCTCACCGAGGACGAGCTGGCGAAGCGCGCCGACGCGTCGGTGGAGCAGGTCCGGGGCCTCGTCGAGCTCGGCATCCTCGAGCCGCGCGACGGCGCCTTCGAACGGCGTGATCTCGCGCGCGCCCGCGTCGTCCTCCACCTCGAGACGATGGGCATCGAACCATCTGCGCTCGCCCAGGCGATCCATTCGGGCCACCTCCGCCTGGGCTATTTCGAGAGCGCAGGCCGTCGCTTCCCGCGCGCCGACCGGACCTTCCGTGACATCGCCGGCGAAATCGGCATTGCGTTCGAGGGACTCGAGCGGATCTACGTGGCGTTCGGCCTGCCCCGTCCCGCGCCGGACGAGTTCGTCCGCGAAGAGGACCTCGAGGCGATCCGGATCCTGCCCGTGATGTTCGCCGCAGGCCTCGACGAGACCGACGTCCTGCGCATGGCACGGGTGTGGGGCGACAGCGCACGTCGCGTCGCGCAGTACCTGCCGCACTACTTCCACACCACCATCGAGCCGCGCTTCCGGGCGCAGGGCCTCGGCGACAACGAGGCGTTCGAGGCAGCGATCCGGCAGGTTGGGCTCAGGACCGGCCGATCCGGTGAGAACCTGCTCGGCTGGCTGTTCCGGCGGCACAGCGAAGGCTTCATGAACGAGCACCAGTTCGAGCACGTCGAGGCTGCGCTCGACGAAGCCGGCGTCCGTGCGCGGACCGCCGAGAGTCCCGAGGGCATCGCCTTCGCCGACCTGTCCGGCTACACGACGCTGACCGAGCAGGGTGGCGACGAGGCGGCCGTCGAGATGGCGCTCGCGCTTGCCCAGCTTGTCGGCGAAGCGGCGGCCCGCCACGGCGGGATGACGGTGAAGCTGCTGGGCGACGGAGCACTGCTGCATTTCGCCGATCCCGGCGACGCCGTGCGCGCGTCACTCGACATTGTCGACGAGGCGCCGGCGCGTGGCCTGCCGCCGGCCCACGTCGGGGTCAACGCGGGGCCGCTGCTGTTCGACCAGGGCGATTATTTCGGCCGCACGATCAACATCGCCTCGCGGATCGTCGGACTGGCCAAGCCGGGCCAGGTGCTGGTCGGCGAAGCGCTCGCGGGTGCGGTGTCGGAGGTTGGCTTCCGACTCGCCGACATCGGAACCTTCGAGGTGAAGGGCGTCGCCGACCCGATCCGCATCTTCGAGGCCTCGCGTGACGGATAAGCCGGAGCGGAACAATTGGTCGTGGCGGACCCGGCTCACGCAGCCGGAGACGCTGGCGCCGAAAGACTTCCGGCCGCTGGTCACACCGGTCTATCGCGGTGCGACAACCACCTTTGACCATGCTGCCTCGGCGCGCGACACCTGGGATCAACAGGATGTCGCCTACACCTACGGCCAGTACGGGACGCCCACCGCCCAGGAGCTCGCGGCCCGGGTCTGCGAGCTCGAGGGCGGCTATCGGACGTTCATCGTGCCGGGCGGTCAGTCTGCGCTGGCGCTCGTCGATCTCGCATTGCTCGGAGCCGGCGATCACGTCCTGCTGCCCGAGAGCATCTACGGTCCGAACCGGAACCTCGCGGACCAGCTGATGACGCGCCTCGGCGTCGAGGTGTCGTACTACCCGCCGCTCGCCGGCGCAGACATCGCCGCGTACTTCCGGCCGAGCACCCGCCTGGTGTGGTGCGAGAGCCCCGGCTCGAACACGATGGAAGTCCAGGACGTGCCGGCAATCGTCGAAACGGCGCACGGGCGCGGCGCGCTAGTCGCCTTGGACAACACGTGGGCCGTGGGCGTCTATTTCAATGCCTTCGCGCACGACGTCGACATCTCCGTCCAGGCGTTGACGAAGTACATCGGCGGCCACGCCGACCTGCTCCTCGGCGCGGTGACGCTTCGCGATGAAACGCTGTATCAGCGCGTGGGCGAAACCCTGTTCGTGCTCGGCATGACCGTGTCGCCGGACGAATGCTCGCTGGCGCTGCGCGGGCTGCAGACGCTCGCCGTTCGACTGGATGCGATCGAGAAGTCCGCCATCGACGTCGCGCGGTGGCTGGCAACGCGACCCGAGATCGAGCGGGTCCTGCATCCCGCTCTGCCCAGTTGCCCCGGGCACGATGTCTGGCGGCGCGATTTCACCGGTTCGAGTGGGGTGTTTTCGTTGGTCTTCGCGGAGCGCTTCTCGCGTGACGATGTCTTCCGGTTCGTCGACGCGCTGCGGTTGTTCAGGATCGGCTACAGCTGGGGCGGCGTGACGAGCCTGGTGATGCCCTGGCCCGCGCCCCCCAGCCGGGGCGACGTCGACTATGGCGATCGCCTGGTCCGGCTTTCGCTCGGGCTCGAGGCGCCGGAGGACCTCCGAGCGGATCTCGAGCGGGCGTTGGCGTCCATCGACTGAACGGCTCCGCTCAGGTGGCCCGCGACTCGAGGAAGAGGAGGACCACGAGGGGCACGGCTGCCGCCACGACCTGGAGCCCGACGATTGCGGCTGCCTCGCGTGGCGCCCGCGGCAGCCAGCGGACCGCGAACACCACCACGGCGACCGCCGTCAGGAGGATGAGCCCCTGGAACAGGCGCGCGGGCGTTCCCTCGTCGCCGTCCGGCTGCGCGACCGGGCCGAGCACGACGCCGAAGAGGAGCACCACGAGCAGCGCTGCCAGCGACAGCGCGATCGGCAGCCAGGCCGTGGGATCGCGAGCGATGTGCCTCAGGTCGCGACCTTGAGCGCCGACAGGGGGAACGGCTTCCCGTGGCCCGGGTAGATCATCCGGATGCCCATGGAGCGGAGACGTTCGACGCTGGCGTGGGCGGCGGGCAGGTCGTCGATGAAGAACTCCAGGTCGGGACCGCCGAAGAAATTCCCGAGCAGGTCGCCGCAGAACACGTCGCCATCGGCAGACACCACGCCGATCGAGCCACGGGTATGCCCGGGAAGCGCGAGGATACGGCCATCGTAGCCGTAGGACGCGAGATCCTGGCCGTCCTCCAGCAGCACGTTCGGCTCGAAGGTCCGGAATGCACCGGGTCTCACCACCTGGCCGACGATTCGGAACAGCGGCAGAAACCGATCGGGCTTCGACTTGAAGCCCCACTGCCAGTCCCCGCGGCGGACGCGCTCGGCGTCGTCAGCGTGGATGCCGATCACGCCCCCGAACGCTTCGCGCAGATAGGTGGCGTTGCCGGCGTGGTCATAGTCGCCGTGGGTCAGGACGATCAGCCGGAGATCGCCCGGCCGGCAACCGGCCGCCTCGATGGCATGGTCGATCCGCGTCCGGTTCCTCGGCAACCCGGTGTCGACGAGGACGAACCCGTCCCGGGATCGCAGCAGGTAGCAGTTCGCCATGTCGAACGAAATGGACGTGATCGCCTCGCCGGCGAGCAGCGTTGCGGGCATCGCCGCACCTCCCTTGGTGCGAAGGTCGGACGCGTCGTCTCGGGTCGACCATACGTCGCCCGCCCCTGACACCGGTAGGGCCGAGAGACCTGTTGCGGACGCCGCGAAGCACCGCGTACGCACGCGGTGCTCCACGAGTTGGTCGACCGGCGACTTCAGGCCGTCATCGCGAGGCGGTCGGAATTCCGGGTCGACGTGCCGTCCGGGCCGGCGACGACATAGGCGACCATGGCCACCCAGCCGAAGCTGAGCAGCCCGAGGATCAACAGCGCGCCGAACCACGTCTTGTCTTCGAGGTCGGACGTGTTGAAGAGGGCGCCGATCCAGGATGCGATCCCGATCAACGTACCGCCGCCGAGGATCACGGCAGCAAGCAGCAGCCAGCCGACTGCCCCGGCGAAGGTGTGGCCATCGATGGCGACCACGCCGGGTCCGCCGATCGTGACGACGCCGCCGGCCAGGGCTGTCACGACGGTCGCGAGCACCAGGATCACGCCCACGACGATTGCGATGTTTGCGGCGATGAACAGTCGGGTCACGGTTGTCTTCGACATCGGGTCACTCCCTTTCGTGATTGCGGATGCGCCGGGCGGCAGCACGCCGTCCGAGGATCAGGGCGGTGCCGCCGACGGCACCGAGCAGGGTGAAGACCAGCGGCGCGGGAATCGGCCGCGGCCGAAGGTCGACCGGTCCATGGCCCGCGACCGGGCCGACGATGTGGGCGACGGTCCCGGCGAGGCCGGCCACCGCGATCAGGAACCAGAGGGCGAGAAGGCCGACGACCACCAGGACCGGCATGCGTCCCGACCTGAGCAGGACGAGGTTCGCGACGGCGGCGCCGACGGCGAGTGCCGCGGTCATGACGCCGTACACCTCGGGGCCGGTGGTGTGGGTCAGTCCGAGGCTCACGGTGTACTTGACCGACCAGGCGAGGACGGCGACCGACATGATCAGCGGCCGACGCTCGGCGATCGTGCGCACGAAGGTGCGCGGGAACTCAGTGGCTTGCATCGGAGGCTCCGTTCTGCCGTGCGGCGGCTGCCGCAACGGCACCGCCCCACTGCTCGGCTCGTTCGACCTCGCCGGGTTCCAGCTGCTGGCGCTCCATGGGCCCACCGCGCTCCATGAAGAAGCTTTCGGGTGGCGCCATGGGCTGCGCGCCGGACTTGGCGAGGACCTTGGCGACACCGGCCGCTGCCGATCCCATCAGGAAGAGGGGACCGCGGTAGCGCGTGTCGAAGGACGCGGCGGGGATGCCGCGCAGCGGTCCCGGAAGCGCGTCGATGAAGGCACGCAGGACCGGGCTCGGACCGCGCTTCTGGGTCGGCCCACCGAGCAGCAGCAGGTCCGGCTGCTGGGCGAGCGTTTCGGCAATTGCGGAAGCGTCGGCGGTGCTCAACACCCGGACTTCGCCGAACCGTGCGGCGCCCCTGGCGATCGCCTCGGCGATCCGCTCGGTGTTGCCGAATTTCGAGTCGTAGATGACGACGGTCTGCATGAACTGCTCCTCTCTCGTGCGGTTGACCGGCACGAGCGAGGGTTGGCCGTCGATGGGTGACGGGTCATCACGCAGGCCCGCTTTCACCCTGCGTGAACTTCGGACGGTCGCGGACCTACAGCAGGCCGAGCTCCCGGGCGCGCGCGACCGCTTCGGCGCGGGACGTCACGCCGAGCTTGCTGAAGATCACGCGCGTATGCGTCCTGACGGTGTTGAAGGACACGAACAGCTCCGCAGCCATCTCTCGCTGCGAGAGCTGGCTCGGGAGGAGGCGCAGGACGTCGAGCTCCCGCTGCGACAGCTCCCAATACGGGGCGCTCGGGGCCGCGTGATGGCGGGTGGCTCGCAGCCGAAGCGCCTTCTCGGTGCGCTCGAGGCGAGCGAACCCGTCGCCCGGGTCAGGCAGTGACCCAAGGATGTCGCGCACCCGCGCGAGGAGGCGCCGCGCGGCGGCCGACTGGCCCTGTTGGCGGCGGACCTCGGCGAGGCCAAGACATGCGCAGGCGATCAGCTGCCACGCACCGAGCCGCTCCCCGAGCGCGAGCCCGCGCTCGATCTCCTCCGCAGCCACGGTCTGCTCCCGCCGCCGGCCCCGCAGCGTTCCGTAGACGATGTGGGCCATGCCGGCCCACGGGTGGTCCTCGAGCCCGCGTTGCTGCATGAGCTGGGTCGCCTCGGCGGCCAGGGTCTCCGCCGCGGGCTCGTCCTGCTCGTCGAGCGCGATGGCGGCCCGGTTCCCGAGCGCGTACACCGTCGCCGCGGGGATCCCGACGGCCTGACCCGTGCGTGCCACTGCCTCGAGGACGCGGCGGGCCTCGGCAGGTTCTCCCGCCCACCACAGTGCCGGGGCGAGCACCATCTGTGGCGCCAGCGCCCACACCGGGTCGTTCGGGCCGGTCGCAAGTGCCCGGCGAGCATGCTCGACCGTCCCGCCGATGTCGCCACGCAGCAGCCGCAGGTAGCCGGCGACCGCCGCCAGCGGGCCCGCCGGATCCTGGCCGTTGCGTATCACCTGCGGCGCCCGCTGGGCGAGCTCCAGCCAGTGCTCGGCCTCGTCGAAGCGGCCCGCGTGCGCGTAAACGACGGCGCCGGCGAAGCCCAGCAGCCAGTCGTCGCGCACGGACTGCTCCGGGACCGCGCTGAGCCAGCCCATCACGGTCGCCAGCTGGCCCTGATCGACGAAGAGACCGTAGTGGCGCCCCACGAGCTCCGCCACGAGCTCGAGATCACCACCGGCGATCGCGTGGTCCGCGGCGCTCACGATCATCCCGGCGTCGCGATACCAGGCCGCGGCCCGCCGGTGCAGGGCGGGCAGCGCTGCGCGGTCGGTGGCCTCCAGCTCGTGACGCAGGAGGTCGCCCAGCAGGTGGTGGTAGCGATACCACTCGCGCCTGCCGTCCAGCGGGATCAACAGCAGGTTGGTGCGCTCGAGGTGGGCGAGCAGCGCCGCCGAGCCTTGGCGTTCGGTCACCGCGTCGCAGAGCGATCCCGACAGGCGGCTGAGCATCGAGGTGCGGAGCAGGAACTCGCGCACCTCCGGCGGTTGGCGTGCCAAAACCTCGGTCGTGAGGTAATCGACCACGTAGCGGTCGTCGCCGGCGAACTCCTCGATCATTGCCGTCGCGTCCGTTCGTCCACGGACCGACAGCGCCGCCAGGTACAGTGCGGCCGGCCAGCCCTCCGTTCGGTCCTGGAGGCGTGCAACGTCTGCGGCGGTGAGGTCCAGCCCGAGTGCATCAACCAGGAACGCGGCGGTCTCGTCCTCGGTGAAGCGCAGATCCCTGGCGCGGATCTCCGCAAGTTCGCCGCGCGCCCGAAGACGAGCCAGCGGCAGCGGCGGATCCTCACGCGTCGAAAGGATGACGCGCAAACGCGGTGACGAGCGCTCGATGATGTAGGCGAGCGCCTCGTGGACGTCCGCGTTGTCGATGACGTGGTAGTCCTCCACGACCAGCACGAGATCCCGCTCGACGCCGGCGAGGTCGTTGAGGAGCTGGGGCAGCACGACGCCGATCAGGTCGGCGCCCGGGTCTCGCACGGCTGCCAGCGCACGGCCCCCAACGCCGGGCTCGACGCGGTTCAGCGCTGCCGCGACATAGGTGAAGAACCGCGCCGGGTCGTTGTCGTTCTCGTCGAGTGACACCCACGCCACTGCCGGCGCGGCCTCGGCGGCCGCCCATTCCGCGAGCAACGTCGATTTGCCGAAACCCGGTGGAGCGGCGATGAGGGTCAGCTTGCGACCGCCGCCGGCGCGCAGGACCGCCAGCAGATCGGCACGCCGAACGTGCTCCGAGCGGACCGGCGGACGGCTGAACTTCGTCTCGAGGACGACCGCGTCCGAAGCCGCGGCCCGCTCGCCGATGTCAGCACTCGCCAAGGACGCCCCTCCACCCAAGCCCGGAGAGAGTCGCCCAGATTGTGCGCTCAGCGAACAACCGTACAGGGCCATTCGGCCTGCGTGAATCCGGGCGTGGGTGATGCGGTCTCACGCAGGGGGGTCGGATGGTCGGCCCATGAACACGCACCTGAGCGTCCGGATCACGGTTCATGGACGGCTGAGCGAGCGCCTGACGGCCGCCTTCGACGGCATGGCGCCGGTTCGCCGCCCTGGAGCCACCGAACTGGTCGGCGAGGTGGCCGACCAGGCCCAGCTGCACGGGCTGCTGTCGCGGATCCGCGATCTCGGCCTCGAGCTGGCCTCGGTATCCGTCTCCGAGGCCGAACCGACCCAACCAGAGGAGGCCTGACATGGGCACCGACGGACAGCAACGCATCGACCTGGACTACACCCCACGTGGCTGCATCGCCGCCGGCTGCGGCTGCGCGGACGGCCGGCTCGTGTCCCGGCGCCGTGCCCGCTTCCACGCCTATCTCGCCAGGCAGCGCGGCGAAACCGCCGACCGCGTCATTCCGCTCGACCCCGAATGGCGGCTGCCCGCATCGTCACCCGAGGAGTCCTGAGATGAGCAAGACCGTCGTCTTCATCCATGGCGGCTGGGTCACGCCGGCCTGCTGGGGTCCGTTCGTCTCCTACTTCGCGGCCAAAGGCTATCGATGCCTCGCCCCGGCCTGGCCGGGCAAGGACCGGCCGGTCGAGGCGATTCGCGCCGATCCTTCGCCGCTGGCCGGCGTCGGCATCGACGCGATCGTCGACCACTACGCGGGGATCATTCGCGAGCTCGACGAGCCGCCGATCCTCGTGGGCCACTCATTCGGCGGCCTGTTCGTCCAGCTGCTCGTGGACCGCGGCCTCGGAGCCGCGGGGATCGCGATCGACTCGGCTCCGCCGAAGGGCATCTTCGCCTTCGCGCCGACGACGCTCCTGTCGCTCGGACGGATCCTCGCGATCCCGTTCGGCTGGCGGAAGGTCGTCCACTGGTCGTACCCGGAATACCGCTTCGCCTTCGTGCACACGATGGCGCCCGAACAGCAGCGCCAGATCTGGGACGCGCAGATCGTCCCCGACTCAGGGCGGCCGTTCTTCGAGGCCGGCTATTCGTTCCTGGACCCGCGAAGCCCCGCACGGGTCGACTTCGCGAACCCCCACCGGGCGCCGCTCCTGTTCATCAGTGGCGAAGCGGACCGGGCGATGGCGCCGTCCACGGTTCGCCGGATGTACCGCGCCCACCAGGCATCGCCTGCCCGGACGGACTTCCTGTCGTTCCCCGGGCGGACGCACTGGATCATCGCCCAGGACGGGTGGGAGGAAGTCGCGGGCAGCT
>DASTYU010000239.1:0-43379 GCA_035764655.1 Candidatus Limnocylindrales bacterium
GTCGTCGCGGTCAGCTGGCGCATCAGCAGCAGCCCGACGAACATGAACGCGATCCCGGTCAGGACGAGCAGCTTGTAGCGGCCCGTTCGCGACACGATGATCCCCGAGATGATCGAGCTGCCGATGAGGCCGATCAGGAGCGGGAAGAGGAGGTAGCCCGAGAGCGTGGCGCTCTCGCCGCGGACCACCTGGAACCAGCGTGGCAGGAAGATGACTGCCGCAAAGAAGCCGAAGCTGATCAGGAACGTCGAGATGATCGACGAGGCGTACGTTCGCTCGCGCCACAGGCCGAGCGGCACGATGGGCTCCTTGGCCCGCCACTCGATGACGAGGAAGATCGCCGACAGGACGAGGGCGATGGCGATGAACCCACCAACGGTGAAGTCCGTCCACTCGTTCGGGATCCCCGCCGACGACAGGCCGGACTTGTTGGTCAGCCCCACGAGCAGGAACGAGATCGCCACGGTGAACACGGCCGCGCCGAGGACGTCGAGGTTGCGGCTGGCGTCAGCTCGGCGAACCGTTGGCAGCAGCCGCCAGATGACGATCATGCTGACGATGCCGATCGGGATGTTCACGTAGAACACCCAGTGCCAGCTGACGAAGTCGGTCAGCAGGCCGCCGATCGCCGGGCCGAGCAGGAACGACAGTCCGAACACGGCACCGAACAGGCCCTGGTAGCGGCCGCGCTCGGCCGGGCTGAACAGGTCTCCGATGACCGCGAGCGAGATCGGGAACAGCGCGCCGGCGCCGACGCCCTGGATGCCGCGGAAGAGGATCAGCTGCTCCATGGTCTGGCTCAACCCGGACAGGGCCGAACCCAGCAGGAACACGCCGATCCCGAAGAGCAGGAGCGGCTTGCGCCCGAACAGGTCGGACAGCTTGCCGTAGAACGGGACGGTGATCGTCGAGGTGAGCAGGTAGATCGTGACGACCCACGTGTAGAGTGCGCTGCCGTTGAGGTCCGTGAGGATCTGCGGCATCGCCGTGCTGACGACGGTCTGGTCGAGTGCTCCGAGGAACAGCGCGAGCAGAACGGCGCCGAGGATCTCGAGCTTCTGGCGGTGGCTCAGGCCGAGGGCGGGGTCCTCCGTCAGGCTCGGCCCGCGGCCATCGGTCGTGGCGGGCATGGCTTCCATGAACAGTCCTTTCGATGAGTCGATGTGGGACGCTGAGGACCGGTCAGGCGGTCCGGGTTGGCGCGACGGACTCGCCGTGGGCGCGCTGGAGGTGCTGGTGCAGTCCGGCCGTCGGGTCCGCGCTGATGACGTCGACGACCGCGCCGCGCAGGTCGGCCATCGCCTGGGCCACACGTCGCAGCTGCCGCTCGTCCAGCCGCGCGAGGACGGCGTGGATCATGTCTTCCTTGAAGAGCTCGACCTCGTGGAGCTTGGTCCGGCCCTCGTCCGTGAGCCGGACGTGGACGGCGCGCCGGTCATCGGGGACGCGCACGCGCTCGACGAGCCCGCGCTCTTCGATGCGATCGATGAGGCCGGTCGCGTTCGAGACGGACACGTCGAGCAGCTCGGCGATCCGGCTCATCGTGATCGAGCCGTGGCGCTCGAGCATGGACAGCAGATGGAAATGGGTCATGCTGATGTCCGCCCGGTGCATCCGCTCGCTGCCCAGGCAGCGGAGCTCGGCGAAGGCCTCGCGAAAGTTCGTGACGATCTCGGCTTGCAGGTCCGAGTTCGGTTGAATAGTTCGCATGGGCTGAAATATTGATACGTAGTTGATCATCATGTCAACCCCGAACTTCGGTTCGATGCGGAAGTTCGACGGTTGCAGAACGGTTGCCATCGTGGAGGGCCCATGCGCTTCGTCCTCATGACCGAGCCCCAGCAGGGCATGAGCTACGCGGACCAACTCGCCATCGCCCGTCGGGCGGAAGCCAACGGGTTCGAAGGCTTCTTCCGATCCGATCACTTCCAGAGTTTTCCGGGTCCCTCGGGCAAGCCGACGACCGATGCGTGGGCCGTGCTGGCGGGGCTCGCGCGCGAGACCGAACGCGTGAAGCTCGGGGCACTGGTATCGCCGATGACGTTCCGCCATCCGGGCACGTTCGCGAAGCTGGTGACGACCGTCGACGAGATGAGCGGTGGGCGGGTCGAGGTGGGCGTCGGGGCGGGCTGGAACGAGGGCGAGCACCGCGAGCTCGGGCTGGACTTCCCACCACCGGGACGGCGGGTCGACCTGATGGAGGACACGCTGGCGATGCTCCACGGCCTGTGGGGCGAGCCCGATGGGTGGTCGTACGAGGGTCGACGCGTGAGGGTCGAGAACGCGGAGTTCTACCCGAAGCCCGTCCAGGTTCCGGGGCGGCCGGTGACGCCTCTCGGATCGGTAAGGCCCCGGATCATCGTCGGTGGCGACGGAAAGCCGCGGTCCGTGCGGCTGGCGGCTCGGTTCGCGGATGAGTACAACGTCAGCTCGGCGACGCCCGAACACATGGTGCGGCTCTCGACGTCGCTTGACGCGGCATGCGCCGCGATCGGGCGGGACCCTGGGGAGATCAGCCGGTCGGCGATGGTCGGCGTGCTCGTGGGCCGGACCGAAGACGAGGTTCGCAACCGGCAACGGGCGTTGATGACCGCCTTCGGCGAGGAGGGCGCCGAGGCCGGCGAGGCGTGGCTCGAGGAGCGCCGCACGCGCTGGATCTTCGGCACGCCGGACGACGCGCGCGCGGCCGTGCGCCGCTACGCAGAGGTCGGGGTGGAGCGCATGATGCTCCAGGACTTCCTGCCGTGGGATCTCGACATGGTGGACGTCATGGGCGAGGCGCTGATCGGGCGGGTGTAGCGGGTTCCCGGAGGCCTGTATTCCCGGCACGCATGAGATCCGGCCAATCGAGCGTGCCAGTGCGTCCGTTCCGCCCGAATCGGCAACCCGGCCCGCGTGCTGACGCGAAACACATGCCTCCCCGGAATACGGACGCCTTTGGGTGCGCGCGTCAGTGCTCCGCAGCCTCGGCGGCGGCGCGGTAGCGCGGATCGTCGCGGCGGATCGGATCCGGGTTCGTGCCGCGCGCCCGGGCAAGCCGCTCCGTGATCAACTGGAGCGGCGCGGCACTCCCCAGCAGCGCGGCCACGGGCGCGGGGAGGTCCGGCGCGTCGCGGACGAGGAGGCGTCCCGCCGGGGTCAGCTCCTCAGGCACCTCGTCGTCGAGCGCTTGGGCAAGGATCGCCGCCGCCCGTACCTCCAGCACGGCCGCGGCCCGGAGCATGTCCAGGGCGCGCTTCGTGCGCTCCCGCCGGTGGTCACGGTCGGTGAGGACGAGCACCAGCGCCGAGCCCGCGTCCACCGCCGGCAGGTGGCCGTGCAGGAACGTCTCGAGGTCCCGATACGCCGACCGCAGCCAGGACCCCTCTTCGACCTTGAGCACGAGCTCGCGGCCGGCGGGCCGGTCGCTCCCCGAGGCGATGACCAGCAATCGGGTGGCGTCCGCAAACCGGGCCGCGATCGCTTCGGCGGCCAGGGTCTGCGCAACGCCGCTGGCGATCAACATGGAAGCCGTGTCGGGGCGAACCGGCGCATCGGACACATGAGCACCAATGGCGGTGAAGGCCAGGATCGGCGCCAGGTAGCCGATCACGTGGCACCAGCCCTGGTCGAGCTCGTCGGTCGTGAGGACGAGTTCCGCCAATGCCGCGCCGGGCGAGCGGTCCGACACCGTGATGAGCGCCGTCCGCGCACCCGCCTCCCGGCACGCCGTGAGCGCCGCGTTCGTCGCAGGGGTTCCGCCCTCGTGCGAGACGCCGATCACCAGCCCGCTCGCGACGGGATCCAGCGAGAGCTCGAACGCCTGCTCCGAGCGCAGTCCGGCCGTTGGAATGTCGAGGGATCGAAGCGCATCTCGCAGAACGTCGACACCGGCCAGCGCCGCATGCTCGGACGTTCCGCACCCCGTGACGATGATCGGCTGCCCGTCCTCGGCCGCCGCGCTGACCGCCCCTGCGAGGCGCGCGGCCGCGCCGTCGGGTGCTGCGAGCGCGGTCAGCAGGCGGCGGGCCAAGCCCGGCTCTGCTTCGATCATCTCGGTCATGTGGTACGGCGGCCCGGACCGCAGCGACGGCATCGAGGTGCTCTGCCACGGATCGGGCGGACCGGGCAGGGCGGCGTCTGGATCGAAGGCGACGTCGTTCATGGCGCGCAGGATACGGGCCGCCACGGCACCATGTGCCGACCACGGGGATGAAGGAGGACGGGATGCAGGTTGGTCTGATGGCGTGCCAGGGCTGGAAGCGCGAGTACGACGGTTGGGACCCGGCCGAGGCATGGGCGCGGACCATCGAGCTCGCGGAGCAGGCCGAGGCGCTCGGCTTCGAGTCGCTGTGGGCGTTCGATCACTTCCACACCGTGCCCGTCCCGGCCGACGAGATCACGTTCGAATCGTTCTCGGTGCTCGCCGCGCTGGCCATGGCGACGAAGCGCGTTCGGCTCGGGCACATGGTGGTGTGCACCGGGTTTCGCAACCCCGCGCTCACGGCCAAGATGGCGTCGACGATCGACGTCATCTGCGGCGGGCGCTTCGAGCTGGGGATCGGCGCCGGCTGGAAGGAGGACGAGTGGCTCGCCTACGGCTACGGTTTCCCGACGCTCGGCGAGCGGATGGCGGCCCTTGGCGATCACCTCGAGGTCGTGCGCCGGATGCTCGAACCCGGGCGCGCCACGTTCGAGGGCGAGTATGCCTCGGTGGCGGGAGCGGTCAACGAGCCGAAGGGGCTGCAGAAACCGCGGATCCCGATCATCGTCGGCGGCAACGGTCGGAACGTGACGTTCCGCTACGCGGCCCGGTTCGCCGAGGAGCTGAACCTGGTCTTCCTGGTGCCCGACGAGGTGGCCGAGCTCCTGCCACTCATCCGGCAGCGCTGCGAGGAGGAGGACCGCGATCCGTCAACGCTCCGGGTCTCGCTCTACACACGCGATCAGGACGTGCGTGATGCCGGCCAGGAGCGGGTCGACTTCCTCGGCGCGATGGGCGCACTCGGGCTCGACCGGCTGGTGTGCTTCCCGACCCGCTGGGACCCGACGCCCGAGGCGCAGGCGGCCTTCGCGCAGGACTGCAAGGCGGCCGCGATCACCCTCGACGCGTGATCCGCCCGAGACGGCGCAACGGCGCGTACCGGAACCACGCCCGCCCGACCAGCATGTCGACGGGCACCGGCCCGTACGTCCGTGAGTCGATCGGCGGCCCGAAACCGGCCGCCCTGGTCGCCTCCTCGTCAGCGTCTGACAGCAGCCACGCCTCGTCCTCGGCGAGCATCAGGTAGCCGTCCGCGAACGGCACGCGATCCCCGGGCCGAGCGGCGACACGCTTGATCGCAAGCTCTCCGGAGTCGGGTTCGCGGACCACGACGACCGAACCGCGGCGCGGCCAGCGCGTGACCGTCGGGTCGACCAGCAGCCAGTGGCCCGGCGCGATCGCCGGCAGCATCGACGCCTCGGCGACGACGACCCGCCACGGGCCGCGAAAACGGGAGAGCCCCGTCGCTCGACGGGGCTCCGTGGCGGCCACCGGCCGATCTCAGGACGTCGTGATCAACCGGGACGGCCGGCGACCCGGGTCTTCTCCAGACCGCCGGTCTTCTTCCAGGCCGCGTCGATCTCGTCGATCGCGGTGAGGAGGGCCTTGCCGTCGGCCGGATCGACCGACGCCTTGGCCTTGGACGCGGCCTTCGTCGCGTTCCAGAACAGGTCGTGCAAGTTCGGCACGGCGTCGAGGTGCTCGGGCTTGAAGTAGTCGTGCCACAGCACGTCGAGGTGGTGCTTCACGAGATCGGCGCGTTCTTCCTTGATGTGCACGGCGCGCGCCCGGAAGATCGGGTCCTCGCTGCCCTGGTACTTCTCCTGGATGCGGAACACCGACTCGGCTTCGATGCGTGCCTGCTCGGGGTCATAGACACCGCATGGGAGGTCGCAGTGCGCGCGGACGATGGTGGTGGGTGCGAGCCAGCGGCTCAATCGAGACATTGAGACTCCTTCGGGCGATCGGAAGTCTGATGCGAACGGCGGAATGGACCGTTCAATGTTCGAAGTGTCGGAGGCCCAACCGTGCCTGTCAAACGGGCCGCGAGCGTGCCGGACGGGTATCATCCGCGCGATGACCGAACGCGGTGTTGCCCATTCGGATGGTGCACCGGCCTGCCCCTTCGTCGCATTCGAGGACGACCGGGACGAGCGTTCCGATCGACCGGACCACCGTCACCGCTGCTACGCCGAGGTCCATCCGGCACCGCGCGCCATCGCTCACCAGGAGGCGTACTGCCTGTCGATCGCCTTCGCGGTGTGCCCGACGTTCCAGGACTGGGCGAACCGCGAGGCGGCACGCACGCGTGCCGGGGGCGGAGTTCCGGTCCCGCCTCCGGGGGCCGCCGTCGCCTCGAGCGAACCGGAGCACCGTCACGATCTCGACGCCGATCGACAGCCCGAGGGCGGCGTGCCAAGCCAGCGCGTCGAGCCCGCCGCCGAGTGGCAAGGACCGCGCCCGGCGGAGCGTGACGAAGGCCCGGCGCCGCTCCCGCCCCGTCGCAACCCGCCACGGGACTGGGCCGCACCCCCGCCGTGGGCTGCCGGGGCGCCAGGAGCGGGTGCTGCCGGCGCCGCGAATGCGGCCGCAGCCGGCGGCGCTGGTGCAGGGGGAGCATCCGGACCGGCCGCCGCGCCGCCCCCATTCCTCGCCGATCGCGAGGCCCAGGGACTCGCCGGAAGCTCTGCTGATCGCGTCGCCGGCGGCGAGTCGTTCGTGCCGCCGCATTCCCCGGAGCAGTCCGACACCACGCCGCACAAGGACACCTGGCAGCCGTCCAAGTCACCCGAGCGTGCGCAGGAGGCGGACGCCGAGCTCGCCGGCCTGGTGAGCGGTGGCGCCGCCGCTGCCGGTGCGGCTGCCGCCTCCCGACCTCCCGACCAGCCGAGCTCGTACGACGAGGACACCGGCCGCTATCGAGCCGAGGCGACACGTGCGCCTTCGAGCGGGGGACGCGAGAACCCATCGTGGGAGCAGCCGCGGCGTTACGAGGCCTACCCGGAGATCAAGTCCCGGGCAGCCCTGCCCGGCCTGCCTCGCCTGGGCGTGATGGCCGCGGCGCTGGCCATCGCTGCGCTCGCCTTGTTCTTCCTGCCCTCGCTGCTCGACTTCTTCAGCGGCGGGCCGGCGGGAACGGGCAGCGGCGATGAGTCGGCCGCACCGAGCGGGCCCGTCGAGTCGGTGGTGCCGTCACCGACCGTGCCCGCGGCGCCGACCCCGCAGGTGTATATCGTGAAATCCGGCGACACGATGTCGAAGATCGCCAACAAGTTCAACGTGACGATCGACGAGCTGATCGCTGCCAACGAGGACACCATCAAGGACCCCGACAAGATCTCGATCGGGGACCAGGTGATCATCCCGGTTCCGGAGTCCGAGCAGGAACCCGGGTTGTTCGAGAGCGCGCCGCCAAGCTAGGGCCGCTCCCCGGGTCGTGGCGCCGCCGGAACTCACCCTCCGTCGCGATGCGACTTCCCGGCATATTCGATGCCGGGAACGTGCATCACGGGAGTGGACCGAAGGTCTGGGGGAGGCCGCCCCGAAGCTAGCGCGGGGCGATGTTGATCGCGGTGATCTTGCCGGCCTCGACCCGGAACGTGGCGTCGATGTGCTGCGTCGGGGCTCCGGGGCGAACCACGAGGACATCGGCCTCGTAGGTATTGCCGGTATCGCGCACCTCGCCGGGGATCATGCGCAGGCCCGCGTCGCCGCGCAGGAACCAGCCGCCGACGCGGTCCACGCCACGCAGCGTCTGCACGCTGTCGCCGACGTGCACGCGCATCTCCGTCATGTCGTCCATCAGCGCTACCGCGCCCTCACGGTCGCCGGCATTCAGTTTCTCGAAGAAGACTTCCATCGTCTCGACAGCACCCATGGGCGGAGTGTACCGTCGCGCTCCCCCGACCACATCGGAGCCCTCCCGCCGTGGCGCATCCCCTCTGGCCGCTGTTCGATTTGCGCATCCGGAGCGAGCATCTCGTGCTGCGGCTGCCGACAGACGACGAACTGATCGAGCTCGCCGAGCTCGCCCGTTCGGGCATCCACGATGCCGCCGAAATGCCGTTCGGCGTGCCGTGGACGCAGCGCCCGAGTCCCGAGTTCGAGATCGGGTTCATCCAGCACCATTGGTCGGTCCGCGCGACGTTCGCGCCCGAGAAGTGGTGGCTCAACCTGGCCGTGGAGCGGGATGGGTCGTGGGTGGCCGCGCAGACGATCGCGGCCGAAAACTTCCCGGTGTTCCGGACCGTCGACACCGGCTCATGGGTGGCGCAGCGCTACCAGCGACAGGGGATCGGCAAGGAGATGCGTGGGGCGGTCCTCGCATTCGCCTTCGATCACCTCCGAGCCAGGCTCGCGACGTCGGAGGCGTTCACCGACAACACGGCCTCGAATGCGGTATCCCGGTCGCTGGGCTACGAACCGGACGGCTTCGGCCAGCTCGCCCCTGAGGGCGTGGCGAGGCAGACGGTGAGGTACCGGATGACCCTCGAGCGCTGGCAGTCGCGACCGCGGCCGACCGTCGAGGTCGAAGGCCTCGAGCGCTGCCGGGCGCTGTTTGGGAGCGCCTGAGCCACCCGCTGCGTGTTCGGCCGATCTGTTGCGCCGGGAACACCGCCGGGTACGCCGGCAGCAACGCGGCTAGAACCCGCCGCCCGCGCCGCCTCCGCCGCCACCGCCGCCTCCGCCGGAGAACCCTCCACCACCGCCGCTCCCCGAGGACGACGGCGAGTTCCCGATCGTGCCGAGCGACGCCATCATGCCGCCGATGCTGGGGATGCCCGAGCTCGAGAAGATGCCACCACCACCACCGCCGCCCCCGCCGACGAAGCCCCGGCCGCTCGAGCCGGTGTACCAGGCCGGGAAGTAGGTCCCGGTTGACGTGGTTCCTTCCTTGAGGTCCTCCATGCTCCGCTCCAGCACGGCCTCGACCTCGTCCTGGAGGCCCAGCGCCGTTCCCCACACGACGGCCTGATCGGGCGTGTCGAGCCAGTCGAGCCCCGACTCGGCCACCACCTGGTCCATCGAGCGCGATTGCTCCATCGTCTTCTTGAGCGTTCGCCGGTAGGCGGCGAGCTGCGCACGGATCATTGCGCCGGGCATGGTCACGGTGGGCATGACGCCGGCGATGATCATCAGGACGATCCCCCCGATCACCGCCGCCCCGCCGACCAGCGTCAGGCCGCTCATCGGGATGTTGAACGCGAGCACGATCAGTCCCACGCCGATGACGACTGCCGCGATTCCCCGCACGAACCAGCGACGCACGGCGACGCTCGGCTTCTCGCCGAACCACCCGCTCTTGACCACATGGCCTTCCAGGGCGGCATCGAAGTCGTCGACCGCCTCCCCGAACTTGAGCAACTCGTCGGGCTCGATGTAGTCATCGGTGCCGATCGGCCGCAGCCGGCGCAGCGCGAGCTGTTCCGCCGGCCCGATCGGCTTGCGGGCGTTGCGCGCCCGCTGCGCCTCGATGACGTCATCCGCCGCAGGTGGATCGAGCTCGACGCCGACCTTCTTGCCGCCGAGACCGAGGATTCCGCTCTCCTCTTCGCGGAACGCGATCAATCCACGGCTGGCCAGGTCCAGCATCGCGGTCGTGAGCGCCCGTCGTGACGTCTTGCCGTCCATCACCATCGCCCCGGACGCGGCGGTCAGATCGGGCGGTGGGGCCGGCACGTAAATCGACGGCGAGTCGAGGTAGACCGGGTCCTTTCCGTAGCGCCGCCAATGGAAGAAGCCCCAGCCGATGAGTCCGGCCAGGACCAACGGCGCACCGACGAGTCCCACCACGGCATTGAGCTGCCGACCCTGCTCGAGGCGTGCGGCGGTTTCGGGCGTGGCAACCTCATCGATCCGGTCAATGGCGGCCAGCAGTGCTGCGTCCCATTGGTCGGCCCGGAGGTGGGGGAGCATGTCGTTCTCGAAGATCGACTGGCGCTCGCTGTTCGTCAGGTACGTGGCAGCGAATCCGGGTGCCGCGTACAACTGGACCTGTCCGCTCGAACGGCCGGGCTCGAAATCGAAGAAGATCGCCAGCCCGTCGTCGAAGCCCTTGCGTCCGACGCCCCACTGGTTGATCAGCGCGAGCGCGTGGGCCTCGGTCTCGGACGTCGTCGCGGAATCGACGACCTGCGAATAGACGACCAGCTCGGCCCCGGTCCGTTCCTCGATCCGGTCGATCGTGGCTTCGACGGCCGCGATCGTCTCCGGTGAGAAGACGCCCGCGAAGTCGTAGACGGCCCGGTCGATCTCGGGCTCCGGGAAGGGCGGACCGGGCGGTGGTGCGTCGGGAGGGCCGCCCGGGTCGGTTGCCGCGCCGCCGGGCAGCTCGCCGGTGACTTCCATGAGCACCCGCGCCACCGCGACGATCGTGGCGGCGTTGAGATCGCCGGCTGCCACGACCGGGCGGACGCTGACATCGAGAATCTCCGCCAGCGTCTCGGGGGTGACGTGTGGTCGGAAGAGGGGCGACGCCGCGTAGGCGATCTCCGAAGTCGACCCGGAGGGGTCCTGCTCCACGAGCACGACCAGCCCGGGTTCCGTGCCGGCGGGGCCGCCCATCGCGCTTTCGAGCAGCTCCTGTGCCCGGGCCTCCGTCGCCACCGGTCCGGGATTATCGGCGTTCTGCGCATAGACGAGCAGCCGCTGACCGGTGATCTCGTCGATGCGGTCGGCGACCAGCGTGGCGGTGCGAATCGTGCCCGCGTCGAGCAGCCCGGCGGTGTCGTTGATCGTCTGCTGGACCGGCTCCTCGGGCGTGGCCGCGAGCGCCGGCAGCGCGAGCGCGGCCGCGACAGACAACGCTGTGAACATCGCGGCGAACAAGCTGGGTGCGCGGGCGACGGACCTGGGTGGCACGCCCAACAGGGTAGTCAACCGAGGTCGGCGATGCGGCCCCGCCGGCGCGCAAGGCGGAGCGCCCCGTCCCGCTCGAGGAGGACCTGGGCGGGACGCGGCCGGCCGTTGTACGTCGATCCCATCGACGTCCCGTAGGCGCCGGCGTCGCGGATCGCGACCAGGTCGCCCCGGCGGAGCGGCGGCAGGTCGTGCATGCCCAGGTGGTCGGTGGACTCGCACACCGGCCCTTCGACGAGCGCTGGCGTGGCCGTCGGGTGCGGGCCCGCGGTCGTCGGCCGTCCGTGGGAGGTCAGCGCCACGATCCCATGGCGGGCACCGTACAGCGCCGGCCGGATGAGCTCGGTCATGCCCGCATCGAGCACCACCTGGCGGACGACGTCGCCTTCGCCAGCGGGCCGCTCCCGGATGTGGAGCACCCGGGCCACGAGCCATCCGGCGCGCGCGACGACGAACCGTCCGGGCTCCACGGCCAGCCGCCGCGGTCGACGGTCCTCGGGGATGGCCTCCAGCAGCGGCCACAGGACCCGGGCGAAGCGCTCGGGTCGCGGACCGTCCTGGCCAAACGGAGCCACCGGGAAGCCGCCGCCGAGATCGAGCGTGTCGAACGAATCGAGGCCGCCGCGCAACAGCGCGAGCAGCGCCACGCCGCGCCGGACCGCGTCCCGCCATGCGTCCACCGCACCCAGCTGCGATCCGACGTGCAGATGGATCCCGCGCGGGATCAGCGCCCCGCCGGAGCGGTCGACCATCCGCTCCACCGCCGACGTGAGCTCCGTCTCGGTCATGCCGAACTTGGCGCCTGCCGACCCGACCGCGAGCCCCGCTGAGGTTTCCGGGCTCACTGCCGGGTTGAGCCGGAAGAGGACATCGAGCGGCGGCCGTCCGTCCGACCCCGGACCACGCCGCCGCGCGATCGCGGTCAGCGCAGCCGCTTCCTCCATGGACTCGACCGCTAGCCAGAGGGGAGCGGCTCCATCGGCGGCCGCGCGGACCGCCCGCCGCAGGTCCGCGTCGGCTTTGCCGATTCCCTCGAACGTGATGCGCTCGTTGGGGACACCCGCGCGCCGGGCGATCGACCACTCGCCGCTCGATACGACGTTCGCGCCCAGGCCCAGGGCGTGCACGACCCCCACGATCGCCGCGACATCATTCGCCTTGAGCGAGAACTGGCGCACGATCGGGTCGGGGAAGGCCGCGGCCAGTTCGTGCGCGGATGCCTCCAGCGTCACGACGTCCGTGACGAACAACGGCGTGCTGAACCGGCGTGCCGCGAGCCGCAGGCCGTCGGCGATGACCGGAAGGCGGTCGGGTTCGGGCGTGCCGGTCAGGTCAGCTGTCGTGCTCGTTCAGTCCTTGACCACGGAGTGCGCGATCGAGTTCACCACGCCGAGCACCACCGCACCGACGATCGCGCCGACGATCGTCGTCGCGTTGAATTCGGGCGGGTAGTCGCCGACCGTGAACGCGAGGTCCAGGTTCTGGGCGATCCAGGCGACCACGATCAGCAGGATCCCGTTGATCACGAAGCCGAACAGGCCGAGGGTCATGAACGTGATCGGCAAGGCGATCAGCCGCACGATCGGCCCGATCAGGCCGTTGATCACGCCAAAGATCAGCGCGAGCACGAGCAGCCCGACGATGTCGCCCTCGTATTTCAGGAAGTCGAGCCCGAGGTACTCGGGGAACACGACCGCGACAATCCAGAACGCAATCGCCGTGGCGACGGTCCCGACGATGAAACCCCTCACGAAGTCGGTCCTCCGAGCGGTTGCGGCGCGCGTTGGGCCGGGCGCCGTGTGCGCGCAGATCATGGCGGTGGGCGCAATCGGTCTGCAAGTCTCCGGCGCGATTCTCGTACACCCGGTTCGCCGACCGGCGTCAAGACTGGACGTCTTGCAGGAGGACGCTGTGATGCCGGGCTACGACGGAGAGACGATCAGGAAGGCGCGACAGGCCAACGCCACCGACGACCCCGATCGGGTGGCGAGGCGAATGGACCAGGGGCCATCCCCGGATGCCGGGGCGACCGAGAGCCTGGGGATTCGGCCGGACGCTCCCGTGGATGAGAAGCCGGGCAGGGTCGATCACGGGAGCGATGAGGAGCGCCTGTCGGATCGCTGACGATCACGCGCTTGTGCTGGCGCTGCCGCGACGCAGCAGCGCATGCAAACGGTCCTTCACGTCGGGCCAGTCCTCGCGGGTGACGCTGTAGTACGCGGAGTGGCGCAGCCGCCCGTCGGGCATGACCATGTGGTTTCGGAAGATGCCTTCGAATTGCGCGCCGATGCCGAGCAAGGCCGCGCGCGATCGCTCGTTCAGCGAGTCGGTCTTGAACTCGATCCGGTTCGCGGCGAGCTGCTCGAACCCGTGCGTGAGCTGCAGCAGCTTCGCCTCGCGGTTGGCGCCCGTTCGCTGGGCGGTGGTGGCCAGCCAGGTCCAGCCGATCTCGAACCGGCGGTGCTCGGGCACGATGGCGAGGTAGCGCGTGCTGCCGATCGGCCGGCCGGAGGCCCGGTCCACCGTGGCGAACGGCACCTCGGTGCCCGCCTCTGCGTTGCCGAGGGCCGTCTCGAGCCACGCCTCCAGGCCCGCCCGGTCGACCGGCCGTGCGAGCGTGAACTGCCAGAGCGTCGGATCGAACGCGACCTCCGCGAGCCCGTCAAGGTGGGCGCGGCGCAACGGCTCGAGGCGGACGATTCGCCCCTCGAGGACGACCGGCTGGATCCATCGTTCGCGGGACATGGCCCCGGATGGTAGCGGGCGGCTAGACTCGCATCACGCCCGAAGCGCCCCACGAGGTTTCCCGTGTCCGATTTCCGCTCGCGTGCAGACGCGTTCCTGTCCGAGTTCTTCCCGCTCTTCCCGACGGCCGCGACCAGCATCGGTGAGCACGCCTACGACGATCGCTGGCCGGACATGTCGGCCGCAGGTCGGGAGGCGCGGATCGCGTTCGCCGATCGCTGGCTGGCCGAGTTTCGCGGGTTCGAGGGGCTGTCGGCCGACGATGCCGTCGATCGCGACCTGCTCGTCCAGCAGCTCGAAGCGATGCGCTTCTCCGATCTCGAGCTGCGCGAGGAGGCGTGGAATCCGCTCGACTGGGTGTACCTGCTCGGCGGGGGCCTCTTTCCGTTGATCGCCCGCGAGTTCGCGCCGCTGGGCGAGCGGCTCGCATCGATGGCAGGCCGCCTCGAGGGCATCGACGCAGTCGTGGATGCGGCGATCGACGAGATCGGGCCGGTGGGCGATCGGCCGGTCGCCCGATTCCACACCGAGAAGGCGCTCGACCAACTGCCCGGCGTCATGGAGCTTGCCGACGAGGCGATCGCTGCCGGTGCGGATGTGGAAGCAGAGGACGCGGCCGTTGCGGCGGTGATGCCACGGTTGCGCGCAGCCGCCGATCGCGCCCGAGACGCCGCGGCGCGCCTGGAGCACCACCTGCGCAACGAGGTCCTGCCACGCAGCGAGGGCGAGGGACGCTTGGGGGCGCGACTGTTCGCCGAGAAGATGCGCCACACGATGCGCTCGGACGACCTTACGCCGCAGCGGATCCTCGACCAGGCGGAGCGCGACTACGTGGCGGTCCGGGCCGAGATGGTTCGCCTCGCCGGGGAGTTGTGGCCAACGTGGTTCCCGGACCAGGCCCCGCCTGACGACGAGCAGCGCCTGGTCAGGGGCGTGCTCGACGCGATCGCACACGATCATCCACGGTCCGACGAGCTGCTCGACTTCTGCCGCGAGGAGCTCGGGCGCGTGGAAGCGTTCTGCCGCGAGCGCGATCTCATTGGCCTCGCCGACGAGCCGCTCGACATCCGTTGGACGCCGACGTTCCTGCGCGCATTCGGCGGGGCGATGCTTGATTCGCCCGGTCCGCTGGATGCTGCCGAGAAGGCGTTCTTCGCGATCACCCCGGTGCCCGACGACTGGCCCGAGGAGCGCAAGGAGTCGTATCTGCGCGAGGACAACGCCCGCATGCTCCGCCTGCTGACCATTCACGAAGCGGTGCCCGGTCACTACCTGCAGGGCGTGTACGCCAACCGCGCGCCGTCGATGGTCCGCACGATCTTCGGCAGCGGCCTGTTCGCCGAGGGCTGGGCGGTGTACGTGACGCAGGTGATGATGGACGTCGGCTACGGCGCCGAGGATCCGTCGCTCCTCCTCGTGCACTGGAAGTTCTACCTGCGCTCGATCACGAACGCGATCATCGACGCGCGCATCCACGTCCACGGGATGACCGGAGACGAGGCGGTCGAGTTGATGGTCGAGGGCGGCTTCCAGGAGGAGGCCGAGGCGCGCAACAAGTTCGACCGGGCGCGCCTTTCATCGACCCAGCTGTCGACCTATTTCGCTGGGTCGATGGAGTTCTGGGACATCGAGCGCGAGGTGCGGCGGCGTGCCGCCGCGGCGGCCGGAGCCGACGGATCAGCCGTGCCGGAGCCGCGGGTCGTGGGCGGATTCGGAGATACGCCGGGGTTCCACTACCGCCCCCACCTCGAGAACCTGATCTCGCACGGCGCCCCGCCGACGTCGTTGCTGCGCCGACTCGTCCTGGGATGACGGTCGAGCGCGACGTTCTCGATCGCCTCGCGCCCGCGCGCCCGGATGGGGCCGAACGGCCCTAGCCATCGGCCGCTCCGCGGCGGATAAGAGGCGAATCGGTGGCGCGTCCCACGCGCCCGTGCGCTGGAGGATGGCCGGTATGGGCAATCGCATTGCGACATGGGCAATCCTGATCTGGACCGGCCTGATGGCCGTCGGGACGTTCGCCGCCTTCCTCGGGATCGGGCAGGACTGCACCGGGCTTGCCGGCAGCGAGCTCAGCACCTGCCAGGCCGACGCCTGGAGCCGTGGCGGCGTCGGCCTCACGCTCCTCGTGATCCTGTGGCTCATCGTGCTGATCCCGATGGCGTTCGTCTGGTACGCCACGCGCCCGAAGGAGGACCTCACTCGCGGCAGCACCCCCGCGAGTCAGACCTGACACCGGGCGACCATGGCGTGGCCCTGGCGCGAACCACACGGCTGGCGCCGTGTTCTGTGCGCACCAAATCACCCGAATCGGCCTTCGGCTCGGCCGAAATGGTGCTCTGGGAGCACCGATCCCGCCGAATCAGCCCTTAGGGACCCACGATTTCGACCGTGTGTTGTTCGGTGCGCACCTCGTTCCCTCGCGCGGGCGACTCACAGGCGACTCAGAATCCCCCACACGGCTGTTCCCGGAGGTGTCTCGACGGCGACTCAGCGGCGCGGGCGCGGCGTTCGGGGAGGAGAGGCTCGCCTCGGAGCCGCCTTGGCGGCTGGCGGCGGGGCCAGGAGCTCGCGGAGGCTGTCGACCCGGTACCCCGCGCTGGCGGCGGCCCCGCTGAGGCGCGTGACCCACACCGGAGGTCGCTTGGGAACCGGCTTGCCGGCGTCCAGCGCGTCGAGCCGCGCGGCCCATCGCAGCACCGACGCGAACCGGTCGCGGTCGAGCCACTCGGTGCCCTCCCAGGTATTCACGCCGATGGCGGCGCGGAGGTCGTCGCGACCCAGCCACGCTTCGAGCAGGCGCGGCCCGGCCGTCTTCGCGGGTCCGCGCAGCGTCGACGGCCGGGGCAGGTCGAGCAGGACGCGAACCAGGTCCGCCACGCCCCACGCCTGACCCTCGTCGAGGCCCCGTTCACGAAGGCCGGCCGCGATGACCGGAGCCATGCGCAGCTCGTCGAACCACGCCCGGCTCGTGGCCGCGACGTCAGCGCCTTTCGGCAGCGAACCGAGGGAGGACAGCAACAGCCACAGTCGGAGCGCTGACTCCTCGACCGGATCCGAGGTCGCCGCGATCGCTGCCTGACCGCGCGACGCCCGCTCCGCGACGAGGTCCACGACCGCCGGTCGGTCGCCCTCGGTGCCGGTCGCATCGGCCAGGGCGTCGACCACGGTCGTCACCGTCTCCCGTGACGGATCCGCGATCACGGCTCGCAACGCCGTGTGCACCGGTTCGAGCTGCAGCTCGCGCAGGGCGTCCTCCAGCGACGGCACGCCCCGCTCGCCGAGCATCGCCCGCAGCCGCGACCACTGGTGCGCGGCGCCGTCATGGAGTTCGCGGAACTCCCAGAAGACGTGGCCCTGGTATGCGTCGAGCGACACGTGAAGTCCGCGCTCGCGCAGCTCGCGCACTGACCGCAGGTGCTCCAGGCCGCTGCGCGCATCCCGGAACGCCAGGAACGCGGAGGGGTCCGCGGGCATTCCCAACCCTTCCGCCAGCGTGCGCCGAACGAGCCGCTTCGAACCTTCATCCCCCTTGACCGCGAACGCAACCGAGTCACGGATCCAGCCCGACGTCGACCCGAACCGGTTGTGGTAGACGACCAGGGACCGCCCGGCGCCGGTTCCGTTGGAGTACGCAAAGACGTTCTCGTCCACCCCGCCGCCATCGGCCACGACGTCATACAGCAGGAAGTCGGCGGCCTCGGCGAACTGGCCGCGCCGATGAAGCAGCGGGAAAATCTCCCGCTGGTGTCGCTCGACCAGCCACGCTTCCGCACGCTCGTCGAGAGTCGCCCGGCGGAACTCCATCCCGTACTTCTCGCCGAAGCCCTCGATCTGGCCGTGGCCCAGCATCGGCAGCCCCGGGAGGGTCGCGAGCAGCGTGGCAATCCCGAAGTACTTGTCGCCCTTGCCGAACTGCTCGACGGCCGTCTTCTCGTCGGGGTTGTTCATGAAGTTCACGTAGCGCTTGAGGATCTCCGGATCGAATTCGAGCGTCTCCTTGATGACCCGCCGGTAGCCCGCGTTGTCCTCGTCGCGGAGCATGTGCATGAACGCGCTGTTGTAGACGCGGTGCATCCCCAACGTTCGGACGAAGTAGCCCTCGAGCAGCCAGAAGGCCTCGGCGAGCAGCAGCGTGTCGGGCACCTCGGCGGCGACTCGATCGACGACCTCGCGCCAGAACTCCGTCGGCATGCGCCGGTCGAATTCGGCCCTGGGCAGCGATCCGAACTCGGCGCGGGACGGGATGCCCCCACCAGACCCCGGCTCGGGCCACCACAGGCGCTCGATGTGCTTCTTCGCGAGGACCATCGCTGCATCGAAGCGGATCACCGGGAAACGCCTCGCGACCGCGATGATCGTCTGGATGACCGCTTCGCGGACCTCCGGCTTGAGGAAGTCGAGCTGCGCCGTGTCGTTCCACGGGAAGCTCGTCCCGTCGTTGCCGTGGTACACGTAGCGGACGTCGCCGCCGTGCTTGTCGAAGCGCTTGAACGTGACCGCCGCGTCGGAGTCGTTCCAGTAGTGGTCCTCGAGCACGACCCCGACCCGCGGGTCGTCGGACAGGTCGGCACCCGTGTAGGTATAGGCCGGGTAGGGCGGCTCGGGCAGTGACAGGAACCAGTCGGGGTGCTCGACGACCCAGCGCGAATCGATGCCCATGTGGTTCGGCACCATGTCGCTCGCGAGGCGGATACCACGTGCCCACGCCCGGTCGCGAAGCGTCGCATAGGCGTCCTCACCGCCCAGGTCGTCGGCGATCCGGTAGTCGTCCAGCGAATATGCCGACGCGACCGCGTCCTGGTTCCCGCGCCAGCGCTTGATCTTCTCGGACGCCTTCGAGCGTTCCCACAGCCCGATCAGCCACAGGCCGGTGACGCCCCAGGAAGCGAGCTTGTCGAGCTCCTCGTCCGGGATCGCGTCGAGCGTCCGGATGTCCCGGCCGTACCAGCGGGACAGCTGGTCGAGCCAGACGTAGGTGCTCTTGGCCATCAACACGACGCGCGGCATCCAGGCCGAGTCGCTGCTGAACCGCTCAACCTCGTGTTCGGCGCCGGCGAACGACGGCGCGTGGGCAGATCCCAACCCCGCGCCCCAGCGCACGTCGCGAAGCTGGAGCGCGCGCTCCTCCTCGGCCAGGATCCCCAGCGTCAGGTCGATCTCGCCCATCAGTCGATCCAGCGCGTCGCCAAGCATCCCGCGCCAGCGCTCGCGGATGAAGCGCAGCTGACCGGCGAGCGATCCCGGGGCGTGGCGCGCCGGCGCTCGAAGGAGCTCGAACAGCGTCTCCCCGTCGGGGCCGAACGCCGGGCCGTCGCGGAGGGATGCCTCGAGGGCGGCAATCGCCTGCTCGTAGGGTGTCGTTGTCGCCAGCGGGCGGTCGTCGAACAGGTCGCGGATCGGGATCGCGGCCGGGTTCTCGTTGGCCACCCGGGTCAGGAGGAGCTCCTCGACGATCTCGGGCGGCGGTTCGGAGGCGGCGTCGGTCGGGAACTCGGTCTGGAAGCCGCGCAGGACCGTGCGCGCACCATCGCGGAGCCGGCGCTCCAGTTCCGAAGCGGCACCTTCGAGGCTGCCCTTCGCTTCCGCTTCGTAGCGCTCGACGAGCAGGTGGAAGATCTCATGGAGCAGGCCCAGGGCAACGATCTCGCCGGGTTGCGCGGGCGGCGAACCGGCTTCCCGTTCCTCGTTCATCCTGGCCGCCAGCTTCCTGACGCCGGACCGGTCAAGGACCTTGAGGTGGCCTCGCTCGGTCGCGGGGGCGCCGTCCACCCCGAACCGGCTGCGGGCCGTTCGCGACAGGGCGAAGCCCGGGGCCTGTGTCATGACTCAAGCAGCTGGGCGATGCCGCGCAGCGGGATGGCGACCCAGTCGGGCCGGTTGTTCAGCTCGTAGCCGAGCTCGTAGAACGCCTTGTGGAAGAGCATCGCGTCGAGGACCGTCGCCCACTCGCCGGCGTCCGAGGGCAGGAACGCCGCCCCCGCCGTCGCCTCGCGGTAGCCGCGCAGGTACGCCGCGGAGACCCAGCGATACCACGCCCGGACCCACGGCTCGAGGGCCGGCATGTCCTCCTCGCGCACGGTCGGGCCCAAATTGGGGTGGAGCAGCAAACCGTATGCGGCGTAGTGGAAGGAGCGGACCATGCCCGCGACGTCGCGCAGCGGCGAGCGCCTGAGCCGCCGCTCGCTCAGCGGGCGGGCCGGCTCACCCTCGAAGTCGATGATCACGACGTCGCGGCCGGTGTGGAGCACCTGGCCGGCGTGGAAGTCGCCGTGGATGCGGATCCGCTGCCCACCGAAGCGGTGCGTCAGCAGGTTGCGCAAGCGTTGGTCCACCACCACGTTGTCAGCCAGGATCCGCCGGGCATCGTGGGCTGCACCAGGCCCCAGCTGGTCGACCTTGCGCGCCAGGTACCGCAGGTTGTGCCGCGCAATCGTATGGATCGACTGGTAGACCGACCGCTGGTAGTGCTCCGTGAAGGGCTCCGGGGCAAAGGCCGGATCGCGCGTCTCCGAGGCGAGCGTCGCGTGGAGCTGACCGGTGCGCTGGCCAAGCAACCGTGCCAGGTCCAGGTACGAGCCGACGGTCCGGTGGGCGATCTGGGGCAGCTCCTCGGTCGCCGCCGCCAGGAGCCCGGCCGCCGCGAGCGAACCGTTGATCGGCGGTTCGGCCTCCGTGACGACGCGCTCGAGGTAGTCGCCGATCGCGTCGAGGGTGTACGTGAAGACGTCGCCATGGTTCGGAACGTACGCCTGGGCGATCGCGGCGACGCCCCGCGAGCCGTCGGCGCCCGCGTATTCCAGTGCGCCACACGCGGCCGGTACCCATTCGAAGCCGCGCTGCGTCAGGAAGCGCCCGATCTCGAGATCCGGGTTGATGCCCTGCTCGAGCACCCGGTACAGCTTGAGGATCATCCGGTCCCCGAAGGCCACCGAACTGTTGCTCTGCTCGGATCCGATCGGGCTCGCCGACAGCGCGTCGCCCGGACCACGCGTCGCCCTGAACGTCTTCTCCGGCACGCCGCGAAGCTCGCCGCGCACTCCCTTGAAGCGCTTCCGCTCGCCGATGGCGTCGAGGAGGACGGTCATGAAGTCCGGGTCCATCGCCGCGTCGACGAGCGCCCCTCCATCTCGCCCGTCCGCGCCCGTGAGGATCGCGATCAGCTGCCCCGGCGCCTCCAGCAGGATGCGCTCCCGGTCCGATGGCGGCACGGCTCGGATGGGTAGCAGGTAGAGCTCGCTTTCGCCTTCGGTGTAGTCGACGGCAAGCGTCACGACGATCGCCCCGGCGACGGTGCCATGGACCACGACCGCGTCCGCGACGCTGGTCGCCTTGATGGTTCGTGCTTTCCCGCGGAACCAGCGCCGGCTCGGCAGCGCCTTCGTGAGGACCTTCGCGAGCTGCCCGTGACGATCGTGGGCGGCGAGCTCCTCGAGGGTCCGGTCGAGGGCGAGGGTGGGCACGCCGCTCGAACCGGCATCGGCAGTCTCGGCCGGCGCCTCAAGCTCGAACCACAGGAACGAGTGCGGGGCGAGCGACAGGAAGTACGGTGCGCCGGTGACGGGCGGGAACTCGACCCGGCCGAACATCTCGACCGGGATCCTGCCTTCGAGCTTCGAGAGGTCCAGCTCGGTGTGCTGGACGAAGCGCGACAGGTTCGCGACGACCAGGATCGTCTCGTCCTCGAGCTGGCGCAGGAATGCGAGGACTTTGCGGTTCTCCGGGTGGAGGAACTCGAGCGAGCCGCGCGAGAACGCCTTGTGGCGGTGGCGCAGGTCGAGCAGGCGCTTCATCCACCACAGCAGCGAGTGGGGGTTGGCTTGCTGCGCCTCGACGTTGACCGCCTCGTAGTGGTACTCAGGATCGGTGATGACCGGCAGGTACAGCTGCTGGCGGTTCGCCGACGAGAAGCCCGCGTTGCGGTCACCACTCCACTGCATCGGGGTGCGCACCCCGTTGCGGTCGCCGACGTAGACGTTGTCGCCCATCCCGATCTCGTCGCCGTAGTAAATGACCGGCGTGCCCGGCAGGGACAGCAGCAGCCCCTTCATCAGCTCGATCCGGCGGCGGTTGTTGCCGAGGAGCGGTGCAAGCCGCCGGCGGATACCGAGGTTGATCCGCATCTGCGGGTCGCGCGCGTACACGCGGTACATGTAGTCGCGTTCCTCATCCGTGACCATCTCGAGGGTCAGCTCGTCGTGGTTGCGGAGGAACAACGCCCACTGCGCGGTATCGGGGATCGCCGGCGTCTGGTCGAGGATGTCGATGATCGGGAAGCGGTCCTCCATCCGGATCGACATGAACAGGCGCGGCATCACGGGGAAGTGGAACGCCATGTGGCACTCGTCGCCGTCCCCGAAGTACTCGACCGAGTCCTCCGGCCACTGGTTCGCTTCGGCCAGCAGCATCCGGCCGGAGAAGCGCTTGTCGATGTGCGCGCGGAGCTGCTTGAGGAACGCGTGGGTCTCGGGCAGGTTCTCGCAGTTGGTGCCCTCGCGCTCGTAGAGGTAGGGGATCGCGTCGAGGCGCAGCCCGTCGACGCCCATCTCGAGCCAGGCGTCCATCGTGCGCATGATCGCCTCGCGGACCTTCGGATTGTCGAAGTTGAGGTCCGGCTGGTGCGAGTAGAAGCGGTGCCAGAAGTACTGCTCGGCAACCGGATCCCACGTCCAGTTCGAGGTCTCGAAGTCCTTGAAGATGATCCGGGCCTCGCGGTACTTGTCCGGGTCGTCGCTCCAGACGTAGAAGTCGCGCCACGGGCTGCCCCGCGGCGCACGTCGCGCGCGCTGGAACCATGGGTGCTGGTCCGAGGTGTGGTTGCAGACCAGCTCGGTGATGACGCGCAGGCCGCGGCGATGGGCCTCGCGGATGAACTGGCGGACGTCGCGCATCGTCCCGTAGTCGGGGTGGACGCCCAGGTAGTCGGCGATGTCGTAGCCGTCGTCCTTGAGCGGCGATGGGTAGAAGGGCAGCACCCAGATCGCCGTGACGCCAAGATCACGGAGGTAGTCGAGCTTCTCGGTCAGCCCGCGGAAGTCGCCCACGCCGTCCGCGTTGCTGTCGCGGAAGGCGCGGACGTGGACCTCGTAGATGACCGCGTCCTTGTACCAGAGCGGGTCGTCACCGAGCGTCGGCGCGGCGAAGAAGGACTCGGCGAGGTCTTCCTGCTCGATGGTCGTCATCGGACCGCTGCCAGCTGGAGGATGCGCGCCTGGCGGGTGCCCGGCACGAGCTCGATCCTGGGAGCCTCCGCGGCCCACCGTTCCGTGCCGCCTTCGAGGAGGTCCGTGACCTGGACGCCGCGCCCCGGCTCGAGATCGAGCGCGCCGTGGTGGAGCCGAAGTGTCCCGGCGCGCCGAGCATGCGGATCGAGGCTGACCACCGTGAGCACGATGTCCGATCCGTCGCTAGAGCGCTTCGTGTACGCCAGCATCGCGTCGTCGTCGATGTCGTGGAAAACGAGCCGCTCGTTCGACTGGAGCGCCGCGTGCTCGCGGCGCACGGCGTTGACCTGGCGGATCAGCGGGGCGAGCGAGTCCGGCCGCTCGAGATCCCACGTCTTGATCTCGTATTTCTCGGAGTTCAGATACTCCTCGCTGCCCGGCTCGCGCGGAACGTGCTCGAGCAGCTCGAACGCCGGGCCGTAGATCCCGTATGTGGCCGCCAGCGTGGCCGCCATCACGTAGCGCGCCTCGAACATCGGCCGCCCGCCGGTCTGCAGCGTCTCGTGGAGGATGTCCGGGGTGTTCGGCCAGACGTTGGGGCGGAAGAACTCGGACACCGGTGGGCGGCTCAGCTCCGAGAAATACTCGGTCAGCTCCTGCTTGTGGGTCCGCCACGTGAAGTACGTATAGGACTGGCTGAAGCCGACCTTTGCGAGCCGGTACATGACCTTCGGCCGCGTGAACGCCTCGGCCAGGAAGAGCGCCTCGGGGTGCGCTCGCTTCAGCTCGCCGATCGTCCACTCCCAGAACGGGAACGCCTTCGTGTGCGGGTTGTCGACGCGGAAGATGTCGACCCCGTGGCCGATCCAGAAGTCGAAGATCGAGCAGAGCTCGTGCCACAGCGACTGCCAGTCCTCCGACTCGAAGTCAAAAGGGTAGATGTCCTGGTACTTCTTCGGCGGGTTTTCCGCGTACTGCACCGTGCCGTCGGGGCGCTGACGGAACCACGTCGGGTGCTCGCTGACGAACGGGTGGTCGGGCGAAACCTGGAAGGCGATGTCGAGCGCGATCCGGATGCCGCGGGCGCGCGCGGCTTCGACGAGCGCGTCGAAATCGTCGAGCGTGCCGAGGTCCGGATGGATGGCCGTGTGGCCGCCCTCGGGCGACCCGATCGCCCACGGCACCCCGGGGTCCTTCGGGCGGGCGGTCGTGATGTTGTTGGGGCCCTTGCGGAACGTCGTGCCGATGGGGTGGATCGGCGGAAGGTAGAGGATGTCGAAGCCGAGCCCTTCGACGTAGGACAGGCGGTTGATGACATCGCGCAGCGTGCCGTGGCGGCCCGGCTTCGGCGCGGTCGAGCGGGGAAACAGCTCGTACCAGGCAGAGAAGCGCGCATGGATCGGGTCCACCGTGATGCCGAGCGCGTGCTCGAAGGTCGTGGCGTGCTCGCGGTCGGGATGGCGGCGCATGCGCGCGTCGAGCTCATCGTCGAGCGCCGCCCGGGCCGCCGAACCCCTGCGCAGCCGTGCGCCCCAGCGTTCGAGCTCTTCGGCGTCCTCGGTGGCGCTGGCGGCAGCCGCGCGGCGAACCGCCTTGTCGATGAGGTTCGCGCCAATCTTCAGATCGACGGTCACGTCCTGGCCGGCGTCGAGACGCTTGACAAGGTCCGCGCGCCAGGTGACCCAGGCATCGGTCCAGGCAGCGACCGTGTACTCGTGCCGGCCGATCTCGTCAACGACGAACGACGCGCGCCAGCGATCGTTGCCGAGGGCCTCCATCGGGACCTCGATCCACGGTCCGCTCGGGGTGCGATGGCGGAGGATGGCGACGACGACGTCATGGCCGTCGGCGAACGCGTCGGCCTCGACGACCACCCGGTCGCCGACGACGCGCTTGATCGGGAAGCGGCCGCCGTCCACGAGCGGCGTGACCCCCTCGACCACGGCGCGACGGCGCCCGTCCCCGACGATGGAGCTGATGTCGGTCAGTGGCGCGCCGCTGATCCTGTCCTCCTCGGCGTGGTCGCTGAGATTGCGGCCGTCGCGGGGCCGCGGACGAACGTGGGCTGGGTGCTCAGGAACCGTAGGCGTGACCCGCGGAACGTGTCAAACCACGGCGAGTACGTTCGCCGCCGGCGTTTCTGCCAAATGCGCGCCAGGCGAGCATCAGGCGAAGGCGAGAGCCGTCGTGAGCGAACCGTGAGCGTGGATCGCCGCGGCGAAACCGGCACACGCGTCGACCGACGAGCATCTGCCGCGGAATTGCTGACGAACGCTCACCCGGCGAGCACATGACGAAATCCGGCCGGGCGGGCGTCGCACCGCCCCGGAATCCGTCAGCCCGCGGCCTGCGCGCCACGGGCTGACGAGGGCTACGCCGTTGGAGGGAACGGCGGGGAAGTTGCTGTCTTGCTAGATCGTGCGACCGGCGCCCCGCGAGGACGCCACGTCGAACATGACCAGAACACTCAGAATGGCGATCAGGACGATCAGCGCATCCATGGAGCACCTGCCTTTGGTGGAGCGGCGAGGAACCGCGTTCGAAGAGCTTGGTATATTGGACTAGGCCAAATGTAATTGGACTAGCACACTATGTCAATGGACGAATCGTCCCGAAATCAACAGGCCGTCATGGGTAGCGATCTCGACGTCGAGCGAGGCTCGGACGTCCCGATCTCCACCCAGATCTACTGGCAGCTGGCCTACCAGATTGACTCCGGTCGACTGCTGCCCGGTTCGCGGCTTCCCCCGGTGCGTGAGCTCGGCGCCGCGCTCAGAGTCAACCCGAACACCATCCGGGCGGTCTATCGTCGTTTGTCCGACGCCGGGTATGTCTCGAGTCGCCACGGGGCGGGCACGCACGTGGCCGATCGCCCGCCGCAGCGCCGGGCGGCCGAAGCGCTCGCCGGCTTGGTGTCCGAGATGCTCCGTCGCGCCGCGCACGCCGGCTTTACGGCAGACGAGGTCGCCTCGGCCACCTTCGCGGCCGCCACCGAACGCAAGCGACCCGGTCCCCTGGTCCGCGTGCTCTTCGCCGAGTGCACCAATGCCGATGCGGGCTACGACGCCGAGCGACTGACCGACGAGTTCCCCGGGCAGATCGAGGTCGAGGGCTCGCTGCTCGACGACCTGCCCGAGCGGCTGGATCGCTTCCACTACGACCTCGTCGCGACGACGACGTTCCATGCCGACGAAGCCCAGGCCCTGGTCGGAGGGCGCGTGCCCGTCGTGGCGATGCTCGTCGGGCCGGGGTATGTCGAGCTCGTTCACGAGATCGCGGGCCTGCCGGCGGGGACCAAGGTGGGCCTCGTGTGCGCCTCGGACCGGGGAGCCGAGAACATCCTCGAAACGCTGGCGCTTGCCGGGACGACCGGGATCGAGCTCGTGACCGGCACCACCCAGGGCGGCGACGAGGACATCGAGCAGGTCAACGAGACCGCGGACGTGATCCTCGTGTCGCGCGAGGCCATCCGGCTCGGACTCGACAAGCGGTTCGATCGGCCGGACCGCCTCCGCCAGTGGACCTATGAGTTCGACCCTTCGGGCCTGGAGCTGCTCCGCCGCGCCATCGAGCACGCCGCGGCCAGCCGACCGGAGCCGGTGGCCGCCAGCTGAGTCAGGCGGAGGCCTGCTCCTCGTCTGTCAGCACGGCCCGCTGGCCGACCTCCTCGAGCGAGGTGCGATAGATCGCCGCGCCGTCGACGCCCTGGCGCGGTGAACGGAGCAGGGTGAGGTCCTCGACGAGCCGCCGTTCGAGGTCGGTCCCACCGATCTGGTCGGTGAGCTGCGCTGCGCGCGCCGCGAAACGGAGCACCTGCCGCGTCTCGGGACGGATCGGGTCGTCCCAGAACCACGCGTCGCTCGCGAACATGGCGAGACGCCAGCGTTGCGCCTCGAGCAGCTTGAGTAGCGTCCGGCGCGCCTCGACCGGCGCACCGTCGCCGACCCACCGAGCGGCGAACGCCCCGCTCGGCTGCGTGCCGAGCACGACGTCGACATAGGCGTCGCGGGCAGCCCACGGGTCGGGCTCGCGTGGCAGGGCGGCGAAGTGGGTCGTCGTGACGGTGTCGACACCGGCGGCCAGCCGTTCGAAGGCGGCGCGCAGCGGGCCCTTCCAGCGGCCGTCGGCGGCGTCCGGGCATTCACCACTCCAGCGCAGCACGCCGTGGTGGCAGCTCCATGATGTCCGCTCGTTGATTCTGGCGGTCTTCAACGATCTCGACGCGTCCGGCGCAAGGGCGGTCGCGAGATCTACCACATCGAATGGGCGCTCGGCCTGCTCGGCGCCCGGCCGGATCAGCCGCTGCAGGAACAGCTCGCGGAACGGCTGGTGGTGGCCGTACAGCTCACCGTCGGTGGCGATCACCACGAGCGGCGGGCCGCCGCTCGCATCGAACGACCCGGCCAGGCGCGGCACGACCCGTTCGCGGGCGAAGCGGTCGGCATCGGCGGTGGCCTCGGGCTCGAACGAGACGGCCGCCGACAGCCCGGCGTCGTAGAAGACGACGACGATGCTTCGCCCGCCGCCGAGCTCGACCCGGTACGGCCGGCGCGTGTCGAGGTTCGGGGTCGCCGCCTGCCACGGCGCGAGGATCGTGTAGCGGATGCCCTCCTCGGCGGCGATGCGCAGGCTCGGGATGTCGATCGCGGTCTCGGGGAACCACAGGCCTTCGGCCTTCCGTCCAAAGCGCCGCTGGAAGTCGCGCATGCCCCAGCGGATCTCGGTGCGGCGGTCCGCGGCCGATGCCAGCGGCGCGATGGCGTGATGGTATGGCTGCGCCATGCCGTTGCCGCGGCTGACGGGGATCGACGAATCGCGATCGGATGGCCGGTCGCCGTCGATGAAGCCCCGGTAGGCCTTCGGATCGCCGTCCTCGAGCCAATCGGCAAGCGTCGGTCCGAGATCCCATGACATCCGCCCGTAGTTGCGCCGCTCGGCGTTCGGGCGGTAGCACTCGGCCGCCACGCGTGCGTTCCAGTTGTCGAACGGCGCGGCTGACGAATCGACCGGGACCTTGCCGGTGAAGGGATCGACCCGCAGCGGCTGGTAGAAGTGGCCATGGACGACCAGGCTGCCACGGCTCATGTGGCCTCCTCGGCCGCTCGGTCGCGCGCCGTGGTCACAGCATGCTCGATGCGGAATTCGCGGCCTTGGCCAGGCCCCAGCGTCAGCGGCCACGACAGGAGCAGCGCGCTGCCCTGGTACACGCGCTCGAAGCCGTTCTCGGAATTGGAGATGGTCTCGATCGGCGCCCACCAGGCGTCCGCAGCCGGTGCGACGGTCGTGCTGATGCTCACGCCGACATGGTCGTTGCCCTGGCGGACCTCGGTGAGGTCGTCTCGAACGCCGGTTGCGTCGTGCGCCGTGCGCTCACCGTCGACCCGGTACCACGCTGCCGGGTTGCCGCCGCCCCCGAGCATCGTCAGGTTCCATTCGATGCCGAGCCGCGTCGTCAATGCGTGATCGGAGCGGTTCTCGAGGGTGACCGTCAGCCCGAGCCGGGGTGACCGTCGATCCCCGCCGACGGTGAAGGACTTGGCCACAAGGATGGGTAGCCGCCCAGCGCCTCCCTGCACCGATCCATGGCGCCGCAGGGCCACGCCGGCTTCGTCGAGCCGGACGAGCTCGAACGGCTCGGTCAGGAAGTCGCCGAGCTCCGGCGTGCCGGCGGTCGCCCAGGTCGTTGGCGTCACCGCCGGCTCGAGGAACCGCACGTGTCCCGACCGTCGCTCGTAGGCGTCGTAGTGGAGCCGCTCGGCGAGCCCAGGCTCCTTGACCCGAACGAGCTCGTGGATCGAGGTCGTCCCTGCGGGGTCGTCCTCCGTGGCGAACGCGGGATGATTCCGCAGCATGGCGTGCGATGCCTCGGGCCGGCGGCGGAGCACGGCCGCGAGCGCATGCCGAACCGGCCGGATGTCCCAGCTGCCGATCGCCCCGCCCTCGGCCAGGTCCACGATCACGGTCTGGCCGGGTCCGGCGAGTACGACCTCGTTGATGCCGTCGAGATCCGTGTCGAGCGTTGTCGCCACCGTCGCGTCACCGTCCGCCAGGTCCGCTGCCGCGATCAGCTGCTCGAACGTCGCCAGCCGCATGTGGCTGATGTAGATGCCGCCGAACAAGCCGTGCCAGTAGCAGTCGTTGGACTGGCCGCGATAGAGGTGGTCGAGCGCGCGCGCCTTGCGCGCCCCGTCGGGCATCGCGTCGACCCTGGCTGACGTGCGCAGCATCTGCTTGTGCAGGTCGTTGATCTCGCGGTACTTCACCTGGAAGTTGCGCCAGAACCCGCCGCGCAGCCAGCGTCGTTCCGGCAGGTCGTGTTCTACGGCGCGATGGAGCACCGCTGAATACGCGCGTGACTCCTCGGGCGGCAGCGACCACTCGCCCATCTCGGCATAGGAACCGGTCGGGATATACGCACGGCCAATCGGCGGGTGCTCGGCGAGCCACGCCGTCGGGTGGACGGTCTCGAGCCAGTCCCCGTTCGCTTCGAGTGCCTCGAAGAAGTCCTCCATCCAGCGGCCCGTGCCCCAGCAGTGCTCGAAGGTGGTCGGCCAGGCGCCGAACTTCTCGCCGTCGTCGCCCATCATCCCGATCCGCGCCCCGTCCGCCGTCGCGTTCGTGCGCAGGTGGGCGATGGTGTCCTCGACCGTCCCGAACGGAATCAGGTAGCGCAAGCCCTGCTCGGTGCCGAAGAGCCGTACCAGCCTCCCCTGGTCCTCGGTCGTGTAGGCGCCCCAGCGCTGCTCCTCCGGGATCGACGCGGCGCGGAAATGGGCGTCGTCGAGGATCGTCCAGTCGTAGCCGGCAGCGGCCAGCGACGCGGGCAGCGACGGCTCCCAGACGCGTTCCGCCAGCCACGCCCCGCGGGGGCGATGTCCGAACACGCGCTCGACCTCCCCCGCCATCCGCGTGAGCTGGCCGACGCGATCGCGCTCGGGCAGCGAGGCGAGCACCGGCTCCGCCCAGCCGCCGCCGAGCATCTCGACCTGGCCGGCGTAGACGAGATCCCGGAGACGCTCGACGAAGACCGGCCGCTCGGCGGTCAGCCATTCGAGCAGCGGCCCGCTGTAGTGAAGTGAGACCCGGACGGCAGGATGCTTCTCGAGCGCGTCGACGAACGGCAGGTAGGCGTGCTCGAACACCTCGGCGATCACCCACCCGAAGTTGCCGACCGGCTGGTGATTGTGGATCGCGAGCGCGAACGAGATGCGGTCGGGCAGCGGTCAGCCCGCCTCGGTGACGATCTTTCGCGGGGCGCTGACCGGAACCGGCACCCCGGCCGCCGGGAGGTACAGGCGCTCGGTGTACTCGTGGAGCATCCGCGTGGTCGAGAAGCGCCACAGCGTCGACGACATCGAGCGACGGGCGACATCGAGCCAGCGCTTCGGGATGCCGTTCGCATCGCGATCGTAGTAGGCCGGGATGATCTCCTCCTCGAGGAGGCGGTAGAGGTCCTGGGCATCGGCCCAGTCCTGGGCGCCCTCGTCGGGGTTCATCTCGCGACCGCCGATCGCCCAGCCGTTGTCGCCTTCGAAGCCCTCGTCCCACCAGCCGTCGAGGACGCTGACGTTGACGACCGCGTTCATCGCCGCCTTCATCCCGGACGTGCCCGAGGCCTCGAGCGGGCGGCGCGGGTTGTTCAGCCACACGTCGACGCCCTGGACGAGGAAGCGGGCGATCCGCATGTCGTAGTCCTCGAGGATGAACACCCGGCCCCGGAGCTGAGGCGAACGGGAGCGCTGGAAGATCTCCTGGATCACGCGCTGGCCGGGCCGGTCCGCCGGGTGTGCCTTGCCGGCGAACACGACCTGGATGGGCCGCTTCTCGTCCCACAGCAGCTTGGCCAGGCGATCGATCTCGTGGAAGATCAGGCCGGCGCGCTTGTACGTCGCGAACCGACGCGCGAACCCGACGGTGAGGATGTCCGGATCGAGCGCCTGCTCGAGCTCCGCGAGGACCGATGGCGCCTCCCCGTGGCGGGCGAACTGGTTGCGCAGACGTCCCCGGGCGAAGAGCGCCAGCTCACGCTTCTGGCGCGCATGCGCCTCCCAGAGCTCCTTCGACGGAACTCGGTCCAGGCGCTCCCAGAAGCGTCGCGCCTCGCTGGCCTCGTCGATGTCGTCGAGGTTCACGTCGAGGTGGTGCTCGAGCAGGTCGGCGATCGGGGCGCCGATCCACGACGGGCCGTGGACGCCGTTGGTGATGCCGAGGATTTCCTTTGGCGAGACCTCGCGCCAGGTGGCGTTGGCCGTCTCGGCGTGCAACTGGCTGACCGCGTTCGAGCCGTTGCTGAGGCGCAACGAGAAGGCGGTCATGTCGAACTGCTGCGGGTCGTCGTCGACGCCGAGGCCGAGCTTGAGGATGGCTTCGACCGGGATCTCCGCACGTTCGAGGAGCGGACCGGCGACGCGCCGGACGAGATCGGCTTCGAAGCGTTCGTTGCCGGCCGCGACCGGCGTGTGGATCGTGAAGACCGAGTTGCGCCGGACCTGGTCCCACGCCTCATCGAGCGTCTCGCCGCGGGCCACCAGCTCGCGCGCGCGCTCGGCGAGGAGGAAGGCCGAGTGGCCTTCATTGAGGTGCCAGACAGCGGGCTCCAGGTCGAGGGCGCGGATCGCGCGGACGCCGCCGACACCGAGCACCAGCTCCTGGTGCAGCCGCATCTCCCGGCCGCGGACGTACAGCATGTGGCTGATGGGACGGTCCGAATCGGCATTCGCGGGGACGTCGGTGTCGAGCAGGAGGACCGGGACGCGGCCAACCTGCGCGAGCCAGACGGCGGCGGTCACGTCGCGGTCGGCAAGCTCGACCGTCACCGACAGCGGCTCGCCGATCGAATCCTGAACGCGGCTCAGCGGCAGACGAACGAGGTCGTAGTCCGGGTAGTTGTGCTCCTGATGGCCGTCGGCATCGATCGACTGGCGGAAGTAGCCCTTGCGGTACAGCAGCCCGACGCCCAGGAACGGGATCGCCATGTCGCTGGCGGTCTTCATGTGATCGCCGGCGAGCACGCCCAGGCCGCCCGAGTAGATCCCCAGCGACTCATGGAGGCCGTACTCGGCGCAGAAGTAGGCGATGGGGCCCTTCAGGCGACTTCCGTGCCTGCGCTGGAACCACTGGTCCGAACCGTTCTCCATGTACCGGTCGAACTCGGCGATCACGTCGGCGTAGTCCGCCATGAAGCGCTCGTCGGCCAGGAGCTGGTCCCAGTCGACGGCGCGTGCCAGGACCGGGATCGGGTTCCGGTAGCGGGTCCACGCCGTGCGGTCGATGCGGCTCCACAGCGCGCGGGTGCGCGGGTGCCACGACCAGTACAGGTTGTAGGCGAGGCGGCGGAGGCCCTCGAGTTTGGGGGGAAGGGGGAGGGTCGCGGCCGGAATCGACGGCACGCGTACGGGGTCCATTGGCCGCATCATAGCGGCTGCACCTTGCAACGAACCCACGTGGCCGCACGGGGCGTTGCGGCGGTGCACGCGGCGCCGGGTCCAGGCTCGGCCAGACCGCCGTTGATCCTGGGCACACGGCCAGTGAAACGGTAACGGCTCGGCCTCCGACGTGGCTGTCCCGCTAGAATCGCCACGTTCGCAGCGGTGGAGGCGCCAGGTGGCCAACCAGTTCGTGGTGCAGCTCAAGAACGAACCCGGGTCGATGGCGGTGCTCGCCGAGACCCTCGCTGCCCGGGGCGTGGACCTGCGGGCCATCGGTGGCGGCGGCCTGGGCGACGTCGGTCACGTGATCATGACCACCGCGGACGATGACAAGACGAAGGCCGTGCTCGACGAGGGCGGCTACACCTACTACGAGGGCGAGTCGATCCTGGCCGAGGTCGACGACCGTCCCGGCGGCATGGCCCGCGTCGCCCGCGAGCTGGCCGAGGCCGGCGTCAACATCTACGGCCATCTGTTCCTCGGGCGATGGGGAGACCGCGCCATGTTTGCCTTCGTGGTCGATGACACAGAGAAGGCGCGCCCGATCCTCGAACGCAAGGGTTGAGCCGGATGTGCCGTTTCGGCCCCTCCGTGTAATGGTCCTGTAAGGCAGGTCGCACAGGCCGCTACGTGGGCCGGACGTCCCTCCCCGGACCATCGGCGATGCGCATCCCTGGTGGCTCCTGCCTGTCGCCGCCGGATGCGCGAGGACCGTGATGACACAGCCGACGCCCACCCCGCGATCGGGCGAGCGATCCCGCGTCGGGACCCTCCGCGGTTACGCCGCGATCCTTGGGATCGCGGTCGGCTTCATGGCGGTCCTGGGAGCGGTTACCGGTCCGCCACTCCCTGCTGACGCGGCCGAGGCCGGTGGGGCGGTTCGCGAGCAGGGCGCAACCCTGTACCTCCAGAACTGCGCGAGCTGCCACGGACCCGAGGGCCAGGGCGGCGACGCGGGCCCGCCCCTGGTCATGGCCGGCGCGGCCGGCGCGGATTTCTACCTCCGAACCGGGCGGATGCCGCTGGGGGCACCGGGCCAGGCGCCGCAGCGCGGCGAGCCGCACTTCGACGATGCGGACATGGCGGCGCTCGTCGAGTACGTAGCGAGCCTCGGGACCGGTCCGGACATCCCACAGGTCACCGCGGGCGGCGACGTCCGCCGCGGGTTCGAGCTGTACACGGCGAACTGCGCGGCATGCCACGGAGCCAGTGGCAGCGGCAACGCGGTTGGCGGGGGAGCGGCGGCGGCGAACCTCCACCAGGCGAATGCCCTCGATGTGGCCGAGGCGATGGTCGTGGGGCCTGGCGTGATGCCACGCTTCGACTTCGACCAGCGCGACCAGGACGCGATCGTCGCCTACGTCCTGTTCCTGCAGAGTGCCCCGACGCCGGGCGGCGTTCCGCTCGGCGGGTTCGGGCCGGTGAGCGAAGGGTTCGTGGCGATCCTGATCGGCCTGGGCGTCTTCGTGCTCGTCGCGCGGTTCGTCGGCCGGCGGCCGCGCGGTCCGCAGGCCGAGGTGCCGGCCGAGGAAATCCGGTGACCGAGCGAGCCGCCGAGCGTCTCGTCCTGCTGCTCTTTGCCGCGGCCTTTCTCGCGGGCGTCGCCCTCCTGGTCGTGTACCTGCTCGGCGGCCAGACCCAGGTCGAGGGCGTGCTGCTGATGATCTGCCTCGGCGGCATCGGGGCCGGCATCGTCACCTGGGCGCACAACCTGATGCCCACGCGCATCCACATCGAACCACGCGGATCCGTCGCGACGACGCCCGAGGAAATGCGGCGCTTCGAGGACGCGCTTACGGAGGAAGCGGGGTTCAGCCGGCGGAAGCTGCTGATCGGGGGCCTGCTCGGCGCGGTCGGCGGCCTGGGCGCGGCACTGGCGATCCCGGTCTTCTCGCTCGGCCCGGCCCCCGGACGCAGCCTGTTCGAGACCTCCTGGCGGGAAGGTGCATCCCTCGCGCCGAATGCCGGCACCCCGCAGGCGCTTGCCGACATGCCGATCGGCGGCGTGTTCACCGTCTTCCCGGACGGCGATGCGTCCGATCCGAATTCGGCGACCCTCCTGATCCGCGTCGAGCCGGAGCTGCTCGAGCTCGACCCGACCGCCGCGGAGTGGGCGCCCGACGGCTATGTCGCCTACTCGAAGATCTGCACCCATGCCGGCTGCCCGGTCGGGCTGTACCGGTCTTCGCAGCACACCCTGATCTGTCCCTGCCACCAGTCGGAGTTCGACGTGCTGCGTGGCGCCCAGCCGATCTCCGGGCCGGCCGCCCGCCCGCTGCCGCAGCTGCCCATCGCCCGCCGCGCCGACGGCACCTTCGTGGCCCTCGGAGGCTTCTCCGAGCCGGTCGGGCCGAGCTTCTGGAACATGACGTGGGACTGACGTGAGCGAGCCCAACGACAGCGGCGTCCCGGACCGCGTCATGCTGTGGCTCGACCAGCGGACGGGCGCGGCGCGCGTCCTGCGCACGGCGCTGCGCAAGGTCTTCCCCGACCACTGGTCGTTCCTGCTCGGCGAGATCGCGTTGTTCTGCTTCGTGATCCTGCTCGCCACGGGCACGTTCATGACCTTCTTCTACGTGCCCAGCGCGGCCCCCGTCACGTACGAGGGGCCATACGCCCCGCTCCAGGGCCAGGAAGTCTCGGCTGCCTTCGATTCGGTGATGCACCTCTCGTTCGAAGTGCAGGCCGGGCTGCTGATGCGCCAGATCCACCATTGGTCGGCGCTGACCTTCGTGGCCGTCGTCGTACTGCACCTGGCGCGCGTCTTCTTCACCGGGGCCTTCCGGCGGCCGCGCGAGCTCAACTGGCTGGTCGGGTTCGGCCTGCTGGTGCTCGCCCTTGCCGAGGGGTTCACGGGCTACTCGCTGCCCGATGACCTCCTGTCGGGCACCGGCGCCCGGATCCTCTATTCGGTGCTGCTGTCAGTGCCGTTCATCGGGCCGTGGCTGGCGTCGCTGGCGTTCGGTGGGGAGTTCCCGACCGACGCGATCATCCCGCGGCTCTTCGTCCTCCACGTGCTGTTCCTGCCCGCGCTGGTGATCGGCGCGATCACGGTCCACATCGTGCTGCTCGTGCTCCACAAGCACACCCAGTATCGGAGCCCGCTCGCGCGCGAGGAGAACGTCATCGGGCGCTACTTCTGGCCCGGCCAGGTCTTCCTGTCGACGGGATTGTTCTTCCTGACCGCGGCCGTGCTGGCGATCATCGGCGGGCTCTTCCAGATCAACCCGATCTGGCTCTACGGGCCGTTCGACGCCTCCGTGGTTGCCTCGCCTGCCCAGCCCGACTGGTACGTCGGCTGGCTCGACGGATCGCTGCGGATCTTCCCGCCGTTCGAGCCGGTTATCCTCGGGCTCACCATCCCGTCGGTGTTCGTGCCCGGGGTCGTGCTGCCAGGAATCCTCTTCACGATCGTCGCGCTGTGGCCGTTCATCGAGGCGTGGATGTCGAAGGACCGCGCCGACCATCACCTGCTCGACGACCCGTGGGACCACCCGGTCCGCTTCGCGACGGGGCTCGCGATCCTGGCGATCTTCGGGGTATTGACGCTCGCCGGCGGCAACGACGTCCTGGCCTTCTATTTCGGCACGGACGTCCACACCCTGACGATCCTGTTCCGCTGGCTGTCGCTGATCCTGCCGGTTGTCGTCTGGCTGGTGGCGTGGCGGTTTGCGCGCGCTCGGTCGGCGGGCGGTCCATCGCACGGCGGAGGAGAACTGGTCGACGAGGTGCGGCGGAGTGGGACCGGCGTCCGGCGGAACCCCTCCGGCGGGTTCGAGGAGGTCGAGCCGTGAGGCGGACGCCGGCGAGACGGCTGCACCTCGCCGCCGGTGCCGTCGTCGCGCTGCTTGCGGCCGGCTGCGTGCCCGAGGCGGCCACCGCCGAAGGTCGTGAGGTCCAGCAGCTATACACCGGCGTGCACGTCCTGGCCGTGCTCATCGGCCTGTTCGTGGCAGCCCTCATCACGATCTCGATCGTCCGCTTCCGGCGCCAGCGCGACGATGATTCGCTGCCCGAACAGCGCCGCGGCAGCCTCGCCCTTGAGGTGACGTGGACGGCGATCCCGGCGGGCATCGTGGCCCTCCTGTTCGTGGCCACGCTCATCGTCCTGGGCAGCGTCGACAGCACGAGCGCGACACCCGGCGTGCGCATGGATGTCACCGCGTTTCGCTGGGGGTGGACCTTTGAGTACCCGGATGACGACGTCGCCGTCACCGGGCTTGGGGGACCGGGCGAGGACGGCCCGACGATCGTGGTCCCGGTCGGCGAACCCATTCAGATGACGGTCCGCTCGAATGACGTGATCCATTCGCTGGCCATCCCGCAGTTCCTGTTCAAGCGCGACGTCAACCCGGGCTGGGTCAACACGTTCGAATTCACCGTTGAGCGGCCGGGTGATTATGGCGGCCAGTGCGCCGAGTTCTGCGGCATCTACCACTCGGTGATGCCGTTCACGCTGCGCGCCGTCGAGGGTGGTGAGTACCGGACGTGGCTCGAGCAACAGCGGGCGGCCCAGTGACCGAGCGAACGACGATCGTCACCTGGCTGACAACGACCGATCACAAGCGCATCGGGCTGCTGTACCTGACGGCCGCCTTCGCCTTCTTCCTCCTCGGCGGGCTGCTCGCCGTGGTCATCCGCAGCGAACTGGCCGTCCCGGGGCTCCAGCTGGTCGACCAGGAGGGCTACAACCAACTGTTCACCATGCACGGCACGATCATGATGCTGCTGTTCGCCACCCCGGCGGTCGCCGGGCTGGCGAACTACCTGATCCCGCTCCAGATCGGCGCCGCCGACATGGTGTTCCCACGGCTGAACGCGCTGTCGTTCTGGCTGTTCCTGTTCGGCGGGCTCATCGTGCTCTCCGGCTACCTCGCTGCGGGCGGACCGGCCGACGTCGGCTGGACGGGCTACCCGCCCAACTCGCGGTTGCCCTACTCGGCGACGATCGGGACGGACCTGTGGATCGTGGGCCTCGCGTTGACCGGCATCGCCAGCGTGCTCGGCGCCGTCAACTTCATCTCCACCACGTACACCCGGCGGGCGGCGGGAATGTCCATGCTGCGGGTGCCGGTCTTCACCTGGACGGTGCTGGTGACGGCGGTCCTGATCCTGTTCGCCTTCCCGGCGCTGACCGGGGCCCTCGTGATGCTGCTTCTCGATCGGCGCTTCGGGACGGCCTTCTTCGACCCGTCGGAAGGCGGCAGCGAGATCCTCTGGCAGCACCTGTTCTGGTTCTTCGGGCACCCGGAGGTGTACATCGTCGCGCTGCCGTTCTTCGGGGTCATCTCCGAGATCATCCCGGTGTTCAGCCGCAAACCCCTGTTCGGCTACCGGTTCTTCATCATCGCCTCGATCCTCATCGGCGCGTATTCGTTCACGGTCTGGGCGCACCACATGTTCACGACCGGGGCGGTGGCACTGCCGTTCTTCAGCATCGCCACCTTCATCATCGCGGTGCCGACCGGGATCAAGTTCTTCAACTGGATCGGGACGATGTGGGGCGGCCAACTCACCTTCCCGACGCCGATGCTGTGGGCGGTCGGCTTCCTGTACCTGTTCCTGACGGGCGGGCTGACCGGGGTCATCCTCGGCTCGCCGCCGCTCGACTTCCATCTCCACGACACGTATTACGTGGTCGCGCACTTCCATGGCGTGCTCGTCGGGGGGAGCGTCTTCGCGCTGTTCGGGGCGATCTACTTCTGGTTCCCGAAGATGACCGGGCGGCGCCTGTCCGAGCCTCTCGGCAAGCTCCATTTCTGGAGCTGGCTCGTCGGGTTCACGCTGACGTTCTTCGTGCAGTACCAGCTCGGCGCGGACGGGATGATGCGGCGCTACGCCGACTACCCGTCGGATGCGGGCTGGACGACGCTCAACATGATTTCGACCGCCGGCGCGTTCCTCCTTGCCTTCGGCACGCTCCCGTTCCTGGCCGCCGTCGTGCTGGCCCTGCGCCACCCGGCGGACCAGCCGGACGACCCATGGGAAGCGAACTCGCTCGAATGGGCGACGGCCTCGCCGCCACCCCATCACAACTTCGAGTCGATCCCCCCGATTCGATCCGAGCGACCGGTGTTCGACGCCCGAATGGCCGGGACCGAGGTGCCGGGCACGTGAGGTTGCCCTTCGCCGACCAGCCCCAGGAAACGCGCTTCTTCCTGCTCATCTGCGGCTGGGCCGGGACGCTCGGGATCATCTACTGGTTCGTCAGCCACGAAGTGGCCGGCACCGCGCTGCTCGCCGGGCTGGCGCTGGCCAGCGGGGTCATCTCCGCTTGGCTGATCCGTGCACGGCGGCTGGCCGCGAGGCGCCAACCCGTGCCCTCAGGGACAGCGCACCTCGCGACAGGCCGAACTGACGCCTCGGGTGGCGGGACCGCCGGCGTGGACCGCCCGTTCCTCGATGAGTCGGGCCGCCTGCCCGACCCGACGCTCGCGCCGTTCGCGGTTGGTCTCGGGGTCGCCCTGGTCGTCCTCGGCCCGGTATTCGGCGTGGCCCCCGTGGCGGTGGGAGCGGTGTCGCTGCTGTGGGGTGCGTCGCTGTGGCTGCGAGCCGCGCGCGACGAGCTGGACGCGGAGGATCCCGGACAGGACGAGAGGCGCCGCTGACGCGACGCCTCCCGCGTTTCGCTTCCAGCGCGATGTCAGTCGGTCCGGGTGGCTGCCGGCTGGGGCGGCCGACCGACCATCAGCAGGAACAGGCTGTCGGCGGAGGCTCGAACCTCCCACGGCTCGCCGTGGCCGACGCATACCAGCTCGCCGCTTCGTGCCGGCACGTCCTGGGAGCCAACCCGCACCGCGATCTCACCCTGGATCGGCTGGATCGCGACGGCCTCGTCAGGATCCTCGTTCTGCATGACCGCCCCTGCGCGAAGCGCCGTCAGCACGATGCGCAGCGTGTCGGCCTTGAACAGCGTTCGCGAGTTGCGGTCGCCGTCGGTCCATTGAGGCTCGGTGAGCAACGCGACCCCTTCGGCGCCGATGTCGTGGACCGCGAGCGCGGGCACGTCGCTGGCGCCCGTCATCACGATTGGCCCTGGCCGTCGCCACCACGCTGGGCGCGATGGCCGCTTTCGTCCGCGGTCAACGAGGTGTCGGCCTTCTCCGGATCTTCTTCGCGCTGCGTCGAGTGCGCGGCGATACGCTCGTCGTCCGGACGAACGCCGCCGGGGATCGTTTCGGCCTGTCGTTCGGGCTCGTGCCCTACGTAGGTGCCGGGGTCGGCCGGCTTCGCCAACGGGTCGGTGTCCATTCAGCGTCCTCCTGTGTCGTAGGCAACGGTGGCCTGACGGGCGCCAGCGCGGTCGCTGGCCCCCTGACGGCCTGCCCGCGGGCGCCGGGAGCGCATGACGGGGATGAGGTGGTCGGGATCGAATGCGTAGCCCATCCCCTGGATCGTCCGGATGGGGCCTTCTTCCCAGGCTGGAATGCCGAGCCGTCTCCGGAGCTGACCGATCCACAGCCGCAGGTACGGCACGTCGTCCCGGTACTCGGGCCCCCACACGCGGGTCAGCAGCTCCTCGTGGAGCATGATCCGGCCCTCGTTGGTGACCAGCTCCTCGAGCAGGAGCCATTCGACCCGGCCGATGGCGACGGGCTTGCCGTCGAGCTGAACCTCGCGCCGGTCGAGGTCCACATTGGCGCGCCCGACCCGGCGCCGCCCGCCCAGCATGCGCCGGCGGCGGCGGAGGACGGCCCGAACCCGGGCGGCCAGCTCGCGCGCATGAAACGGCTTGGCGACGAAGTCGTCGGCCCCATGGTCAAGGCCCGCGGTGACCGCGGCCGCGGCCGACTGCTCGTCCACGAGGATGACGGGCAGCGGGTGGCTTTCGCGCAACTCTTCGAGCAGCTCCAGGCCGGAGCTCTCGGGAAGGTCGACGCCGAGCAGGAGCAGGTCCGGGTTCAGCTCGCTCACCTTGTCGAGCGCGCTCACACCATCGTGCGCGGCTTCCACGCGGAACCCTTCGCGCCCGAGCGAGAGCGCTACCAGCCGGGTGAATTCCGGCTGGCGGTCGGCGACCAGGACGAGCGGTCTGTTGTCCAACATATCCCCTTGAGAGGCGCCAGCGTATGGGCGCTGTCGTAGACGGAGTGGTGGCGGTTTGGCTCGGTCCGGTTGCGACTGGCTTTCAGGCGAGCCGGCTGCCTCGTGCCCTCAGGAGGTGATGCCGTGACCTCCGAGATGACGTGCTGGCTGTGCTCCTCGTCCTCGAACGAGTGGGCAGTGGTCGGCATCGAATGGCTCGTCGTCGGCCGTCGTCCCAAACCCGGCTGCGACACGGGGATCGCCGTCGGCCTGCGAGCCGACGGTCGGCGGGTCCACGGGCGCGATGTCGGTCAGGCCCCCTCCGGCCGCCTCGTTGGGATCGTCCGTCTCGCCGGCGCGAAGCTCCTGCTCCTCGAGGAACTGGAGCCGTTCCACCTCGGAGGAGTCCGGCTGGAGGACGTCCGGTGGGCGCGCCTCCAGGTCACCCTGGTAGACGCGCGTATCGGTAATCCGTCCGGCACGATCGACGGATTCGTCGTCGATTGTGCCCGCGTTCCGTCCCCCGCCGGGTCATGCGTCTGACGATCCGCCAGATGCGCCACCCGGAGCGTCGCGCAGCCAGTCGGTCTCCGGGTCATCACCGGCGGGGCGGGTGCCCTCGCCGCTGCCACCGGACCCGCGCTCGCTCCCGACTCCGTAGCCGCCGCCCGCGGACGTTGCCTGACCGCTCGGCGGCTGTGTTTCGCGATCCTGCGCGCGGAGTGCCATGTCGCGCTCAGGCGAAGAGCCGCCCGGCGCGACCCCCGCCGAGGTCGCGCCGGTACCGGCGTGGTCGCTGCGTGTGCCGGCCTCGGCCGGGTTGTCGGCCCGGTCGCGGAGCGGCTCACGCTCGCGCGTGTCGTCGCTCATCGCGTCCGGGCCCGGCCGGTTCTCGCTCACGAGCGGTCCACCTCGCCGCCGCGGATCTCGCCGCGCCAGGCCCCGGAGGGAACCCCACGCTGCTCGATGTACTGCTTGAAGCGCTCAACGTCGCCCTTGACCTGGCGGTCGAGGAAACCGAGGAAGTCACCGACCTTTTCGATCGGGTCCTGCGGTTCGGCATCGATGCGCAACGTCACGCGCGTGGCGTTGTCGCCGGTTGGCTGAAAGGAGACGATGCCGGCGTTCGGCGCGCCGCTGGTGCTGCGCCACGCGATCCGCTGGTCGGGGACCTGTTCGACGATCTCGGCGGTCCAGGTGTTCTCCTTGCCCATGATCTCGGACGTCCATTCGAGCGACTTGTCGCCCTGCTGAACGACGCGCTTCACGCCGTCCATGAACTCAGGGAAGGACTCGAACTGCGTCCACTGGTCGTAGGCGACGCGGACCGGGACGTCCACTTCGGTGGTGTGTTCGACGACGGACATGGGTGACCTCCTCGTATGTCATTCGTGGGTACGCACCTCAGGGTCGGTGTGCGATGGCTGCGGCCGGTCGGGTGCGCGGCGGCCGCGTGTTGCAGGTGGCTCACAGCGGCGGATCGAGGCAGGAGTGTCACGTCGCTGCGAGATATGGAGTCCGTTTTGCGAGATGCTCCGGGGACGATTCCGGCCTTCAGCCGACGGCGACTCCGGGGGCGACATCCTCATCCGGAGCCAATTCGTCCTCGGGCTCGTAGATCGGCAGCTCGAAGCCGAACTCGGCACCGCCCTCGGGCCGCGAGCGAGCCCAGATCGTGCCGCCCAATGCGTTGATGATGTGGCGGCAGACGAACAGGCCGATGCCTGCCCCGGGAGCACGATCCGCGGCACCCGGAGCGCGGTAGTACAGGTCGAACAGGTGCTCCGCGTGCTCGGCGGGGATTCCGCCGCCGTCGTCGAGCACGTGGACGCTGACCCCCGCCTCCTCGCGCGCCGCGACGATCTGCACGGACGAACCCGCGCCGGCGTACTTCGCGGCATTGCTCAGCAGGTTCTGGACGACCTGGCCGACGTAGCCGTCGTGGCCGCGGACCGTGGGCAGGCCGGGCGGGATCGTCATCTCGATCGTTGTCTCCGGCCACAGCGCCCGCTCGCGCTCGACGATCAGCGGGAGCACGCGCTGGAGCAGGACCGGCTCGCCACCCGCGAGGTCCTGGCCGCGCTCCACGCGGGCAAGGACGAGGAGATTCTCGATCAGGCGGTGCAGCCGTTCCGCCTCGGACGCCACGTCGGAGATCAGCTCGCGGCGTGTCTCGTCATCGAGGCGATCACCCCGGTTGAGCAGGACCTGGCTGCCGCCGTAGATCGAGGTCACCGGCGTGCGCAGCTCGTGCGACAGCATGCCGATGAACGTGTCGCGCAGGCGTTCGCTCTGGAGGCGCTCGGAGATGTCGGTCAGGACCGCGATCGAGTACTGGTTGCCACCGAGCTCGAAGGTGCTGATGGCGAAGTCCACCGGGAAGGTCGTCCCGTCGCTCCGGCGCGCCTCGGCATGCTGGGTGCCCTGCGTCGCCTGGCCGACGGCGGGCGCCGTCGACAGCAGGTCCTGCAGGCGCACCTTGCGGATCTCGTCGGGTACCGACCGCAGGCTCTCGAGGGCCTGCGCGTTGGCGTAGCCGATCCGCCCGTCCGGATCGACAACGAGCAGGATGTTGGGGTGCGCCTCGAGTGCGACGCGGAAGCGGGCCTCCTCGTCGAGGCGCGCCTGCGATTGGGCCAACTCATGGCTGCGGTCCTCGAGCTCGCTCTCGAGGGCGATCCGTTCGAGGATGGCTTCCTGCCGCTCCGCCGACCTGGCCGCCTGGTCCGCCAGCAGCTCGAGGAGCACGCGGTCGTCCTCGACGAACAGCGATTGACCGCCCATCACCACCGTGAGCGTGCCACTCTCATCACGCGAACCCGCGTCCCGGGAGCGGATCGGTACGTCGAACCGGGGAGGGCCGCCGTCCGCGGCGCTGTCGTCGGGCGGAGCCGCTTCGCCCATGGTCAGCGGGACGGGCGGTTCCCCGGCCACCGCCCGGACCACTGGGGGCGAACCCGTCGCGACGATGGCGCCCGCCCCGCCCGTGATTCGCACGGCCGTCTCGGCGAGTGCCTGCCACAGTGCGTGCGGGTCGCGGTCCGGCGCGGCGAGGAGCGATTGCCCGAAGTCGAACGCGGTCGCGCGCTGCTGCAGCCGCCGGAGCGGTTGCGGGGGCATGAACGCGATGAGGTA
>DASTYU010000240.1:0-3799 GCA_035764655.1 Candidatus Limnocylindrales bacterium
GTAGCCGGCCCACGCCCGGACGGGCTTGATGGCGTCGAACGCCGGGACGCGCGCCGCGAGTGCCGGCCAGAGCATGTCTTCGAACTGCCGCCAGTCGACCGAGAGCGGCAGGCCGTCGTGATCCTCCGCTTCGGGCGGTGATGTGCCGCACAGGAAGGCGTCGCCCTCGGGGCGGAACCAGATCCCCGAGGTATCCACCACCAGCGGGCAATCCGGCAGCGGTTCGCGGGCGTTGAACACGAAGACGCAGCGGCGGCGAGCCTCGACCGGGAGCTCCACGCCGGCCATCGCGGCGATCCGGTGCGCCCACGGGCCTGCGGCGTTGACGACCTCAGCGCAGCCGAGGCTGCGTCCGGACGCCAGCGTCACCGCCTCGATCCGGATGCCGTCGTGGACCAGCCCGATGACCTCGTCGCGGATAAGCTCGGCGCCGCGTGCCACGGCTCGACCGCGGAGCGCCTGGAGCAGGCCGAAGCCGTCGAACCAGCCCTCACCCGCAAGGCCGAGCGCCCCGGCATCGACGTCGTCGAGGCTCATCCACGGGAAGCGTGCGGCCAGATCGGCAGGGGAGAGCAGCGCCACCTGGGCGCCCTCAGACTCCTGGATTGCGTGGACGTCCCGGAGCGTGGCAGCGCCGCCGGTCGGTGCGAGATAGAGATATCCGCGCTCCTCCAATCCGACGTCCACTGGATCAGGGCCCGCGGCCAGGGAGCGCAGGAAGCCGAAGCCGAACCGGGACATCCGGATGTTCTCGGGTGTCGAGAACTGCTGGCGGATCGAGCTTGCGGACAGCGCCGACGAGGCCTCGCGGTACGTCGGGTCGCGTTCGACGACGGCGACGCGGCCGTCGAACCCGGCGTCATCCAGCAGGAACGCAGCCACCGCACAGCCGATCGCCCCGCCGCCGACGATGACGACGTCGAAGGCTCCGGCCGCTGCGCTCATGCCGGGATTGATACCAGACGCGCGCGGCCGTCACCCGGGCAAATCGCGGCTCGAGCGAGGATCAGCTCTGCGGCGGCCTCTGCGGCGGCTTCTCCGTCGGCTCCCCGTCCTCGTCGGCGGATTCGGGCTCTTCCCCGGAGCCCTCCTCGAAGTCCGGAATGTGGTCTTCCCCCGTCTCGGCGCTGCCGACTGGTGCCTCGGCGTCGCGATCGGTCGCTTCGTCGTCAACGTCCTCTTCGGTCTCTTCGACCGCAAGCTCGTTCTCGACATTCTCCCCCGGCGCCTCCTGGGTCGCGACCTCCGGCTCCGGCTGCGTCCCGATCACGCCCCGCCGGGAATACGAACGTGCCAGCCGGAGCTGCTCCGACACGGTCGTCGTTGCCTGGGTCACCGCGCGCGACCCGAAGTAGAAGCCCGCGACGGCGACGACCAGCGTGCTGACCGTGGTCATCAGCTGCAGGCCGAAGTCGTGCGCCTCCTGCGTCATCGCGATGCGCGTCGTGACGGTGTAGAGCGGCGCCGCGGGCGGCTCCGGGACCGGGGTTTGGAGCGACTGCGAGATGACCAGCGCGCCGTCCGCGCGGAGTTGGTCGATCTGGGCCTGCGTGAGCCCCGTTGACACGACATCCGTTGCGACCGCTCCCGCGTTGAAGACCTGGATGCCGATGATCGCGAAGATCAGGATGAGGCTCATCGCGATCAACGCCCGAATGGAGCCCTCGGGCATGCCGAGGGCCTCGTTCGGTGCACCCATGTCGAGCGCGCGCAGGACCAGCGTCCCGAGGTACAGCAGCAGGGCGACCGTCACGAAGCCGGCCACCAGCAGGACGACGCCTTCGAGGCCCTTCGACGGACCCTTTCCCTCGTTGAGCGTGATGAAGGCGTAAATCAGGAACCCGACGGTGACCCCACCGCCGAGCAGGACGCCGATCCCAACGATGCGCTGCCAGGACACGCGTTCCATCGGCGGATTGAGGGAGACGATGATCGGGCGCGAGCCATCCTCGTCCCCGACATCGGCGTCGTCTGGGTCGAGCTCGTCCCTGGGCGTCGCGTCGTCGACCATTCCGCAGCCCTCCATGGCCACCGACCGTGGCCACTCAGCAGTCCGCTGGCACGCGCCGCACCAGAGTAGCGCACAGATTGCACTTGACCCGTCACGGTGTCGTTGTAGGCTGGCGATGCCGAACGGCCGAGCGCGCGTACCCCGGTCCGGAGGAGGTGGGGGGCCACCATGAGCGGCAAGCGCATCAAGATCGGTGCGCGCGACACGTACTTTCCGCCATTCGTGAACGAGCGGTTCGATGGGCCGCCGTTCTGGGCGTGCACGTTCACGGCCCTGCTCAACGGCGCGAATGTCGGGTTCCTCGGCAACCGGGAGGCGAGCCATGCCGAGGTGCGCCGGCTCGCCCGCGCCTCGGGCGACGCCGACCTGCGCGGCGGCAGCCGCTCGAGCCACATGATCACGGCGATGCGCGTGCGCTACGGCAAGCGCTTGTTCATGGAAGCGCTTCCTCCCCGGCGCGTGCACGAGCGGCTTTCGTCGGGCTGGGCCATGGTCGGGGCGGTGACGTACGGCGCGCTCCCGAAGCACTTCCGCCGCCACAGCCCGAATTTCAAGAAGGGCCACCGGATCACGCTGATCGGCTGGGATCGTGGGTCGACGTGGATCCTCGACCCCATGGCCCGCAACGGCATCGGCTACACCGGCGAGCCCATCAAGTGGGGCCAGTTCGAAGACGCCTGGTGGAGCGGCGAGCAACTGTGGTTCGCCGAGGGCATGTTCCGCAAGCCACCCCGGATCAAGGTGCGCGAGAACGTGCCCAGGGGCAGGTGGTCACTCCCGAGTGGGTCCCGGTTCCTCCTTCGCTCGGGCAGGAACCCCCGCGTGATCGTGCGCAAGTTCGTCACCGCCGAGACGAAGTCGGGCCGCTTCGACCAGCTGGTCGACGTGATCCTCAAGGACGGGTCGTCGATGGGCGAGTTCATTCGCGTTTCGGGCGGCAACCTGGACGGCCTGCTCATCCCGATCACGAAGCGCCTCGTCCTCAATCCCCGGGCGACCGGCCCTGCGAAGCAGCCCGCCGCCGCGACCGCCACCACCGCCGCCAACATGAAGAGCCCCGACTTCCTTGCGGGTCGACAAAAGGAATACGACGCCATCAAGGCCCATGTCGGCCCCGCGGTCCTGTTGCCGCCGCGGCCGAAATGAGCGGAGGAGCGGACGGGGGGACGCCATGAGTCACCTGCTCGTCCCGGGTCCGGCCACCTCAACGACCGCGGTGCTGTGGGCGGCCACCATCGACGAGTCGGACGATCCGGGGCGGCTCGAGGTGGTTGCCTCGAGCGGGCAGCGGCAGCGCCTCACGGGCTGGCAGTACGAGCTGGAGGGTGGCAAGCGGCGAGTCAAGATCCAGCGCATCGAGCTCAGCGGGCTTGCCCCCAGATCGCGCCAACCCGTCGAGCTGCGGCGTGGTGGACAGACCGTGGCGCGGGCGATGATGGGCACGCTCCCGGAGCGGGTTCCCGGCCTGGAGGAGCGGCCGTTCACGATCCTCCTCGGATCGTGTTTCGCGCAGAAGAAGGATGGCGGCGGCAACGTCGGTCGGACGTACGCGTTGCTTCCGTCGGGCGTTCGCCCGGACCTGAAGGTCCTGTGCGGCGACCAGGTCTACCTCGACGCCCCGTCGTTCTGGACGATCTTCCCGGCCGTCAGCGTCGGCGAGCTGCGCCGGCGCCTCCTCGAGACGTACCTCGCGGCGTGGACCCAGGAACCCGGCTACCACACCCTGCTCGCCGACGGGCCGAACGCGTTCACCGCGGACGACCACGACTTCTGGAACAACGCACCGAA
>DASTYU010000241.1:0-10500 GCA_035764655.1 Candidatus Limnocylindrales bacterium
GAGGTGCTCGGGCACACGGTGCTCGGCATCCTCGTGCAGCCAGCGCGAAAGGTCGCGTCCGAAGGTATCGGGCGTGGTCATGACGGACGTCCTTCCGCGAGGTCCGGCCGGTGCCGCGCGTCGGCGTCGAGCGCCGCGCGCAGCTGGCCGAGTGCGCGATGGAGCCGCGATTTCGCGGTGCCCTCGGGGATCCCGAGGCTCGCCGCGACCGCCGGCAACGGGAGATCGAGGTAGTGATGCAGGACGATGACGGCTCGCATCTCCGGGGTCAGCCGGAGGAAGCCGCGTTCGATCTGATCGCGATCCGCGAGCGCCGATTCGAAGCCGGCAATCGAGGGCACCGCGAGATTGAGGTCGGACAGTTCGACATCGACGCGGTGCCGCCGCAGCCGTCGCGCCTCATCGATGCAGGCACGGACGACCAGGCGATTGAGCCACGCGTCGAAGGCGTCCGGGTCGCGCAGCGTGGGCAGATCACGCCAGGCCCGGACGAGCGCGTTCTGCACCGCGTCCTTGGCCTGTTCGACGTCCCGGAGGATCAGCCAGGCGGCCCCGTCGAGGCGTGAGATCGCGGTGCCTGCCAGCGCGGCAAAGGCGTCATGATCGCCCCGCCTTGCTCGCTCCACGAGTTCCCGCTGCACGGCAGCCCCTCTGGCAACGGCCGGATCGTGCGACCCGGCTCAGGGAGTATGGCGAGGCGGAACCAAGGAAACGTTCCGTCTTCGTGCCGACTGGTCCAGGGCGCGCGCGGTACCATCGACCGGCCCCCGCCTCTTCCGATCACCCTGCGGCCCGTCCACGCCGCGCCCAGGAGCCTGCCCGCGTGAAGATCCACGAAGCCGATGCCAAGTCCCTGCTGGTTGCACAGGGTCTGCCCGTGCCGCCATGGGATGTCGCCCGCACGCCGACCCAGGCGCGTGCCGCCGCAGTGAAGTTCCTGGCCGATCCGGCCAACGCGACCGGCAAGGTCGTCATCAAGGCGCAAGTGCTGGTCGGCGGTCGGGGCAAGGCCGGCGGCGTGAAGCTGGCCGGCTCGGCGGATGAGGCCGAGGACGTCGCCGCGGAGATCCTCGCCCTCGAGATCAAGGGACTGCCCGTCCGCCGCGTCCTCGTCGCACCGGCGGCCGACATCATCAAGGAGTACTACCTGTCGGTCCTGCTCGACCGGTCCACGAAGCGGCTCATGTTCATCGGCTCTGCCGAAGGCGGCGTCGAGATCGAGGAGGTTGCCGCGAAGCATCCCGAGGCCATCGTCTACGAGCACGCCGATCCGCTGCTCGGGCTGCCCGATTACGCGGCCCGCGAGCTCGCGTTCAAGATCGGCTTTGGCGCGCACTGGAAGGCGGGGGCCGCAATTGCCAAGGGCCTGCTCGCCACGATGCTGGCCAACGACGCGGACCTGGTCGAGATCAATCCGCTGGCTGTCATCCGCGAACACGGTGCGCAGGGCGTTCCGGTGGAGCGCCTGGTCTGCCTCGACGCCAAGGTCACGCTCGACGACTCGGCGCTGAGCCGGCATCCCGGTCACGAAGCCCTGCGCGACCTCGATGCCGAGGATCCCGCGGACATCGAGGCCCGCCGCTATGACCTGACGTTCATCAAGCTCGAAGGCGACATCGGCTGCATGGTCAACGGCGCCGGGCTGGCCATGACCACGATGGACCTCGTCAACCGGGCCGGCGGTGAACCGGCCAACTTCCTCGACATCGGCGGCGGCGCCAAGGCAGACCGGGTTGCCGCAGCGATGCGGCTCATCCTCGACGACCCGAACGTCAAGGCGATCCTCGTCAACATCTTCGGCGGGATCACGCGCGGCGACGAGGTCGCTCGCGGGCTTATCGAGGCGCGGGCGCAGCAGGAGCGCGACGTGCCGATGGTCGTGCGGATCGTGGGCACGAACGCTGCCGAGGCGGCCGACCTGCTGCGGGCCGCCTCGTTCGTGACGGCCGGGACGCTCGACGAGGCCGCGGAGAAGGCCGTGGCGGCAGCCCGGGGAGTGGCCGCGTGAGCATCCTCATCGATCGCGAGACGAGATTGGTCGTCCAGGGCATCACCGGCCGCGAAGGCGAGTTCCACAGCCGGGCGATGCTCGAATACGGAACCAGGATCGTCGCAGGGATGACGCCCGGGAAGGGCGGCCAGACGGCGCTTGACGGCGCCGTCCCGGTGTTCAACACGGTGAGCGAGGCGGTTGCCGAGACGGCTGCGAACACGTCGTGCATCTTCGTCCCGGCACCGGGCGCGCCGGATGCCGTGCTCGAAGCGGTGGCGGCCGGGATCAAGACGATCTTCTGCATCACCGAGGGCATCCCGGCGCTGGACATGGTCCCGGTCGTCGAGGAGGTTCGGCTCGCGGGGGCTCGCCTGATCGGTCCGAACTGCCCCGGCGCGACGTCGCCGGGCAAGGCCAAGGTCGGCATCATCCCGGGCTCGATCCACGCCGAGGGCGGGGTCGGCGTCGTCAGCCGGTCGGGCACGCTCACGTACGAGGCCGTCCAGGCCATGACCGACGCCGGCCTCGGCCAGTCGACGTGCGTGGGGATCGGCGGCGACCCGGTGATCGGGTCGACATTCACCGACATCCTGCGGCTGTTCGCCGAGGACGCCCAGACCGAGGCGATCGTGCTGATCGGCGAGATCGGCGGGGCGGCCGAGGAGGAGGCGGCCGCGTTTGCCGCCGAGCACCTGCGCGGGACACCGATGGCAGCGTTCATCGCCGGCCGTACCGCGCCCGAGGGCAAGCGCATGGGTCACGCCGGCGCGATCGTGTCCGGTGGGCGTGGAACGGCCGCCTCGAAGGTCGAGGCGCTCGAGGCTGCCGGCATCCGCGTCGCCGGCTCCCCCACCGAGCTGCCGCAGCTCCTGCGCGACGCCGGCTATCGGGGCTGATGAACGCCGCCGAGATCCGGTTCGTGTTCGGCTACGACCGCTGGGCGACGCGAAAGGTCCTGGAGGCGACTCAGGCTGTGGCGCCAGAGGTGTGGGGAGCGACGGGCGTCGTCGGCGATCGCGGGCTCGGTTCGATCCTCCTCCACATGCTCGGCGCGAACATGCGCTGGCGGCACGCGTTCCTCCAGGACGGCCTCGAGCCCACGCCGGAGGAGGAACCGCTGCCGGCGGTCGACGGCCTGCGCGCCCTGTGGGACGCGGAGCTGGACGCAACGCAGGCCTGGCTCGAGACGGTCGACGACAACTTCGTCGCCTACGTCCACGAGGGTGTCCCCGTCTGGCAGATGCTGCTCCACCTGGCGAACCACGGGACGCAGCACAGATCCGAGGCCGCCGTGCTCCTGACCGAGGCCGGCCACTCCCCGGGCGACCTCGACCTGATCGACTACGCCGAAAGCCTGGCCGCGCCGGCCCAATGACAGCGCTCATGGACCTCGTCGCCGGCGACCCGAAGGAGATCCTGCTGGTCCTGTCGGTCGACGACATCGCGGCGTTCGACGACCCTGCACGGTTCGACGCGCACCTGGCGCTCGGCGCGGGCCTCGACCCCACGTGGCTCGACCTGTTCTGCGAGGCGGCGCGCACCGTTCGCAACAACGGCGACCCCCGCAACTTCCTCGACGCGCGTCACGAGCTCGAGGGGCCCGAAGCGCAGGTCGACTACACGGTCGAATACGTCGACGCCGGCTGGGTCTCGGACGTGGCCAGCCTGCCCGACCAGGACCTCCACGCGATCACCGGCCGCTGGATCGATCTGCTGGAGGACGAGATCGGGGTCATGTCGGCCGAGGAGAAGCCGTGGATCCGTCTGCTGGCCGGCGAGGTGGTTCGCTTCTGCCGCGCCGCGGATCGATCGAATGCGGTGTTCTTCGCCTGGTCGCTGTGAGCGTCACGTGACCAAACCGACCGACCCGATCCGCGATAACGAGGCTTTGTGGGACGCCTGGACCCCGATCCATGAGGCGTCCGCCTTCTACGACCTCGAAGGCTTCCGCCAGGGCGGAATCCGCCTCCGGGACGAGGAGGTCGCCGCCGTCGGCGACGTCCGCGGCAAGACCCTGCTCCATCTGCAATGCCATTTCGGGATCGACACCCTGTCGTGGGCACGCCTCGGGGCGAAGGTCACCGGTGCGGACTTCTCGCAGAGGGCGGTGGAGCTGGCGCAGCGGCTGGCGGCCGACATCGGCATCGCCGACGCGCGCTTCATTCGATCGGACCTGTACGAGCTCCCGCGCCTGCTCGAGGAGCAGTTCGACGTCGTGTACACGTCCCGTGGCGTCATCGGCTGGCTGCCCGACATCCGGCGCTGGGCCGAGGTCGTCGCGCGGTTCACGGCACCCGGCGGGCTCTTCTTCATCAACGAGATCCACCCGGTTGCGCAAGCGTTCGAGAACGAGGGCGTGGCCCCGGGCGAGCTGCGGCTCGCGTACCCGTACTGGGAGCACCGCGACCCGCTCACCTTCGAGGTCAAGGGCTCCTATGCCGATCCGGATGCGGATACCAGCGGACTTCGCGAACATGGCTGGGATCACGGCCTCGGCGAGCTGGTGACCGCGCTCGTCGACGCGGGGCTTCGGATCGAGTCCCTGGTCGAGCATGCCTATCTCGAATGGTCGGCAGATTTCCTCGTGGAGCGACCCGGCACGGGCCGCTGGTATCTGCCCGACAGCGTCAAGGGCGAGATGCCCCTGATGTTCTCCTTGCTGGCCCGCAATCCCGCGGCCTGAGCTGGGCCGTCAGGACCGCGCCGGGAAGCCCAGTGCACGCCAGGCGGGTCCGCCGGGCGCCTCGATCAGCTCGACCAGCACCCCGTGACAGGATCGCGGGTGGATGAACGCCACCGGGCCCTCGGCGCCACGGCGCGGTGACGTGTCGATCAGCTCCAGGCCGTCGATCTCGAGTCGGAGCAGCGTCTCGGCGAGATTCGGCACCTCGAAGCAGACGTGGTGGAAGCCTTCGCCCTTCGATTCGAGGAATCGGGCGACCCCGGTCGTGTCGTCGGTCGGCTCCACGAGTTCGACCTTGGACTCGCCGACGCCGAGGAAGGCGATCCGGACCTGGTCCGCCGGGATGTCCATGACGGTCTCGAGCTCCAGGTGAAGTGTGTCGCGCCACAGCCGCAGCGCTTCATCGATGGAGCGGACGATCAGCGCGACGTGGTGGACCTTGCCGAGCTCACGGACCGCCTGCGGCAGGCGGCTGGCGGGCGATGTCATGGGCGTCTCCGGTGCGGGGCCGCCCGTAGACTAGCCCGCCATGAGCGGTAGGAGCGGTGCAATTGTGCGAATCCGGTTGCCACCCCAGCTGGAGGGCCTTCGTGCGCACCACGATCCGATGGCGCACGCCGGCGTCCCGGCACATGTCACGCTGCTCTTCCCGTTTCTGGCTACGGATGACCTGACGCCGGCAGTTCGTCGGCGGCTTGCCCGGGTCGCGGAGAAGGTCCAGCCCTTCGGGGTCCGATTCGCGAGCACGGGCCGCTTTCCGGGCGTCCTGTGGCTCGCGCCAGAGCCGACTGGCCCGTTCGTTGACCTGACGGAACGGCTCGCGGCCGCATTCCCCGACCACCCACCGTACGAGGGCGCCCACGCCGACATCGTGCCGCACCTCACCCTCGCGTTCGGCGAAGAGGCCGTGCTCGACCGCCTGGAACGCAAGGCGGTCCGGGCCGGGATCACGTTGAGGCGGCGCGTGGAAGGGATCGAAGTCATCGCCGAGGACGGTACGGGCCGCTGGCACGCCCGCTGGCGCCTCCCGCTCGGTCGCCTCAGACGGTGATCAGCTCGCGGTGCTCGCCCCAGCCGACGCGCAGCCGGTCGCTGATCTCGCCGACGGTCGCCCGCGCCCGGACCGCGTCGATGATCGCCGGCATCAGGTTGCCGTCGCCGGCCGCCGTCGTCTCGAGCGCGTCGAGGGCGGCCCGCCAACCCGCCTCGTCCCGCTCGGCACGAACCCGCCGGACACGCTCGACCTGGCGTCGCTCTCCGTCCGGGTCGATGCGGTGGATCGGTGGCGTGGTGACCGTCTCGTCGCGGTAGCGGTTGACCCCGACGACGACCTTCGTGCCCGCCTCCACCGCCTGCTGGACGAGGTACGCCGACTCCTGGATCTCGCGCTGCTGGAAGCCGCGCTCGATCGCCGTCAGTGTCCCGCCCATCGCCTCGATTTCCTCGAGGTAGCCCCACGCCGCCGCCTCGAGCTGGTTCGTCAGGGTCTCCACGTAGTACGAGCCGGCGAGCGGATCGGGCGTCTCGGTGACACCGGACTCGTAGGCGAGGATCTGCTGGGTGCGCAGGGCCAGGCGGGCCGCCTCCTCGGTCGGGAGCGCGAGGGCCTCGTCCCGTGAGTTGGTATGCAGGCTTTGGGCGCCGCCGAGAACCGCGGACAGGGCCTGGATCGTGGTCCGGACCACGTTGTTGTCGACCGACTGGGCGGTCAGGCTCGATCCGGCGGTCTGGACATGGAACCGGCACATCATCGAACGGACGTTCGAAGCGCCGAACCGCTCCTTCATGATCGTGGCCCACAGCCGGCGTGCGGCCCGGAACTTGGCCACCTCCTCGAACAGCTCGCTCCAGGCGGCGAAGAAGAACGACAGCCGCCCGGCGAAGTCATCCACATCGAGCCCGCGCTCGACAGCCGCCTCGACGTAGGCGATCGCATTGGCCATCGTGAAGGCCAGCTCCTGGGCGGCCGTCGCCCCCGCCTCGCGCATGTGGTAGCCGCTGATCGAGATGGTGTTCCAGCGCGGCAGCTCACGGGCGCAGAACTCGAAAACGTCCGTGACGAGGCGCATCGACGCCCGCGGCGGGTAGATATACGTCCCGCGCGCGATGTACTCCTTGAGGATGTCGTTCTGGGTCGTGCCGCTGATCCGCTCGCGCGGCACGCCCTGCGCCTCGGCGGCGGCGACGTACAACGCGAGGAGGATGGGCGCCGTCGCGTTGATCGTCATCGACGTGCTGACCTCGCCGAGCGGCAGTCCGTCGAGGAGCGTGGTCATGTCCTCGATGGAGTCGATCGGGACCCCGACCCGGCCCACCTCGCCCTCCGCCTGCGGCGCGTCGGAGTCGTACCCCATCTGCGTCGGCAGGTCGAAGGCGACCGACAGCCCGGTCTGCCCCTGCTCGAGCAGGTAGCGGAATCGCCGGTTGGTTTCCTCGGCCGTGGCGAACCCGGCGTACTGGCGCATCGTCCACAGCCGGCTGCGGTACATCGTCGGCTGGACGCCGCGGGTGAACGGGTATTCGCCGGGGCGGCCGAGGTCGCGCTCCTCGTCCAGCTCGCTGCTGTCGGCGGGTGTGTACAGGTCGCGGATCTCGAAGCCCGACGAGGTTTCGAACCGCTCCTGGCGCTCCCGCGCGGAGGTGGCAGCCTTGGCTTTCAGCGTCTGGCGCCACCGGGCACGGCCCTCGTCACGGCCTTCCTCGGTCGGCCGGTCGTGGCGCTCGCTCACGACAGCACGACCAGCAGGTCACCGACCTCGACGGTCTGCCCGGTTCCCGTTGCGAGGCTTGCGACCGTCCCGGCTCGTGGTGCGCGGAGCTCGTTCTGCATCTTCATCGCCTCCACCACGAGTAGCTGCTGTCCGGCGACGACCTCGTCGCCCGGCGCGACCGACACCGCGACGACACGCCCCGGGATGATCGCACGGACCTCTGTCGGCCCACCGTGGCCCGCGAAATCCGCGCCCCGCCGGGCCTTCTCGCGGAGGGCCGCCAGCCGCTCGGATTCGACAACCACCTCGATGTGCCACCCGCCGACGAGCACCGCGGATCGGTCCGCTTCCGTGACGAAGCGGACGCGGGTCCGGGTCGCACCCTCCACCACGATTGCGGCGTCCGGGCCCATCCAATCGAGGCGCACCCCCGGGGGACCCAATTCGATGATCAATGGGCTGTCTCCGACGGCGACATCGGCAGGGGAGGACACGCGGACGGATCGGGCGGTCACCGGGGCCACCGGTCCATCGTGTCGGCCCGCCCAGCGGCCCGCCAGCGGCCGTCCGACTCGGCCCGGCCGTCCACCGGTTTCGGCGGCGCAGGTCTCGACGGGTGACGGCCCTCGATCGCCGCGAGGCCCGTGGCGAGCTTGGCGATGCCCAGTGCCCGGCGGAGATCAGCGGCTCCGTCGTAGCGCTCGGCGACCCAGCCCGTCGACACCTCACCGGCCCGGAAGCTCGCGTCCCGGGCGACGAACCGGTGGAACGGCACCGTGGTCTGGATTCCCCCGATCTCGGTCTCGTCGAGCGCTCGGCGGAGCCGGTCGATCGCCGCATCCCGGTCGCCGGCGTGGACCATCAGCTTCGCGACGAGGTTGTCGTACTCGGGTGCGACCCGGTCGCCCTGCCCCACCCCGCTGTCGATGCGAACGCCCGGACCGCCGGGCATCGTCCACGACGAAATGCGGCCCGGGGCCGGCGTGAAGTCCAACGCCGGGTTCTCCGCGGCGATCCGCACCTCGATGGCGTGGCTGCCCGGGTCCGCCGCTCGTTCCGCGGCGGCCAGGGCTGCCTCGGAGAGGGGCAGCCCCGCGGCGATCCGCAGCTGCTCGCGCACGAGGTCGACGCCCATCACCAGCTCCGTCACGCCGTGCTCGACCTGCAGCCGGGTATTGACCTCGAGGAAGGCGAAGGTTCCGTCGGGAGCCCGCAGGAACTCGGCCGTGGCCGCGTTCCGGAGTCCGGCCGCCTTCCCGAGGCGAACCGCCATGGCGTGTAGTGCTCTCCGCTCCGCCGGCGAGATCCCAGGGGCGGGCGCCTCCTCCACCAGCTTCTGGTGCCTGCGCTGGAGGGAGCAGTCGCGCTCGCCAAGGGCAGCGACACGCCCCGTCCCGTCGCCGAGCAGCTGGACCTCGATGTGGCGCGCCGGGAGGATCTCCCGTTCCAGGTAGACGGCACCATCCCCGAACGCGGACAGGGCCTCGGCGAATCCGGCCTCGAGGGCGGCCGGCAAACCGGCAAGGTCGGTGACGCGTCGCATGCCACGGCCACCACCCCCCGCAGCCGCCTTCACGAGCAACGGGAAACCGACGCGCTCTGCCTCCTCCATGACGACTGCCAGTCGGTCAGGTCGGTCGATCGCGACAGGCTCCAACGTTCCCGGTACCACCGGAACGTCGACGGTCTGAGCCAGTCGACGGGCGTGCAGCTTGTCGCCAAGCGCCTGGATGGCGTCCGCGGGCGGGCCGACGAAGACGATCCCCGCCTCCTCGACGGACCGGGCGAATGACGCTCGCTCGGCGAGGAAGCCATAGCCTGGATGGATGGCATCGGCGCCCGCGGACCGCGCGGCCTCCACCACCGCATCGATGCGCAGGTAGCTCTCGGTCGGCGCGGCCGGTCCGATCCGGACGGCGACATCGGCAAGACGCGTATGAAGCGCGTCGGCGTCCGCATCGCTGTAGATGCCAATCGCCTCGATGCCCAGCTCGTGGCAGGCGCGGATGATTCGGACCGCGATCTCGCCGCGGTTGGCCACCAGGACACGGCGGAAGGGCAGGCGCTCCTGCCCTCTTCCAGCGACGTCGTCTTTGCGCAAAGACGCCACGTCTGCCGGGCTAGAGCGGGATGTTGCCATGCTTCTTTCGTGGGTTCGTGTCGCGCTTGTCGGCCAGTGCCTCGAGGGCACGGATGAGCCGCGGCCGCGTCTCCGACGGCCGGATGACGTCGTCGACATAGCCACGGGCTGCGGCGACGTATGGATTGGCGAACTGGGCCTCATAGTCCGCGACGAGACGGGCCTTTTCCGCGACCGGATCCGCGGCCGCGGAGATCTCGTCGCGAAAGATGATGCTGACAGCACCCTCCGCGCCCATGACGGCGATCTCGGCGGACGGCCAGGCGAAGTTCATGTCGCCGCGGATGTGCTTGCTGCTCATGACGTCATACGCACCGCCGTACGCCTTGCGCGTGATGACCGTGAGCTTGGGCACGGTCGCCTCGCAGTAGGCGTACAGCAGCTTCGCGCCGTGCTTGATGATCCCGCCGTGCTCCTGGCCGACGCCGGGCAGGAAGCCCGGCACGTCGACGAAGGTGACGAGCGGGACGTTGAAGCAGTCACAGGTGCGCACGAAGCGCGCGGCCTTGATCGAGGCGTCGATGTCCAGCGCTCCAGCGAGTACCGACGGCTGCTGCGCCACGATGCCGACGGCTCGACCGCCCAGCCGCGCGAATCCGACGAGGATGTTCGGCGCCCAGCCCGGCTGGATCTCCAGGAACGCTGCGTCGTCGACGATGCGTTCGATGACCTCATGCATGTGGTAGGGCCGGCGCGGATCGTCGGGCACGATCGAGTCGAGACGCTCGTCCATCCGGTCGTGCGGATCGGTCGACGCAGCGGTCGGCGGATCACCCAGGTTGTTCTGCGGCAGATGCGCGAGCAAACGACGCGCGGCCTCGAGTGCGGACGCCTCATCCGGTGCGGCGAGATGCGCGACACCGGACTTCGTCGTGTGTGTCGTCGCACCGCCCAGGAACTCCGAGTCGACCTCCTCGTGCGTCACGGTCTTCACGACGTTTGGCCCGGTCACGAACATGTAGCTCGTCCCCTC
>DASTYU010000242.1:0-13465 GCA_035764655.1 Candidatus Limnocylindrales bacterium
TGGGTTTCGGTGAGTCGTTCGACCGCACTGGCAATCATGGCCGCGGACCTCCTGCCACTTCCCGCGGCACCAGTGTTCACCGGTCGCACCGGCCGGCACCAGAGCCAATGGGCACAGAGCGCTGGTGACTGGCGGCAGGACGACGCGAAGCCCGCGCGTCGGCCTCGTCGGCGCTCAGGTCTCGATGGTCTGCACGACGGCGAGTGCGTCGATTTCGACGATGTAGCCGGGGCGGAACAGGGCGCCAACCTGGATCGCGGTGCTCGCCGGCGGGTGCGTGCGATCCACGTGGCGATCGCGGATCTCGCGAACTACCGGCAGGATCGTCATGTCGGTCACGTAGACGCCGAACTTGACGATGTCGGCAAATGTGGCACCAGCAGCGGCGAGAGCCAGGCGCAGGTTCTCGAAGACGCGCTCGGTCTGGGCCACGGGATCGCCTTCTCCGACCAGCTCGCCGTGCTCGTCCATCGCGACCTGGCCGGCGATGGCCACCAGCCTCCCGCGCGCGCTGACAGCGTGGCTGTATCCGTTACCTGGTGACATTCCGGGTGGGGCAAGGTGATGATCAATGTGCGACATGGCGTCGATGGTATGACGAGCGAGCGGTCGACCCTCCACCTGGAAGTAGCCGTCAGGCGACGATCGATGTGCCGTGCAGGTGTGCCCGAACCGCTGCGGCGGAGCCCTCCAGGTCGTCGAGCCACGGAGCGTGCCCCGCGTCGGGCACGACCCGGAGCAACGCATCCGGTAGAAGCTCCACGATGCCGCGCGCCGTCTCGAGTCCGCCGAACGGATCTCGCTCGCCCCAGACGAACAGGGTCGGGGCGGCGACGTTCGCCAGTGTCTCCGGCGACAACAGCGAGCGGTTCAAGCCATGCCGCCACGAGAGGAACGCACCGGCTAACCGGTGGTCTTCGCGAAGCGTCGGCGTGTGGCGCAGCAGCGCGAGATACGTCTCGAGATCCTCGGGCGTGATCCGTCCATCGTTGAGGCTCGCGCCGTGGCCGATCTGCCGGAACGTCATCCGGACGGATCGGGCACTCGGCGGCAGCCGGGCGATGACCGCTCCGAGGCCCGGGACCGCGTTGACCCGCATGATCCACGGCAGCCACTCGGTCGGGGCGCCGACCGGCCAGCTGAACTGGACCATTCGGCGGACCCGTGCCGGCTCGGCCGCGGCCGATCGAAGCGCCAGGTAGCCGCCAAGCGAGGTCGCAACGAGATCGGCTGCGTCAAGTTCGAGGGCGTCGAGGGCGTCGCCCACGATGGTGTCGCCCAGATCCGCCACGCGCTGCTGATCAATGCGGCCACGAAGATGTCCGCTGAGTCCCGTCCCGGGTCGGTCGAGGATGAGGCATCGATGATCGAGGAGCTTTGATGCGAGGGCCACCCAACTCGCACCGCTGGTGTTCGCACCGTGAATGAAGACAATCGGCGACCCCTCCCCTACCTCCTGGATGCGAACCTCGACGTCGCTTCGTCGCAACCCGACGCGGTGCTCGGTTGGGCGCGAGCCTCTGGACTCCCAGAGTCGCCGCTCGGCCGATCGATATGCATCCTCCGCGGACGTGCGCCCCTCCCGATCGCCCATTCCGGCTACCGGCGGGTTGCTTCGCACGCCCGGATCGGCCTAGCGTCCACACGCACCAACTGCATCGCGCCAGCGTAGCAACGGGATTCGGGGTTCTCTCCTGCGGGCGCGCCAGGTGGACGGTTCGAACTGGGCTCCGAGTCCCCGGGCTCCGAGCGGGCTTGACGACGCGATCCGGGCGAGATATCGCTACCCCGTGCGTAGCGCGGAGATCGGGCTTCTTTTCGGGTATCTCTACTGGATCCGGGATCGCGTGCTCACGGCGGCCGCCGAGGCGGGTCCTGGGGCCTTCCGGTCCACGCGCCCAGGCTCCCCTCGGGATCTTCGAGCCACGCTGGTGCACGAGCTTGACGTGGAGTCGAGCTGGCGCGCCAGGCTGCGCGGCGAAGAGGAGACGGACCTCGATCCTGCCGCTTACCCGACCATCGGGGCGGTCGCGGACCACTGGCAGCGCGACGAAGCCGAGATGCACCGGTGGCTCGCGACGCTGACCGACGAGGAGCTGGCGGCGCCTCCGCCTCGGGAGCCCGACCAGTCGTTTCCGCTCTGGTATTACCTCGTGCATGTCGTGAGCCATGGCATCCAGGAACTCGAGGAGGCCGTCGTGCTCCTCGGCCCGTCAGGCCACGCGCCGCGGGATCTCGGGTTCCTCGACTATGCGGATACGACGACCCACTGAACGTCAGGCCGGCGCCGGCATGACGTTCGGGTTCACATGGAAGACGTTGTCGGGGTCCCACACCTGCTTGAGCGCCGCCAGGCGGGCGAGCTTCGCGTCGCCATACAGCCTGCGGGTCTCCTCAGGACCGGCGTCGCTGTTGCCGTTGGGATAGGCACCGACCGTGCGGTCCGGCTCGACGACAGCCATTGCCCGCCGGCACCAGCTCATGGCGGCGTCGTCCTCGGCGGGTTCCGTCCACGTCGCATCCGAGCTCATGTCGAAGCGGGCATCGCGCCCGGTGAACGCGGTCGCATCCTCGGGCACGCGGGCGATGGCGCCACCGAGCGCCGTGACCGAGAACGTCCCGGCCGCAGGCGCCGTCGCGACAAGCTCCACGAGCTCGTCCAGTGCCTCCGGTCGGACATCGTTCGCGTTGTGGCTCGTGATGAACGAGCGACTCCCCCATTGGAACGCGAGGTCGTGCGCGGTCTGGATGTCGAGATAGGGCGCGCTGCCGATCGTCGCCGTCAATGGCGCCGGGCCGACGCGAAGCCCAGCCGTGTCGCGGTCGACATCCTCGGCTGCGCCGCTGTGGTTCCAGGCGAAGTACACGATCGGCTTGCCGACCATGTCGTCGGCGTAGCCGGCATCGGGCGCGGCGCGATCGAATCCGAAGATGATCGAGACGGCGTCCGGGGCGCCGAGCGTGTAATCGCGGAAGATCGCCCACAGCTCGCGGGCCTGGGATGCCGGGAAGGTCAGGACGCCGCGATGCAGATCCGGCCCGAACGGATGGAGCCGAAATTCGAACGCGGTGGCGATCCCGAAGTTCCAGCCGGCGCCGCGGAGGCCCCAGAACAGCTCGGGCTCCTCGGTCTCGCTCGCACGGACGAAACGACCGTCGGCCGTGACGAGCTCGACGGCGTCGAGGTTATCGATCGTGAGGCCGAAGTTGCGCTGGAGCCGCCCGACGCCGCCGCCCAGCGTCAGACCCGCCACCCCCGTGTGGCCAACGACGCCAACCGGGCACACGAGCCCGTGCGCCTGGGCGGCGATGTCGAGCTCGCCCAGGAGCGCGCCCCCATTCGCTCGGGCGGTCCGAGTCCGCGGATCCACCTCGACGCCGCGCATCGCCGACAGGTCGATCACGATCCCGCCGTCGGGGCCACGCAGACCGGCGGCGCTGTGGCCGCCCGATCGGACCGCGATCACGAGGTCGTGGTCGCGGGCGAAGCGACTGGCCGTGGCAACCTTGTCGGCCGTCGTGGGCCGCACGATGACCGCCGGCCGTCGATCGTGGATCGCGTTCCACAGCCGGCGAGCGTCGTCGTACGACGTGTCGTCGGCGGTGATGACGTCGCCGCACGCTCTGCGGAGCTGGTCGAGCTCGCCTGGCGCGAGTTGCGACGTTGCGTCAACCATCGGTCGCCTCCGTGGGGTTGTCGGGTGTTTGGTCGAAAGAGTCATCCATCAGACCACGTTGGGCACGCGAAGTCATCGCAGGACCTGCCGCTACTCTCAACGCGTGCGTCGCTTCGTCCTGGTTCTCGCCGCGGTGGTTTGCGTGGGCGCGGCGTGTGCCGCTCCGGCGGAGCCGTCTCGGTCGGAGGCGCCTCCGTCCGCGACTGCGAGTCCCCGCGCGGATCTCGTCGTCGGCGGCGATCGGCCCGTCACCGTCCACATCCCCGCTTCGTACGACGCCAAGCGGCTCGCCCCGCTGCTCATCCTGCTGCATGGCTACTCGACATCGGGTGAGGAGCACGAACGCTACTTCAAGCTGGGCCCGGCCGCCGAGGCGCGCGGGTTCGTCTACGCCTCCCCCGATGGCACGATGGACCGCCAGGGCAACCGCTTCTGGAACGCGACGGACACCTGTTGCGACTTCGACGACAGCGGCGTCGACGACGTCGCCTACCTGGCCGACGTCATCGCCGAGATCCAGGCCAACCTCAGCATCGACCCGAAGCGGATCTACGTCCTCGGGCACTCGAACGGTGGTTTCATGGCCTACCGGCTTGCCTGCGACGAAGCCGACGTCATCGCCGCGATCGTGAGCCTGGCAGGGGCGACCTACGCGGACCCGGCCCTCTGCGCGCCGAGCACCCCGGTGTCCGTCGTCCAGATCCATGGAACGGCCGACGACACCATCAAGTACGAGGGCGGCACGATCCCGGGCTCTCCGCCGTACCCGGGCGCCGAAGCGACGGCGCAGACGTGGGCGGCGTACGACGGCTGCGAGGAGGCCTCGATGCCGTTGGATGCGAAGGTCGATGTGGACGCCGAGCAGGCGAGCGGTAGCGACCCGGCCGAGACAACGGTGGCGGAATGGCGGGGCTGCACGTCGGGCGTCACGGTCCAGCTGTGGACGATCCCCGACGGAGACCACGCGCCGTCGATCGCAACCACGTTCGCGGACACGATCCTCGCCTTCCTGCTCGACCATCCGAAACCCGGCGCCTGAGTCGCGCGTGGTGTTCCTCCGGGGCAGCCCGTTCACGGCGAACGGTCGTCGAAGGCGCCGCTCAGCCCGCCGGCTGATCCAGGAACGACAGCGTCACGGCCGAGAACAACGGCGAGATCCCCAGGTTGTAGTGGGTCAACCCGGGCAGGATGGCCAGGGCGTGACCGCCCTTCGGCCTCCCCTCCCCCATCCAGCCGCCGTCGCGCAGGCCGCCATCGAGCAGCTTGAAGAACTCGACATAGTGGCTGGGCGGCGCCATGTCGGCGTCCCCGGCGACGATCATGGTGGGCACCTGCAGCCCTCGCACCTCGTCGCTGAAGTCGAACGGCTGCTTCATGCTCGCGCCGATCTTGTCGAGCAGCCGCGGAAAGTCCTCGGGGCGCGGCGCGACCGCCATATAGCTCTCGTACATCGGGGTGCCCTTCAGCGCGTCCGCCGCCGGGGCCCCTACCTGCTCCTGCTGGGCATACATGGCTGGATCGAGGGCGTCGTACCTGATATGGGCAGACGCCACGACCACCTTGCCGACGAGCTCCGGGTACTTGATCGCCGTCATCAGCGCCACACCGCCACCGAGCGAGTAGCCAACCAGGTCGGGCTTGTCCAGCCCGAGGTGGCCGATCAGCGCGGCGATGTCGTCGGCCATGAGGCGGACGTCGAGCGGGCGATCGATGTCGGCCGTGCGGCCGTGGCCCTGGAGGTCGGGCGTGATGACCTGGTGCTGGGCGGCCAGCTGCTCCCGGACCGGCCCGAACATGTCGCCGGTGCCGAGGCCGCCGTGGAGCAGGATCAACGGTCGCCCGCTGCCGTGGGTCTCGTAGTACAGGTGGAGGCCGTTGACGTCGGCATAGCGGCCGGCGGTCGGGACGGACGTCGTTGCGTGGCTTGCGGTCACGGGTTGGTCCTCGCAGTGTCGAAGGTGTCATCCGTCAGACCGGCTCGGCCGGGTGGACTCATCGGTGGCAGTTCAGTGAACAAGCTCCCGAAAGCCGGGCTCGTCGCGGATGGCGTCCAGGTCTTCATCGGTCCTGGCATAGTCACGAAACTCTTCCGAGAGCTCGATCGCCCGTCGAAGGTGCTCGAGCGCCTCGGTCCGCTTGCCGGTCATGCTTTCACAACAGGCAAGGTTGAAGAACAGCAGCCCGTACTCGGGGTACGCCTCGACGGTCGTGCGCAGCGCGTCGGCGACCTCGGTGTACCGGCCGGCGCCGTACATCGGAGCCAGCGGCGCCCACAGCTCCCAGCCGCGCGGCGCGTACGCCTTCGCGGGCGTGCCTTCGACCAGGAGGATCGCCGTGTCAGGCGCCTCCGCAGCCGCGCGCCGCTGCGCGCCGGGCGCGACCGCCACGAATGTCCCGGCGGGCGCATCCACGTGCTCGCCATCCACCTCGAACGCGGCATGACCGCGCACCACGAGGAACAGTTCCTGATCGACCGTCGGGTCGCCCGGGTCGTGCTCGTTGATGACCGGGTCGCCGGCCGACTGGGCCGTCCACACGCTGGCACCGAACGCTGAAAGACCCAGCTGCAGACGGACCGGCCGGTAGTGACAGCCGGCGTCCTCGAACTCCTCGATATCGTCCAGGTGCGCCGCCTTCCAACCAGCCACCGTCACACCTCGTTGTTGATCCTCGCGATCCCTACCCTAGCGGGAATCGACCTCTTCGAACGCGGCGCGCAATCGCGTCAGCCCCTCCTCGATGTGTTCGGTCGCGATCCCTCCGTAGCCGAACAACAAGCCCGCCGTCGGCTCGTTGTCGACCGCCATCGACGCGATCGCCTGCAACCCGACGCCCGCCGTCGCGGCTCGGCTGTTGACGCCGTCGATCCCGGAGACCGACCGTCGGCGCGACAGCGCCGCCAGGTGGACACCGGCAGTGGCCCGGACGACGCGGAGCTCGTCGGCGAAGTCGCGACTCAGGATCGCGCTGATCCGGTTGTGGCGGTCGCGGTAGATGACGCGCATCCGTCGAACATGGCGCGCGAAGTCGCCGTTGCGGATGAAGGCTGCGAGCGCCCGCTGGGTCGCAATCGGCGAATGCCAGTCGGCGACGAACTTCGCGGCTTCCATCGCGCGTCGGATCGATTCGGGCACGATGGCAAAGCCGAGCCGGAGCGTCGGCAGCATCGTCTTCGAAAACGTGCCGACATAGATGACCCGACCCGCGTCGTCGAGCATCTGCAGGGGCTCGACGGGCCGGCCGCTGAGCCGGAACTCGCTGTCGTAGTCATCTTCAATGATCGCGGCGTCGTGGTCCTCGGCCCATGACAGCAGCGCCAGGCGTCGGCCGAGCGACATGGCCATGCCGAGCGGGTACTGGTGGGACGGGCTGACAAGCACGACACGTGCTGCCTCCGGGATTGCGTCAACCCGGATTCCCGCGTCGTCGACCGGGATCCCGACGACGTTCAGACCGTGCGACCGGAACAGGTGACGCGGCGGCCCGTAGCCCGGGTCCTCGACCGCGACGAGATCGCCGTGCGAGAGGAGGACCCGCGCCACGACGTCCAGGGCCTGCTGGGTGCCGCTCGTGACGATCACGTTGCCGCGCGTCGCCCGGACCCCGCGCGACACGGCAACGTGCTCAGCGATTGCTTCGCGCAGGTCCGGGTCGCCGCCCGGCTCGCCGTAGGACCCTCTGCCGATCGCGGCGCGATGCCACTCGCGCGCGTTCAGGCGCCTCCACGAATCGAACGGGAACGAACGGACGTCCGGCACACCCGTCCGAAAGTCGAACTCGAATGTTCGGCGGAGCGCAGCGGGCTCGGGGATCGACTCCCAGATCGCGCGTGCTGCGAGCACGCCCGACGGGGTGGAAGTCCTTGGACGGGGTCGCAGTTCGCCAGCGACGAACGTGCCTCGACCAACGTGCGACTCCGTGAACCCCTCGCTCAGCAGCCGGTCGTAGACCGCCATGATCGTTGTGCGCGCGACGGCCAGACGCTGGGCGAGATCGCGAGTCGCCGGCAACCGATCACCCGCCTGCAACCGTCCGTCGAGGATCGCGGCCCGCAGTTGCCGGTAGATCTCCTGCGTCAGGCTGCGGCGACCGACGAGGCTGACCTGAACGTCGATTGGCATGGTGAGTTGGGAACGAATCGGCTGAGGCATCGGTCCACCGGATAGGGTACGGTCATCTCAAGAAAGAAGGGACGACGAGATGACGGTCAAACGGATGGACAACATCCTCATCGTGGTCGATGACCTCGAGACCGTGATCGCCTTTCTCACGGAGCTTGGACTGGAGCTCGTGGGTGAGTCGACTGTCGAGGGACCGTCGGTGGACCGCCTCATCGGGCTCGACGGCGTTCGAGCCACGCTCGTCACGATGCAGACTCCCGACGGCCACGGGCGCATCGAGCTCGACAAGTACCACACGCCGCCTGCCGTCAGGGTTGGGCCAGCAGACGCACCGGTGAATGCGCTGGGCATCCGACGGATCATGTTCGCCGTCGACGACATCGACGACGTCCTCGCCCGCTTGCAGGCACGCGGTGGCGAGCTCGTAGGCGAGGTCGTGCAGTACGGGGACAGCGATCGTCTCTGCTACGTCCGCGGACCCGAGGGAATCATGGTCGCCCTGGCCCAGGAGCTCTGACCGCGATTCGATTGGCATGGTGATCTGACAAGGAATTGGCTCTCGTATCGGTCCACCGAGGATCGTACGGTCGGTCAGTGAACTGCACTGCGGCTTTCGAGATCACCCAGCGGCTCGACATGGACGCATTTGCCAACTACGACGTAGATGGATTTCGGCGACTGCACCACCCGGATGCCGTCGCGATCCTCCCGAGTGGTCGCGTCGTGCGCGGCATCGACTCGATCATCGACGCGCTGGCCGAGCACTTCGCCCACAGGGAGGCGGTCTACACCTGGCGGGAGCTGCATCGCTTCGTCGATGGCTGTCGGTCGGCATTCGTGCTGTACGAGACGGCCTACGAGATCCCTTCATCGGGCTACCAACGGCGGGCGTTGACCGGCGTGTCCTACATCCACGAGGGCGGACGCTGGCTCGCCATTGCCGATCAGGCATCGCTCATCCGAGCGTGAGCACAGGCAGGAGGCTGGTGACATGGGCAAGGTGACGACCCATATGACGATGTCCCTCGACGGGTACATCGCCGATCCGAGCGACCAGGTCGGCGAGCTCTTCGACTGGTATCAGGCCGGAGACGTGGCCGTGGGCCACGCAAGTGACGACCTCGGCGAGTTCAACGTCGACAAGGCCAGCGCCGAGGTCCTCCGCGACATGTTGACGAAGGCCGGCGCCCTCATCACCGGTCGGCACCTCTTCGACATCGCCAATGGCTGGAACGACGCCCATCCGGCCGGCGCCAAGGTCGTGGTGGTCACCCACGAGCCGCCCGCCGATGCGGCCGAGACGTGGCCCAAGACGACGTTTGTCGGCGGTGTTGAAGAAGCCGTCGCCAAGGCGAAGGAACTTGCCGGCGACAAGGACGTGAGCATCGCCAGCGCGAACGTCATCCAGCAGGCGCTCAACCTCGGGCTCGTCGATGAAGTGGCGGTCAGCCTGGTGCCGGTGCTCTTCGGCGCGGGCAAGTCGTACTTCGGCAGGCTGGACGACGGGCACCTGATGCTCGAGGACCCGGACGTGGTCAAGGGCCATCGCGCCGTCCACCTGCTGTTCAAGGTTCACCGCCCCACGTGAACGGAGGAACTGATGACGCCCGATGAGGTTCGTACCCAGCAGGGCCGCCAGATCGTCGACGCGAACCAGTACATGGTGCTGGGCACGGCCGCCGCCTCGGTCCAGCCCTGGGCATCGCCGGTCTGGTTCGCTCATGACGACTATCACGAGTTCGTCTGGGTCTCATCGCCAGAGGCCCGCCATTCGCGCAACATCGCTGAGCGGCCGCAGGTCGGCATCGTGATCTTCGATTCGCGCGTCCCGCTCGGAGCCGGGCAGGGCGTCTATCTCTCCTGCGAGGCGACGGCTGTATCCGACCGAGAGCTGGGCCGGCTCCTCGACGTCTTCAACCGCCGCTCAGTGGCCAGCAGCGGCGAGGTGCTGGCGAGTTCGGACGTGGGGGCCCCATCCGGGGAGTTCCGCCTGTACCGGGCGGTTGCGAGCGAGGCGTCGATGCTCGCCAAGGATGGCGAGGCAGATCATCGGATCACCGTGCGGCTCGCCGATGAGTCTCCGGCGGAAGACCAGTCCTAACGATCGGACCACGACTCGCAGGGAGCGCTGACGGATGAGGCTGACGGCATCGATGATGGTGACGCTGGACGGCGTATACCAGGGGCCTGGCGGCCCTGACGAGGACCGGCAAGGCGGGTTCGAACGCGGCGGCTGGACAGCGCCCTACGCCGATGAGGAGGGGTGGCAGTACCTGCAGGCGTGGTTCGAGCGCGCGGACGCGTTGCTGCTCGGGCGCAAGACCTGGGAGATCTGGGAGCCCTACTGGCCGCATCACGACTCGGGCGATCCGGTCTCCCACGGGATCAACGTGCTACCCAAGTACGTGCCCTCGACGACGCTGCAGGACCCGACGTGGCAGAACACCCACGTCATCACGGGTGACCTCGAGGCAGCCATTCGCGAGCTCAAGGCGGGGCCCGGCCGGGAGCTCCAGGTCCACGGCAGCGGCGAGCTGCTGCGCTGGCTGCTCGAGCGCGATCTCGTCGACGAGCTGAACCTGCGGCTCTACCCGGTCATCGTGGGCGACGGCCTGCGGCTTTTCCCGGAGCGCGGCCAGACGCACAACCTCGAACTGGTCGATTCGCGGTCGGTGCCATCCGGCGTGACGCTCCTGACCTACCGACCTCGCGGCAGAGCGACCTTCGCGAACGCCGGCTGAGAGCGGCACTCAGGCCGGCGGGTGGCCCTCGACCTGCTTCTGGAGCGAGGCGATCAACGCCAGCGCCTGGGCGTGGTCCTTTGCGTTGGGCACCGGGTGGTCGGCCGCGATCCCGCAGTACACCTCGTGGATGGCCTGGCTCATCGTTTCCTCGTCGGCCAGCGCCATGCCGCGGTCGACCATCCACTGGCCCAGGCCGCTGTCGGCGGTCACGCCCATCGATTGGAGCAAGGCTTCGAGGTTCGACATGGCGCCCTGAGCGTACTCGAGCCGCGCAGGTCCTTCACGCGTGCTTGGGCGCTTTGACGGTCGGCGTAGGATGCGGAACGCAGGGGCAGGCTGGAAGGGAACCGTCATGCGAACGCCGCTGGTCCTGCGAGGGTGATCCACGGGCTGTCGAACTCACCGATCGGAAGGTGATCGTGGTCGTCGTCGGGGCTCCGCCCTCCGAGATCCCCTCCACGGCGGACTTCTCGCGCGCCTAGCATCGGTTGCCTCGTCGCGCGCCGCAGCCGCGCCGAGCAGTGACGGGTCGCCAAGAGTACCGTTGGTGTAGGTTCAGTTGGCGCGTTGACGTGGGGGGTCTTCGCCGGTTTGACTTCGGGCCCGTCACTCAATCCACGCTTCCTGAGACTGACCCATGCGGTTCCTCCTCCGCCCGATCGCCGCAGCAGTGCTCCTCGTGTTGGCATTCGGGGCGGGTGGCGTCGCGGCCGCCGACCCTGCCGTCGTCAGCCACGGACCGCGCGACGAGAAGGTCGTCGCGCTGACGTTCGATGACGGGTGGAGCACGCCGCGATGTCAGAAGATCCTCGAGACCCTCGTGGCGCACGAGGTGCCGGCCACGTTCCTGCCCAACGCGATGTACGTCCGCCGGTCCCCCGCTTTCTGGCGTCGCGTGGCGCAGCTCGGGTTCCCGATCGGCAACCACACGACGAACCATCGTGATCTGACGGAGCTGTCCAGTGCGGCCATCTACAAGGAGATCAACCGAGATCGCCGGATCGTCGAGCAAGTCACGGGCGTCCCGATGGTTCGCGTCATGCGCCCGCCGTTCGGCGCATACGACAAGCGAACGATCAAGCAGGCCGCCGAAGCCGGTTTCCCGACGCTGCTGATGTGGGATACCACCGCCAAGGACACCAGCCGCCGGGCCAGCGAACGCGCAATGATCAAGGCGGCCCTCAGCGGCCGCAAGGGCTCGATCGTCGTGCTGCATTGCGGGCCAAAGGCCACGCCGCGCATCCTGCCCAAGATCATCGCGGGCTACCGGGCGCGCGGGTTCCGCTTCGTGACCATCCCGGCGCTGCTCGGCATCGACGCACCGAGTCGCTCAGTCCGCCGCCCGTGGGCGTGGGCACTCCATCATCCCGCGCCTTCAAGGCTGGCCAGCCCACCGGAGGCGTAGCAGGAACCGATCGGTTCTCAGGCGTCCCTCGGGCGCTCCAGGGCGATCCCCTGCTCGGCGGCCCAGCGGCCGACGTCGCGCTTCTCGATGGCTGTGGCCATGAGGCCCGGGAAGTGGTCCGGCGTGCAGGCGAAGGCGGGTGCGCCCAGTGCCGCGAGCTTGGCCGCGAGGTCGTGGTCGAACGCCGGAGCGCCCTTGTCGGACAGCGCCAGGAGCACGATCACGGTCACGCCTGATGCGAGGAGCTGCGAGACGCGGGCGATCAGCTCCTGCTCCACGCCGCCCTCGAACAGGTCGCTGATCAGCACGAAGATCGTGTCGGCGGGGCGCGTGACGAGGGTCTGGCAGTAGCCGACCGCCCGGTTGATGTCCGTTCCCCCGCCGAGCTGCGTCGAGAACAGGACCTCGACCGGGTCCTCGAGGAGGTCGGTCAGGTCAACGACCGAGGTGTCGAAGACGACGAGCTTCGTCTCCACGGACCGGAGGGACGCCATCACCGCAGCGAACACGGACGAGTAGACCACCGACGCCGCCATCGAGCCCGACTGGTCGACCGCGATCACCACGTCGCGCAGCGCATTCGACCGACGGGCGTGCCCGAGGAGGGTCTCCGGGATGATGGTCCTGTGGTCGGGCTGGTAGTGGCGCAGGTTGCGCCGGATCGTGCGGTCCCAGTCGATGTCGTGGTGGCGCGGCCGGCGGGTCACTGCCGCCCGGTTGAGGGCGCCGGCGATCGCCTGCTGGAGCGGGCTCTGCAGGCGGCGCTGGATGTCCTCGACGACCTCGCGCACGATGTCTCGCGCGGTGGCTCGCGTTTCGTCCGGCATGACGCCGCCCAGCGCGATCAGCTCCGTGGCAAGGTTCAGGTCAGGCTGGATGCTCGCCAGCAGCTCCGGTTCGAGGAGCATGCGACGCAGGTTCAGCCGCTCGAGCGCGTCCTGCTGCATGACCGATACGACCGACGACGGGAAGTACGTCCTGATGTCCCCCAGCCAGCGGACAACCTGGGGCGAAGATGCGCCGAGGCTCGCCGACCGTTCCGCGTCGTACAGGCGTTCAAGGGCCTGGTCGCGCTTCAGGTCGTCGCCGGTCAGCGCCAAGCCGGTCCCGTCGGCGTCGCCACCGCCCAGGGCCAGGCGCCAGCGCCGGACCCGCTCGTCGGTCACTCCCCTGCCCTTTCGACGCCGAGGATCCTCGCCAGGATCGGCATGACCAGGTCCGCGCGGGCCTCGTCGATGCCGGCGGCGGCCGTGCTTCCGCGCTCACGGCGGCCGGCCAGGATCCGTTCGCCGATCGACCGGCGCTCCGGGACGCTGAACGTCGCGATCGTCCGGCGCAGCAGCGGCAGGACGTTGTCGAAGGCATCCTGCGCCATCTCGGTGACCCAGTGGTCGATCGTGTCGAACAGGTCCCGGTCGTGAAGCAGGATCGTGCCGCTGTCGCGCAGGAACCCTTCCACCCAGCCGGCGCCGATGGCAGGCTCGGCGCCCGGCGAGAGGACCAGGCGCATCCGACGCG
>DASTYU010000243.1:0-3854 GCA_035764655.1 Candidatus Limnocylindrales bacterium
TTAAAGCGGCACGCGAGCTGGGTTCAGAACGTCGTGAGACAGTTCGGTCTCTATCCGCCGTGGGCGTAGGGAACTTGAGAGGAGTTGCTCCTAGTACGAGAGGACCGGAGTGAACGAACCGCTGGTGTGCCAGTTGTCCCGCCAGGGGCACCGCTGGGTAGCTATGTTCGGTCGGGATAAGCGCTGAAAGCATCTAAGTGCGAAGCTCGCCTCGAGATGAGGTTCCCCACCGGGTCAACCGGGTAAGACCGCAGGGAGACCACCTGTTTGATAGGCCGCATGTGGAAGTCCGGTGACGGATGAAGCTGAGCGGTACTAACGGTCGAGGGCTTGACCTCTTCAGCAACTGACCAGGGGTCAGCGGCTGAGGGTCGCGCGATATTTCCGCGGACAACTCAACCCGCGATTTCGAAGATCTCCATCGGCGCCCCCGTGTCCGGCTCGCCTCGCGCGAGCTGCGCGGAGAGCCGCTGCCGAACCACGTCCAGCCGCAACGAATCCCGGTGACTCTAGCGGAGAGGCCACACCCGTTCCCATCCCGAACACGGAAGTTAAGCTCTCCAGCGCCGAAGATACTGAGAGGGCAGCCTTTCGGGAAAATAGGTCGTCGCCGGGATTTTTGCGTGTCCGGGGCAGGTCGCGAGCGTGACGACGCGAGCAACGTGCGCCCGACCCATCTCGCGGTCGCTATCCTGTCTCCCATGACCCAGGTCGCGGGCGACCCGCGCTCGGATCGCCCGTCAACCTCCAGGCGTCACGACATCTGTCCCTTCCTGCTCGCCGACAGTGGATGGCGCAGTGCCTCGCCCGTGAAGGAGCATCGCTGCCTCGCCCTGGGCGCAGACGTCCCCCTGGCGCTCGAGAAGCAGAAGCGGCTCTGCCTGACCGCCGAGCACCGCGTCTGCCCGGCCTATACGACGGCGCTCGGTCGCACCGAGGCGGAGGAGGGCGCGTCGAAGGCCGCGCCGCGCTGGCCGTATCCACGAATGGCGCCCGTCGTCCTGGACCACGGCCGGATGAGCGTCACCTTGCCCGCGGCGGCGAGGGATCGCCCGGCGGGCCAGCTCGCGCTCGGGGGGCTCATGCTCGTGGCCTTTGCCGCGATCGCACTGGCCCGGTTCGGCGACTCCGGCGAAGGTGGCGTCGCGGCGGTGGCATCGACGCCGTCACCCGAAGCCTCGGTCCTGGCCGTCGCGCCGTCACCAACGCCCGAGCCAACGCCGGCGCCGACGCCGACGCCCAGCGTCGCGCCGGCGTCCGCGACGCCGGCGCCCACTCCCACCCCGCCGATGCGGACCTACACGATGAAGCGCGGGGACACCCTGATCAAGGTCGCGGCGCGCTTCGAAACGACCGTCAGCAGGCTGTTGGAGCTCAACGACATTGACGATCCCGCCCGGATCCCGGTAGGGGAGGTGGTCAAGATCCCACCCGAGGCCACCGGACGCTGACTCTCGCGCTCGCGCGCACACACGCGCGCGTCATGATTTCAGCGCTGGCAGCCGCGGCAGTACGACGTGATGAAACCACCGGCCTTGACCTCGGTGATTCGCGTGCCGCAGCGCGGGCATGGTTGCCCGCCCTTGTCGTGGACGGCAAGGAAGTCGCGGACCTGCTTCTCGAAGGTGGGCGGAACGCGCTCGCGGAGCACGTCGATCGCGCTCGATAGCGTGGTTCGCGTCGCGTCGTACAGGGCATCCACTTCCTCGCTCGCGAGCGTTGACCGCTTGCGGAACGGGAGCAGGCGGGCGGCGTGCAGGATCTCGTCCGAATAGGCGTTGCCGACCCCCGCGACGAACTCCTGGTTGCGCAACAGGTTCTTCAGCTCGCCGTGGTGCCGGCGGATGCGCTCGCGCCAGACGTCGAGGGTGAGTGCCGGGTCGTCGGCGTCGGGTCCCTGCGACGCGTCGTATCCCGCGACAAGCCGCTCCACGCCGGCAGGCAGCAGGTAGACCTTGCCCATCTGCGTCGGGTCACGGTACCGAACCACTGGAGTCGCGTGATCGGCGGGCAGCCATTCGGCGCCAGCGGTCCACGGCGCGGCATCGGGCGGCCCGGCGTCACGCTCCCCGAAGCCCAGCACGACGGCCGTTTTCGTCGGCACCTTGTCGCGGGGCGCCGCCAGCTGGAAGCGCCCGGTGAGCATCGGGTTGACGACGACGCGGTCGTGCTCGAGGTCGACCAGCAGGAACTTGCCCCGTCGAGCGATCCGCTCCACGCGCTGGCCGACGAGCGCGGCGAGCTCCGCGGGCGTGCCCCGGACGGCCAGTGGACCCGGGGCTTCGGCGGTGCGCACCGGACGGCCGCGGAGCGCGGCATGGAGGGCTTCGGCGACGACCGTGAGGTCGGGCAGCTCGGGCACGGCGGCGATTGTAGCCGCGTGAACGCATGTGCTAGACTCTCCCGGCCCCGAGAGGCAGGACAGCTGAACGAGCGATCCTCTGGCCATTCGAGCACGAAGGAGCGGACCGCGGGAACAACGGGACCACGGACCACTTGATCGGCACCGATGACGGCCTGAGTCGCTCAGGCCGTTCGTGATTCCCGGGAGCACGATGGACCAGGAGTGACCAGAACTTGACCGAAGAAGAGCAGGGCGGGACAGCGCCGCAGCCGGAGGCAACAGCCTCCGCATCCGACGAGGCGCCCGAACAGACCGCGGCGGCGGTAGCCGTCGCCGACGAGCCCGCCACCACCGACGACGCGACCCAGGCCGCGTCCGAGACCGCCGAAGCCGTCGAGACCGCCGATGTAGCCGCGTCAGCAGATGCCGACGTGAACGGCGCCCGCCTCGAGGCCGTGGCCGCGCCCGTTGAGGACGCCGAGCCCGCCGACGCGACCGCAACCCCCGAGGAAGCCACGCCGGCAGAGGTTGCGCCCGAAGCCGCCGCGCCCGAAGCCGCCGCGCCCGAAGCCGCCGCGCCCGAAGAAACCGAACCGACGACCGACGTCGCGGAGGCGACGGACTCGACCACCGAGACCGAAGCTCCGGCCGCAGTCGAGGAGGCGCCGCCCGCGCCGCCGCGCGACCTCGGTCCCGAGCCGACGACGATGGAGGAGCTCCTCGCCGAGCAGACCGAGGACATCAAGAGCTTCAAGCACGGTGACGTCGTCGAGGGCAACGTCGTCCGGATCGACAAGGACGAGATCATTGTCGACATCGGCGCGAAGTCGGAGGGTGTCGTCAGCAACCGCGAGCTGTACGGCCGCCATGCCGAGACCCAGCCGCAGCTGAACATCGGCGACACCGTCCTGGTCTACGTGCTGCAACCCGAGTCGCCGGAGGGCCATGCCGTCCTTTCGCTGCGCCGGGCGGGTCTCGAGCGCAAGTGGCGCTCGATGCAGGAGCAGTTCGAGGCGGGCGTCATCATCGAGGCGCCGGTCATCGACCACAACAAGGGCGGCCTCATCGTCGATTGCGGGATCCGCGGGTTCGTGCCGATCAGCCAGATCGTCGACTTCCCTCGCCGCCCGCAGAACGACCAGCCGCGTGACGCGGCCCAGGAGATCGCCGAGAAGCTCCAGCCCTTCGTCGGGCGCAAGCTCCGCCTCAAGATCCTCGAGGTCAACCGCAAGGCGAACCGCCTTATCCTCTCGGAGAAGGTCGCCCTCTACGAGGAGCGCCGCGAGAAGCGGGACGAGCTGTTCAGCAGCCTGCAGGTCGGCCAGAAGGTCAGCGGGACGGTCCGCTCGATCGCTCCGTTCGGCGTCTTCATCGACCTGGGCGGCATCGACGGCCTCGGTCACAAGAGCGAGCTCTCGTGGAACAAGGTCAACAACCCCGAGGCCGGCTACAAGCTCGGTGACGAGGTCGAGGCCGAGGTCATCGACATCAATCACGAGCGGGGCCGGAT
>DASTYU010000244.1:0-24906 GCA_035764655.1 Candidatus Limnocylindrales bacterium
GCGGTCATCCAGCTCTCCCGGAAGGACTTCGTGTCCGACCAGGAGGTGCGCTGGTGCCCGGGGTGCGGCGACTACTCGATCCTCGCCCAGACCCAGAAGGTGATGCCCGACTTCGGCTACCCGAAGGAGAACATCGTCTTCATCTCCGGCATCGGCTGCTCCGGCCGGCTGCCGTACTACATGAACACCTACGGCTTTCACTCGATCCACGGCCGCGCACCGACGCTGGCCACGGGCCTCAAGGCAGCCCGCCCCGACCTCATGGTCTGGGTCATCACCGGTGACGGCGACGCGCTGTCGATCGGGGGCAACCACGTGCTCCACTCGATGCGCCGCAACGTCGACATCAAGCTGGTCATGTTCAACAACCGCATCTACGGGCTGACGAAGGGCCAGGCGTCGCCGACGTCCGAGTTCGGCAAGAGGACCAAGTCGACCCCGGCGGGCACCGTCGACACGCCGATCGTGCCGCTGACGATCGCGCTGGCCGCCGAGGCGAGCTTCGTCGCCCGTTCCGTCGACACCCACACCGAGCACCTCCAGGCGACCCTCAACCGGGCCGGCTTCCACAAGGGCTCCGCGTTCGTCGAGGTGCTCCAGAACTGCAACATCTTCAACGACGGCGCGTGGCGTGAGTTCACCGAGCGCGACGTCCGCGAGGATCGGATGATCGTGCTCGAGCACGGCAAACCGTTGATCTTCGGCCGCGAGCGGGACAAGGGCATCCGCCTCAACGGCCTGCGCCCGGAGGTCGTGACGATCGGCGAGCACGGCATCACCGAGGCCGACCTGCTCGTCCACGACGAGGGGGCCGAGGACCCCTACCTCGCCCTGATGCTGTCGCGCATGCAGTGGCCCGACTTTCCGGTGCCGGTCGGCGTCTTCCGCGCCGTCCCGCGGCCGACCCACGACGAGCTGCTGTCCGGGCAGATCGAGGCGGCCGTCGCACGCAGCGGCAAGGGCGACCTTGCCCACGCCCTGGCCAGCGGAGAGACCTGGACCGTCGAGTAAGGAGGGACCGTGGGCGCCAAGGCCTGTCCGGGTTGCGGGTACGAGAACCTGACCGGAGCCGACATCTGCGAGAACTGCGGCGCCGACATCTTCGGTGTCGACGTCCCCCAGCAGGCGCCCGCGTTCCAGGGCCAGCTGCTCGGTGAGCATCTCGATCGGCTCGGGGCACCGCCGCCGATGACGGTCGCCCCCGAAACGCCGATCATCGAGGCCATCGACCTCATGCTGCGCAACCAGGTCGACTGCCTGCTCGTGGTGTCGGGGGACCGGCTCGTCGGAATCTTCACGGACCGCGACGCGGTCGTGAAGGTCGCAGGCAAGGCCCTGGACGCGTTGAGCGTGCGCGACTTCATGACTCCCGACCCGGTCGTGCTCCGCCACGACGAGCCGATCGCCGTGGCGATCCACAAGATGGCGGTCGGGGACTTCCGCCACATCCCCATCGTCGACGCCGGCCGGCCGACGGGGGTTGTCACCGCGCGCGACGTGTTCCACCATCTCGCCGCGCAGCTCGACTGAGGTGCGGGTCGCGGTCCTCGCCGACGACTTGATCTGGTCGACGCGCATCTCCGATGCACTCCGGACGGCCGGCGCCGAACCACGGCCCGTGCGCTCGCTGGCGGCGCTGCGCACCGCCCTGGCCGAGGTCGATCGCGTCGTCGTGGATCTGACCGCGCGCGCCTACGACGGCGTCGAGGCGATCGAGGCGGGCCGCGCGGCCGGCCTCGCGGTCCTGGCCGTCGGCCAGCACGACGATCACGAATTGCGCAAGCGCGCCCTGTCCGCCGGCGCGGATCGGGTCTACGCCTACCGGAAGCTGTTCGAGGACGGGCCGGCAACGCTCGGCGCATGGCTCGCCGCGCCGGCGGCGACCGGAGCCGGCCGATGAGCCACATGCCAGCCGCCCGACCCGAAATACCTGCTGCGCGCTTTCGCGACCGGCTCGATCGTCTCGCGGGCTTGATCGACGACCGCGGCTTCGAAGCAGTGCTTGTCGGGGTCGGTCCCGATCTGGAGTACCTCACCGGGTACCGAGCGCTGCCGCTCGAACGGCTGACGTTGCTCGTCGTCGCGAGGGAAGCGGATCCGTTCATCGTCGTGCCCCGCCTCGAGCGGGCGGCCGCTGAGGCGGGCATGCGCACCCCGCTGGCGGTCAGGACCTGGGAGGAAACCGAGGATCCATATGCGCTGGTCCTGGCCGGGGTACGCGGGTCGGCGGACCGGGAGGCGCAGTTCGCCGTCTCCGATCGGCTGTGGGCGACGCACCTGCTGGCGTTCCAGGCGCACCTCGCCGAGGACGACCGCGTGGACGCGTTCGCGTTCGGGTTGGCATCGTCGTTGCTCGGGCAGCTGCGCGCGGTCAAGGATGCCGATGAGATCGCGCTGCTTCGACTTGCCGCGCACGCCGCGGACCGCGTCGTCGCGGCGATCGCCGGCGGACGGCTGGTCGGCCGTACCGAGGCCGACGTCGCCCGCGAGGTTCGCGAGCGCCTCCTTGCCGAGGGCCACGATGAGGCGTCGTTTGCGATCGTTGCGTCCGGGCCCAACTCCGCCTCGCCGCATCACGACGCGTCCGATCGCGTGATCCAGGCGGGCGAACCGATCGTCCTCGACATCGGCGGCACGCTGGACGGGTACGGCTCGGACATCACGCGCACGCTGTGGGTGACCGGGGGCGATCCCGCGAAGGAGCCAGACGAACGGTACCGCCACCTGTTCGGGGTCCTCCACGGAGCCCAGGAAGCCGCGACGGCCGCCGTCCGGCCGGGCCTCGCCGCCGAGGCGCTGGATACGATTGCTCGGGATCGGATCGCGGCGGAGGGGTACGGCGAGCAGTTCATCCACCGCACGGGTCACGGGATCGGGCTCGAGGCGCACGAGGACCCGTATCTCGTCGCCGGAAACGCTGAGCCGCTTGTCGTCGGGAACGCCTTCAGCATCGAGCCCGGCATCTACATCGAGGGTCAGTACGGCGCGCGGATCGAGGACATCGTGGTGTGCGGACCCAGTGGCCCCGATTCGCTCAACGAGGCTCCGCGCGAGCTCGCCGTGGTCTCAGGGTAAGATTCGACCATGCGTACGGTCGTTGGACGTCGCCTCGTCGAGGTCGACGTCGGGTAAGTCGCCAGGCTGGTTGCCCGCCACGAGCGGGTGATCATCGATCTCGGTACGGGTGACGGTCGCGCGGCGCTCGCGCTGGCCGAAGCCCAACCGACCACACTCGTCATCGGTATGGACGCCGACGCGGCGTCGATGACCGAGACATCGCGCCGTGCTGCGAGGGCGACCGCCCGCGGTGGCCGCGCCAACCTCCTGTTCGTCGTGGCGGCTGCCGAGACACCTCCCGCCGAGTTGATCGGCCTCGCCGACGAGATCCGGATCCTGTTCCCATGGGGTTCGCTGCTGCGTGGCGTTCTCGGCCGGGACGAGCGCGTTGCGCGAGGCATCGGCGCACTCTTGCGTCCGGGTGCCCGGGTCACGGCAACGGTCTCGGTCACCCCCGCCGACGGCGTGGGCGGCATCGGCGCCCTGGAGCTCGCGACGCTCGCCGACGTGGCAGCCGGACTCCGCACCGCAGGCCTTCACCTGACGGGCAGCCATCGTGTCGATCGCGACGAGGTCCGGGCCACTCGATCGACCTGGGGCCGGCGTCTCCTCGGCACCGCCGGCGACCGTCCCGTATGGCGGCTCGAGTTCGCCTACGACCCGCGAACTACGGAGGCTGACGGACGTCGAGTCCCGGAGCCTGCGGTATGATCGGTCGAAGGACGCCTCCGAGCGAAGCGTCAGCTTGGCCCAGAGAAACCATGATTTCGAACTCACGGCGCCGCACCGGCGCCGCACGAACCCGGGGCGCCCAACCCCGGTCCGCCCGTCGATGAGCCGGCGGCATCGCGGTCGTTCGCGCCACGCGCACGGCCGGGGACAGGACGCCCCGCGAAGCCCTGCCCAGGTCGATTCCCAACCCGAGACGCAGCGATCAGGGCCGGCCGTCGACGAGCGCCCGGCGATCGAGGAGCGCCCGCCCGAGTTCCAGGCCGTCGCCCCGGTGGATGTCCGTCAGAACGGGAACGGGCATGGCTCCTACCCGCACGAGATCGGCGATGCGAACGGTGCCGCACGCGCCGGCTGCACGGCGCCCCAGTTGCGGCGCTTCATCAAGAGCCGGCCGTACGTGCCGATGCACGAGCTGCGCCGGCGGTTCGGCATCAACGGGGCTGAAGACGAGGTGAGCCCGCTCCCGATCGACGAGGCACGCGTGTACGTCGGGCTCCCGGAGCGGGAATGCCGGCTCCTCGGCGAGCTTGTCCGCGGCGGCGAGGTGGGCTACGAACTCTCGCTCGACCCGCGGACCCCGATCGTGGTGGGCGTGTACCCCATGCGCCCGGTGCCGCGGGCCTGACAGCGAAACTGTCCGGTGCGCGACTGCACCACCGTCACACCCCGTACTTGACACTCGACCGCCGCGCCGTACCCTTCTCGAACCGGTACGATCGTCCTGGTACCAGAGGGGAAAGGGGTCTCTGAGCCCGATCCTGGTTCCGGTCACGACGTACAGCGCGCATCTCTTATAAGGCCGGGCTCGTGCCCCAGGAGGCATTCGTGTTTCGTTCTCATGCCCCAAGGGCGGTCGTCGCCGCTCTGACGGCGGTCGTCCTCATCGTCGGCCTGATGGCCGGCTCGACCCTGGCAGCTCCCGGTCAGCAAGGCGGCGCTCCTGCGGCACCGGCCGCCCCGAAGCCCAAGCCATCGCCGACACCGACTCCAACGCCGACACCGACGCCGACCCCGACGCCGACCCCGACGCCGCCGTCGGACAGCCGGAACGTCTATTTCGGTGATGCCCCAGCCAGCGTGCCCGGCGCGGGCACATTGCACCTGAGCCCGGCGACGACCGGCGGCGACTTCGTCTTCGATGTCTTTGCCGAGAACCGTGGCTCGCAGACGCTGACGCACTCGATGCTCGCGATCGGTGACGCGGCCGCGTCGTGGCCAGCCGCGCCAAGCGGCAGCCTTCCCGATGGTGTCAGCATCATCGGCGTCGACGTCGAGGGCCAGAACTGCCCGGAGACATTCACAGCCACATCCTTCAGCTGCGATCTTGGCAACTTCGTCGCCGGTGAGACCGTCAAGGTCACCTTCACGATGAGCGCCGACGCGGCGGTTCCCCTGACATCGATCTGGGCATCGTTCACCGTTGCCGAGAATGTCGGTGGCGACGTTGGTGCCAACCGAAACACGTTCATCGCGATCTCGCCGATCGAGATCCTCGAGACCAGCTCAGACGCCAACGCCGGGCTGATCGAGGGCGATTTCAAGCTGTCGACGAAGGGCTTGGGTGGCGTGATCGATGACCCGATGACGACCTCCGTCGCGGCAGGCCCCGGCTCAACGGTCACGGGGTTCATCGGCATCTTCGAAACGAATGGCCCGACGGGTTGCCCGAACGCCGGCTGCATCGGCCAGGAAGTGGCTCTCAACGCAAACGACGGCGCGGACGTGACGCCGTACCTCGAATGGCAACTCGATATCGTCGGCCTGGGCGGCGGCAGCAAGGGCGGTGTCGTCCATGAGGAGGACGGCGGCAAGGTCGTGACGATCCCGAACACGCCGGCCAACAAGTGCTCCGCGAGCCTGACCGTCGACTGCATCGTGTCCTACACAGTCAGCAACAAGAACAACACGACCACGATCGTGTTCCGGACGCTGACGAACGGGAAGACGAAGGCCTACTGACGCCCGGCGCGGGTCCCGGCCCCGGCGCTCGCCAGCTCGGCGAGGCGGGCTGCGACCCGTTCGGCCGAGACGCGGTTCTCCTTCTGCTCGAATAGCGCCAGGGCCTCCCGCCAGGGAGGCCCTGCCGATCCGGGATGGTCCGTCCGGGCGAGCGCTTCGCCGAGTTCGACCTTCGCATCACCGAGCAGGTCGATGTCCGCGCTGCTCCCGGCGATCTCGACGGCGGATTCGGCCTCGGCCACCGCCTCATCGGTCCGGCCGGCTGCCGCCAGCAGTCGCGACTGCGCGATCCGGATCAGGACCTGTGAGGCAAAGTCGTCGTCGTCCGAGAGCTCGCGCGCGGTGGTCAGCGCGCTCTCCGCTTCGGCCGTGAGCCCGCGACTAGCGAGGACTCCGGCGAGCATGGCCACGATGGTCGATCGGAAGTACTGCTCGCCGAGCCCGGCGAGGGCCACATCGTCGGCGCGCAGAGCAGCCTCGGCCGCTTCGAGGTCACCGGCCAGCAGCTCGACCCGGGCGCCCTCGATGGAGGTGCACGAGGCGATGACGCTCGGACCGAGCTCCTGCAGCATGTGACGCTGTCGCTCCGAGAGGTCGCGGCCGCGCGCGAAGTCGGCCTGCATCGCGTAGAGCTGGGCGAGGACGCCGGCGATCACGGCCTGGCTCTTGCGGTCACCCGCCGTGTCGCTCATGAGTTGCTCGCAGCGTCCAATGAGCACCGAGGTGGGAAGGGACCCGCTCAGGGCGACATTCGCATAGCCCGCCGCACCCCTCGCGCCCAGGCGGGCGTCGCCCGCCATGCGCGCATGCTCGATGGTCTGCTCGGCCGCCGTCGCGGCATCGTCGTACTCGCCGCGGGTCCCGTGCACGAAGAAGATCAGCCGCCAGGCCCGCGCGATTCCCGCCTGATCGCCTGCCTCCTCGAAGGTCTCGATCGCACCTTTAGCCGTGGCCACGGCTTCGTCCAGGGTCCCCGCTCGGCCCTCGTAGAGATCGAGCGCGAGTCGCGGAATCCGCGCCCGCGCCTCGAGACGGGCGTTGCCGATGCGGCGTGCCGCTTCGATGGCTTCCTCGAGCGTTGCCTCTGCCTCGCTGAACGTCCCTCGCTCGAGCTGGGCCTCGCCCAGGTCGCCGAGCAGCTCAATCCGCTCTGCGTCGTCGGGCGCGCGCAGTGCGGCCGCCCGGCCAAGGAGATTCGTGGCCGCGGGCAGGTCGCCGCGAGCGAACGCGCGACGACCGGCCGCGCCGAGGCGCTGCGATGCGCGGATCCCGATGTCGCGGCCCTCGGAATCGATCGGCCCGAGCTCGGTCCGGTAGCGGTACGCCTGTTCGAGGTGGTAGCCGAGGATCTCCTCGAACTCCTGCTCGCGGTCGCGCTCGCGATTCACCTGCTCGGCCCACGCGACGAACCGCTCGTGGAGCGTAGCCCTCGCCCGTTTCAGCAGCGCGTTGTAGGCCGTGTCGCGGATGAGGATGTGGTGGAACCGGTAGGCGTCGATGTCGTCGGCGGCCATGCCCAGATCGGCCGGTCGCACGAACTGTTTCCGATTCAACATCGCCAGATGGACTGCTAGCGACGGCTTCAGCGGATCCGGAACGAGCTCCTGGACGGCGGCCTCGGCGAACACGAGCCCGATCACCGACGCGGGCTCGACGACGGCCCGTTCCTCGCGGCTGAGCAGATCGAGACGGGCTGCGATCAGCGCCTGGATGGATGGCGGAACCACGAACTCGGCCATGTCGGATACGGCCGACACGCGCTCGTCCGCAAGCATCCCCACCATCTGCTCGACGTACAGCGGGTTGCCTTCGGCGGCTTCGACGATGCGGCGTCGCGCCTCATCAGGCAGCGCCGTCTCGCCGAGCAGGCGGTCGATGAACAGCTCCGCATCCGCGGCGGTCAGGGGCTCCAGCGTGATCGTCGCCGTCCCCGCGCGCTGGTCCCAGTCGGGATGCTCCTCCAGCAGCTCGTGGCGAGCCGAGCAGACCAGCACGATCGGCACTCGCTGGCTGGATTCGAGCAGATGCTCGATGAGATCGAGGAACGTCGGAGCGGCATCGTGGATGTCGTCGAACAGGACGATCAGCGGCTGGTCGGTCGCGAGCGTTTCGAACAGCCGGCGGATCCCGTAGAACAGCTCGGCCACGGGCATCTGCGCCGGCGTCAGGCCGATCGCCGCAGCGACCCGGTCGGCCACCTGCTCGCGCTCGGCATCGTCCGGATCGAGCAGGTCAAGGATCCGCTGCCGGGCGGTCTCCGCGGAGTCCTCATCAGCGATCTCGGCGGCCATCCGGACCGCCTCCGCAACGGGCCAGAAGGTGATGGCATCGCCGTATGCGAGGCAGCGTCCGCGCAGGGTCACCGCATCCGCCGCGTGCTCCTCGAGGAACTCGTGGATCAGCCGCGACTTGCCGACGCCGGGCTCGCCCACCACCGTCACCAGCCGGCAGCGTTGCGTGACGTAGGCGTCGGCGAGCGTTTCCTCCAGGATCGCCAGCTCGCGTTCGCGGCCAACGAGCGGTGATTCATCGCGCCGCCGCTCGGTTGCCGCGCTGACGTCGATGAGGCGGTACGCTGCCACCCGCTCGGCCTTGCCCTTGAGCTCCAGTGGCTCGACCGGTTCGACATCGACGAACCCGTGGACCAGCGCGTGGGTCAGCTGGCCGATGAGGATCTCGTTGGCGGGCGCGGCCTGCTCGAGCCGGGCAGCGGTGTTGACGGCGTCGCCCGTGACCAGCCGCTGGCCGGTGGTCGGGTCGCCGGCGACGACTTCGCCCGTGTTGACCCCGGTCCGGTTGGTCAGCTCCACCCCGTAGGTGGCGAGTAGCTCCTTGTTCAACTCGACCAGGGCGCTCTGCATGCCGTGCGCGGCGCGGACGGCGCGCAACGCATCGTCCTCGTGCAGCTTGGGCAGTCCGAACACGGCCATCACCGCGTCGCCGATGAACTTCTCGATCGTGCCGCCGTGGAGTTCGAGGACGGCCCGCATCGCGTCGAAGTAGCGGGTCATCACCTCGCGCAGCGATTCGGGGTCGAGCGCCTCGCCGAGGTTGGTTGAACCCTTGAGGTCGGAGAAGACGATCGTGACCGTCTTGCGGACCTCCTGCGGGGGCAGGGCAGGAGCCAGCGCCGTCCCGCAGAACCCGCACAGCCGGAACTTGGCCGGGTTCTCTTCGCCGCAGTTCGGGCAGACGACCACTTCCATGCCCTTCGAGTCTAGCGATCACGCGTCCGGTCCCAGCGCGTACGATGCATGGAATGGTCAGTCCCGTTTCCGACACGGCCCTCGCGCGCGAGGCGCTGCACTCGTCTCCGTTGTTCGCGGGACTCGACGACGCGACGCTGACGCTGTGCGCCGATGCCATGCGCGGCCGCAGGTTCCGGCGCGGGGAAGTCGTCTTCCACGTCGAGGATCCAGGCGACGCCTTGTTCGTCGTGACGAGCGGCGAGATCAAGATCGTGCTGCCGTCGGAGGAAGGCGCCGAGCCGGTCATCCTCACGACCGTCGGGCGTGGTGGGTTCTTTGGTGAGCTGGCGCTGCTCGACGGGCAGCCGCGGTCCGCTTCGGCGATCGCCGTCCGTGCCGCCGAGACGCTCGTCCTCCGGCGCGATGCGTTCGATCGCCTGGTCGATGCCGAACCCGCGCTGCGGCGGGCCATGTTCGCCGCCTTGACCGGCGAGATCCGCCGGCTCACCGGGCAGATCGCCGACCTGCATTTCCTCGACCTGCCTGGCCGCCTCGCGCGCCATCTGCTGCGCATGGGCGGCGCCGAGGACATCCTCGAAGGGCGGGCGCGATCCGATGACGCGCCCCAGCCGATCCGCCTGATCTGGCCGTACACCCAGTCCGAGCTGGCCGGGATGATCGGTGGCTCGCGCCAGTCGGTGAACCGGATGCTGGCCGACTTCGTCCAGGAGGACCTGCTCCGGTTCGAGGGCAACGAGCTGGTCATCCCCGACCCGGGCCGGCTCGCCAGTGCCGTGTCGCGGTGACGGAGCCAAGCCAACCCTCGCCGGCGTCACTCGAGCTCCTCGCCGCAATCGCCGCGCGCGCCGAGGCGGCCGGTCGCCTCGAACCGCCGGGTGGGGCGGCGGTGCTGCGATCGATCGTCGAGGCGACGGTCGTGCTGTTCGATGCGGAGGCGGCGTCGATCGCCCTGTACGACGCGGCCACCGACCGGCTCGTGTTCCGCGTTGCGGCGGGTGCGCAGGGCCAGGGGGTCGTCGGCGTCTCGATCGCGCCGCACGAGGGCGTGGCCGGCTACGTGTTCTCGACCGGCCAGCCGATCGCGATCATGGACGTCGCCGCGGACCCGCGCTTCGGGGCGAGCACGGCGGAGCAAACCGGCTATGTGCCCCGTTCGATCCTGGCCGTTCCGCTGCTCGATGACGAGGCGAGCCTCGGCGTGCTGGAGATCCTCGACCGGCGCTCCGGCGAGGGCTTCGCGCTGCGTGACGTGGAGCTGGCCGGTGTCTTCGCGCGGCAGGCCACCGTCGCCATCCGCGCGACGCGCCTGGAGCGCGATACCGCAACGCTGTTGCGGGACGGGTTGCGCGCGCTCGGCGCGGGCGGTGCGGTCGCGTCGGACGAAGGGGCGATCGACGAGCTCGTCGCTGCCGCCACCGCGCGTCTCGCCGGCGACGACGATCCGGTCTGGGCGCTTGCCGACCGCGTCGCTCGCCTGCGAGCCGCGGACCCGGGCCAGGTCACACTTCTGGCCGAGCTCCTCGACGTGCTCATCCGCCGTGCCGAGCGGCCCCGGCCCGGCCGGGCAGACCGATGACCCTCGGGCTCGACGGTCTGCCGGCCTGGAGCGAGCCGTTCGCGGGCGACGCCCGCGGCGGCCTCGAACGCGGACTGCCCCTCGGGACCATGGATCGTCAGGCGGCCTTCGGCGACTCGGATGGCAGCGGGGTGCGCGTCGCGATCATCGACTCCGGTGTCGAACGCGACCATCCGGCGATCGGTGATCGTCTCGTCTCCAGCATGCTGGTCGAGGTCGATGACGAGGACGCGACGGTGACCGACGACGCGACGGCTGCCGATGTCGTCGGGCACGGCACCGCCTGCGCGGGCATCGTCCACGCGATCGCCCCCGGCGCCGAGCTCGTCTCGGTCCGGGTGCTCGGCCCGAACAACCGGGCGAAGGGGATCGCCTTCGCCGCGGCCATCGACTGGGTCGTGGAGCAGGGGATCGGCGTTGCCAACCTCAGCCTGTCGTCGCGCAGCGAAGCGCTTGCCGCGCTGTTCCACGAGCTCGCCGACCGCGCCTACTTCGCCAACACGCTCCTCGTGTGCGCCGCGAACAACGTCCCCGGGCCGTCCTTTCCATCGCTGTTTGCATCGGTCATCTCGGTTGCCGCGCACGACGTGGCCGACCCGGCCGTCTGGTTCTACAACCCGTCCCCGCCCGTGGAATTCGGTGCGTACGGCGTGGACGTCGACGTGGCCTGGCGCGGTGGCGGACGCATCCGCGCGACCGGGAACTCATTCGCGGCTCCGCACCTCGCCGGGTACGCGGCCCGGATCCGGTCGCGCCATCCGGACGCCACGCCGTTCGAGGTCAAGGCCATCCTCGCGGCGACCGCCACGCCGGTGACCGGCTGAACCCGGCCGATCCGCGGCAGAAACGAACCACCGGCGGCCTGGGGAGCCGCCGGTGGTTCGAGGGCCGGGTGCTGGAGGTCGCTCGGCCGGGGGTCGATGTGATGTGGTAGATCGCGAATTCGGTCAGGGCGTGTCCTTGCCGGAATCGCGAACCTCGCCGCCGTGTCCGGGCGATCTGTTGAGGCCCAGGTTCGGCGGGGATGGCAGTACGGTGAAGTCGTCGGGCTGGTTTCTCCCGAGGACCACGTGGCCTTCGACGTCATCGTCGGTTGGCAATGACACGAGGCTCTCGGCGTCCTTGTCGTCGATGAAGTTCTCCCTCGGGAGCCTGATCTTCTTGTCCACGTCGACCTCCTGACCCTGTTTGCCCTTCGGCTGTCCTCGCGAACTGGGATCACTCTATGGGCGACCGACGCGACGTCCGATGCCGCGCCTGACCCGCGCATTGTCAGCTACAGCACACCTTCGGGCCCCGTGACCGGTGTCGTCTGCCCGCTCGACGGCCGGACCTTGCGCAGGTCGCGCAGGGCGGCCTGGTCGACGCCGGCCAGGCGTGGCAGGTCGGCGGTCGTCGTCCGTGCCAGCCGCTCGGTCATCTTCGGCAGGATGATGTCGCTGATTTCCGGGACCGCCATCAGCGAGCGCAGCGCCGGGCCGGGGATCTCGACCAGCGTCGAATCCGCGTCGGCAACGACGTTCGCCGTGCGCGTGCTGCCGGTCAGCGCGGCGATCTCACCGAACACGTCGCCCTCGAGCATCGTCGAGAGCGCGCGGTACTCGCCACCTTCGATCGGGGTGCCGGCGACGGCCCGCCCGGTCAGGATCGCGAACGCCGAGTCGCCCTTCTCGCCGGCGGCCACGACCGTCGTGCCGGCCGGGACCTCGCGGATCCGTGCCGACGAGAGCAGCACGCGCCGCTCGTTGTCGCCCAGGACGCCGAACGCCGGGATGACGCCGATCAGGGTGCCGAGGTCGTCGGGCAGGAACGGCCGGCTCGGGATCGCCGGCGCCGCGGTCGCGGTGCGCAGCCGCTGCATCGCCTGGCGCCATTCGGCGGCAGGTTCGCCGAGGCCCGGCAGGAACTGCGTCCAGATGCCGGTCCCAATGAGGATCACGCCGGAGATGACGACAAGGAGCCGGATGTCGACGAAGTCGGCGAGGCCTGCCGCGAACATCCCGATCAGGAAGATGACATCACGCAGCACCCCGAACGTGCTGAACACGCGACCACGCATCTCGCGCGGGCTGTTGCGCTGCAGGATCAGGCGACGAGCGATGGCAGCCGGGGCGTTGAGGAAGCCCGACACGGTCACGAGCAGGATGGCCAGGGGGATCGAGGAAACGAGGCCATATGCGACGCCCATTACCCCCATGCCAAGCATGCCGATCACGATCCACTGGCCTTCGCGCAGTCGGTCGGTGTACTTGGCCATGAACAGGCTGCCGACCACGAACCCGACCGACGTCAGGCCTTCCTGCAGCCCGTATTCGAACTCGGTGGCGTTGAGCGCCGTGATCGCGAACGGCAGCAGCAGCACATTCCACAGCCCGAAGGAGAAGTAGGCGGGGACGCCGCTGAGGAAGCTGTTGCGCAGGATTGGCAGATTGGCCATGTACCGGAAGCCGTCGCGCAGGCCGTTGATGACGACGCGGACGTTGGTGTCCTCCTCGACCTCGATCGGCCGCACGACCACGAAGAGGATCAGGGCCGCAGAGACGAGGAACGTGACCGCGTCGAAGTAGAACGCGAACTCGATCGACGCCAACGAGGCCAGCAGCCCCGCTCCAGCGAACCCGATTGCCGTCGAGCCGAAGCTGCTGATCGACAGGAACGAGTTGGCCGCCGCTAACTCCTCGTCGGTGGCGACGTCGGGGATGACGCTCTCCTGGGCCGGGTCGAAGAACTGGGCGATCGCCGCGTTGATGAAGACGATGACGTAGAGCAGGTTGATGTTGATCGCGACCGCGGCCGGAATCGAGGCGACCAGGACCGCCCTGAGCAAGCAGGACACGATCATGATCTTCTTGCGGTCGTAGCGATCGACGAAGACACCCGCCACGAGCCCCACGACCAGGGCGGGCAGTGCGGTCGCCGCGAGCATCAGGCCGACGGCCAGCGCCGAACCCGTCTCGCGGTAGATGAGGATGCCGGCGGCGAGATCGGTCAGGGCCGAGCCGCTGGTCGAGATCAGTTGGGAGAGCCAGAGGAGCGTGAAGTTGCGCTTGCGGAACACCGCGAACATGGACGGCTGGGCGGCGGCAGCGCTGGTCAAAGACCCCTCCCTGTGATGCGCGTGGGCTCGCAGTACGCCCCCGGCCCGCCCCTCGGTCCCGGCCGCGTGACGCTCGGCGAGTCCGTGGCGCGGAGTCTAGTCGGTCGGGTCGGCTGCTGTCAGCCCTTCCACGCGCAAGAGCGCGCGCTTCAGCTCCTGGCGCTCGGCATGACTGCCCCACGCAACCCCGCCGTACCCACCGAGCGTGCCGTCACCGGCGATCACGCGGTGGCACGGGATGATCACCCCGATCGGATTGCGCCCGACGGCGCCGCCGACCGCCCGTGCCGCGCCTCTGCGGCCGATCATCCGCGCAACGCCGCCGTAGCTCTCGGTGTTGCCCCACGGGATGCGCCTGACCCCGCGCAGCACCTGCTGATCCCACGCCGACAGCCCGCGCAGGTCCAGCGGGAGGTCGAACGGTTCGGGTTCGCCCGCAAGCCAGCGCTCGAGCGCATCGGTCGTGCGATCGAGGAGCGCCCGTCGCTCGTCATCGCGCGGCAGGGCTGTGGCCTCCATGACGGCCAGGCCACGTTTCTGGATCAGCCACCTCGCGACGCCCTCCACCGGCCCGACCCAGCTGACGGCGGTCACCCCGTGTCTGGTCACGGCGACATGGAGTGGGCCCCACGGGGAGGGGAGCGTCGTCAGGACCGCGATCCGGTCGTCCGCCGGGTCGTCGGGCTGTGGCACGATCGGCCGATGCATCAACCGGATCGTGGCACGAGATCGCGGATCGCGACGCCCGCCGACCCGCGCGACGTGGCCGGCGACTTCGCGCACCGGGTCGCGATCGACGTGCGCTTCGCCGACACCGACGCGATGGGACACGTCAACAACGCGGTCTACCTGACCTACTGCGAGATGGCGCGCATTCGCTATTGGTCCGACGTGACCGGTGAGCCGCTGGCCGCGGGCCACCACGGCGCGGAGAGCCTGATCCTCGCCGAGGCGCGCATCACCTACCGGGCGCAGGTGTTCCACACGGACGTCGTGACGGTCGAGACGCGGGCTACCCACATCGGCCGCTCCAGCTTCCTGTTGGAGCACCGCCTGACCGCGTGCGAGTCGGGCGGGGAACCGCGCCTCGTCGCCATCAGCGAATCGGTGATGGTCCGCTTCGACTACACGGTTGGGCGCGCGGCCCGGCTGGACGATCGGTTCGTGGAGGCCATGGAGAGGTTCGAGGGCCGCGTTCTTCGCGACACCTGAGGACCGCCGTCAGTCGCTGAAGCGGCGGAAGATCGCGACCGCGTTCTGCCCGCCGAACCCGAACCCGTCGATCGCGACGGTGTCCACGCGCGCGGCGCGCTTGACGTTCGGCACGTAATCGAGGTCGCACTCGGGGTCCGGGGTGTGCAGGTTGATCGTCGGCGGGATCACCTGGTCGCGAATGGCGCCAAGACCGGCCAGTGCGCTGGCGATCCCTGCCGCCCCCACGAGATGGCCGATCATCGACTTCGGGGAGCTGATTGCGACCTTGCGGGCGTGGTCGCCGTACGCCGCCTTGATCGCGCGCGTCTCGGTCACGTCGTTGAGCGGCGTGGCCGTGCCGTGGGCCACGATGTAGTCGATCTCGTCGGGCGCCACGCCGCTGTTCTGCAGGGCGAGGGTCATGGCGCGCGTCTGGCCACGTCCCGTCGGCTCGGGGGCGCTGATGTGGAACGCATCCGCGGTGAGGGCCCCGCCGAGGACCTCGGCGACCGGGGTCGCCCCGCGCGCCTGCGCGTGGGCCAGCGACTCCACGATGACGACGCCGGCGCCTTCGCCGAGGACGAACCCGTCGCGCGTCTTGTCGAAGGGTCGCGACGCCGTCTCCGGAGAATCGTTGCGCTTCGACAGCGCGGTCATGTTCGCAAGTGCCGCGACGCCCATCGGCCAGATCGGCGCTTCGGAGCCGCCCGTCAGCACCACGTCGCACTCGCCGTCACGGATCAGCCGGAGCGCGTCATGGAAGGCGATCACCGACGTGGCGCATGCCGCCACCTGGGTCATGACCGGCCCCGTCAGGCCCCACTCCATCGACAGCATTGCCGCGCCCATCGAGCCCGACAGGGCCGGGATCGCGAACGGCGACACGAAGCGCGGACCCTTCTGGTCGTGAACGTGGGTGCCGTCGATGATCTGCTCGATGCCGCCGCCACCCGTGTTGACGACGACCCCGACCCGGTCGCGCTGCTCCGGCGTCATCGACGCGAAGTCGATCCCCGAATCGGCGACGGCCTCCTTGCCGGACGCCATCGCGAAGTGGATGAAACGGCTCATCCGGCGGGCCATCTTCGCGTCCATGTGCTTCGCCGGGTCGAAGTCGAGGACCTCGGCCGCGATCTGGACCTCCTGGCCCGACGCGTCGAAGCTGGCGATCCGGCGCGTGCCGGACACGCCGGCTTGGAGGTTCGCCCAGTAGGTTGGGAAGTCGTTGCCGATGGGCATGACCGCGCCGAGGCCGGTCACGACGGCACGCCGTGCGGGATCGCGCTCAGGCACAGGGCTTACTCACGGTGGCGGGCACGAGCGGCATTGTAGCCGCGGGCTTCGGGGCCTTGGCCGCTGAGCGATCGTGGCACGATCCGACGATGACGCCGGAGGAGTTCTTCGTGGGCGTGCGGCTCGGGACGGCCGTCGTCGATCGGGTGCGCGACATCCTGGCGCCTGTCGACGTCGAGATCCGTGTCACGCGCAGCCAGATCGCGTTCCGCGCCGAACGCGGGTTCGCCTGGCTGTGGCGGCCATCGATGTACCTCGGGAAACGCGGCGTCGATGTGGTGCTGGCCATCGCGCTGGATCGACGCGACACCTCGCCGCGATGGAAGGAGATCGCCCACCCGACGCCCCGGACGTGGATGCACCACCTGGAGATCCGCGAGATTGACGACGTGGATGCCGACGTGGCGGCGTGCCTGCTCGAGGCCGCTCGTTGCGCCGGCTGGCGATCCACGTAACGACCCCATTCATGCTGTGAGCACAGGGTGCCCGGTCAAGGAATCGAACTGCGTTGCTTGTACGCCCGACAGCCTCGTGCCACGAATGGACACGATTCCGGGTCGACAAGCACCGGCTCCATCGCGCCAGTGATCGTCTTTCACGCGTGCAGCAGGAATGGGAGCAATATCCCGACGCTCACGGCCAGCAACGACCCGGCACGGCCTACTAGTCCCCGTCGTAACGCTTGAAGATCACCGCGCCGTTGTGCCCGCCGAGGCCGATGTTGTTCGACAGGGCGTAGCGGATCGGCAGCGGCGTCGGTTCGGTGACGACCCACAGGTCGCAGTCCGGGTCGAAGTCGCGGTAGTTGATGGTCGGCGGCACGCATTGCTCCGCCACGGACATGACCGTCGCGAACGCTTCGAACGCGCCGGCCGCACCCATCAGGTGTCCGGTCATCGACTTGGTGCCGGAGATCGCCAGCGACCGAGCGTCGCGCGAGGATCGCTCGCCGAACACCGCCCAGATCGCCTCGGCCTCGCGCTTGTCGCCGAGCGGCGTCGACGTCCCGTGCGGGTTGATCAGGTCGACCTCGTCGGCGGGAACGCCACGCCGCTCGAGGGCCATCTTCATGGCCCGCGCGGAGCCGGCACCGGCTTCGATCGGCTGGATCATGTCCCAGCCGTCCGCCGCGGAACCGTAGCCCACGACCTCGCCATAGATGTGCGCCCCGCGCGCCTTGGCGTGCTCCAGATCCTCGAGGAACAGCGAGCCCGCGCCTTCGCCGAGGACGAACCCGTCGCGCGTCAGGTCGAACGGCCGCGACACGGTCTGCGGCGCCTCGCCGGGGCGAGGCATGCCCATCCCGCGCATGTTCGAGAAGCCGGCATGGGCGACCTCGAGCAGCGGCGACTCGGTCGAGCCGCTGATCACCGCGATGCAGTCTCCGCGGCGGATCGCCTCGGCACCCTCACCGACGTTGTGCGTCCCGGTCGCGCAGGCCGACACGATGCACACGTTGTGTCCGATGGCGCCGGTCTCGATCGCAATCATCCCCGACGTGCTGTCGGTAAGCGCGTTGGCAATGAAGGTCGGCGCAACCGTGCGTGGGCCGCGCTCCTCAAGGTTGGTGAAGTTGTCGATCATCAGCTGCTGGCCGCCCGCGCCGGATCCGAAGACCACGCCGACCTCGGTGCGGTTCTCGTCGGTGAGCTCGAACCCGGAGTCCTGCAGCGCCTGCTTCGCGGCGGCGACCCCGAAGTGCATGCTCTTCTCGCCGCGGCGGGCGGCCTTGGCGTCCATCCAGTCGGCCGCGTTGAAGTCCTTCACCTCGCCCGCGAGCTTCGCCTCGTACGGGCCTGGGTCGAAGTGGGTGATCTCGGCAAGGCCGGACACTCCCCGGATCAGGCTGGACCAGGCGGTGTCCTTGTCGTTGCCGACGGGGCTGACGACACCGACGCCGGTGACGACGACGCGACGGTTGTAATCGGGTTTGCGCACTCGGACGGGTTCCTTTCGAAGGGTCAGACGGTGGTCGGGGAAAGGGTCAGGAGTCTTTCGAACGCGGCCGGATCGTCGGCCGGGAGGACCTCGGCGTCGGGGACGATCCGCTTGATGAGGCCCGTGAGCACCTTGCCGGGCCCGACCTCGACGAAGGTCGTGACGCCGGCCCCGCTCATGCGCTCCACGGCGGCGACCCAGTCGACGCCGGCCGTGAGGTGCTCGATCAGCTCGGCACGGGCGCCCTCGCCGGTCGTGATGGGCCTGGCATCGGCGTTGGCGAGCAGGGTGACCGAGGGGTCGTCGAACGCGACCCCGTCGAGGACGCCGCGCATCTCCTGCGCGGCCTCGGCCATGAGCGGCGAATGGGCGGCGACCGAAACGGGCAGGACGATGGCACGCTTGGCGCCGAGCGCCTTTGCCAGCTCCGCCCCCGCTTCGATCGCCGGGCGCTCCCCGGAGACCACGACCTGGCCCGGCGCGTTCCGGTTGGCGATGACGAAGGCGCCATGGGCCGTGGCTCCCCCCACGAGCTCCGGCAACAGCCCGTCTTCGAGCCCGATGATCGCGGCCATCGCGCCGTCGCGCCCGGAGCCCGACGACTGCATGGCGCGACCGCGGGCGCGGACCAGCCGGATGCCGACATCGAGCGAGATCACCCCGGCTGCGACCAGGGCGCTGTACTGGCCCATCGAATGGCCGGCCGCGAACGCAGGGACCGGCGCGGCGATACCCGAGGCGCCCCATCCCTCGTGGAGCGCCTCGAGGATCGCGATGGAAGCGGCAAGGATCGCCGGCTGCGCCTGCTCGGTCCGGTCGAGCGATTCGGCGGGACCGTCCCAGGCGAGCGCGCTGATCGGTTCACCGAGGGCGGCATCGGCAGCCGCGAAGACGGCGGCGGCAGCGGGCGAACGTTCGGCCAGGGCGCGAGCCATGCCCACCGACTGGGAACCCTGGCCGGGAAAAACGAAGGCAAGGTGCGACATCGTTTCCGAGGGTACGGCCAGCGCCCGTGCTCACGAGGCGATTCCCGTGCACGCTTGCACGGAAAGCGGGCTGCGCCTACGCTCCGGCCATGGCCGAACCCGCAATCCGGCGCCGAGCCGCGCCGCGCCGCGCCGCGCCGGTCCGCACCATCGCACGGCGCTTCGAGGAGGACCTCTCGCCGGCGGTCCTGGCGGCCGGCAACCGTCTCCCGAACGTCCGCCAGATCAGCGAGCGCGTGGCGATGGGGCGCGCGTTGTGGCGGGAGCTCGTCATCGGGTTTGCCGGCCAGTTGGGGGAGTTGCGCCTCGGTTTCACCCAGCTCGCCGCGCTCTACGTCCTGGCCGACGCGGGCACGATGACCATCGGGGACGTGGCGGAGGCAATCGGCCGCTCGCCATCGGCGACCAGCCGCCTCGTCGACGGGCTGGTACGCCGGAGGCTGGTCGAGCGCCAGCCCGAACCCGAGGATCGGCGCCAGCGGACCGTCCGGCTGACCCAGCGCGGCCAAGCGATCCTGCGGGTCGTCGACCGGGCCCGGGCCGACCAGTTCCTCACCGCCGTCCGCGCGCTGCCCGGTCCGGAGCGCGCGATCGTGGCGATGGGCGTCGCCGCGCTGGCGACCCACGCGATCAATCGCCGCGGCCGGCTGATCCGGACGCCAGGCGACTGACCGCGCTCCAACTTGTCCGCAGGCGGGTGACCGACTAGGCTCGCGCGAAGCATCGAGGAGGCGAGATGTTCCAGGTTTCCGGGAAGCTGCTCGAATTGGAGCTGCAGCACCGCCATGCCGACGGTTCGTGGGGCCAGATGCGGGCCGCCGAGCATGACCCGGCATCGCGCGATCCCGAACGTGACTGGATCAACGGCCAGCTCTTCGTCTGCAAATCGTGCGGCGAGGAGGTTCGGGTCTCGCACCACGCCGACGAGCCGTACTCCGGAGCCTCCGCCTAGGACGGCAGGCGGCGATCAGCCGCGATCAGCCGCAGAAGCGACGAACGACGTCGTAGAGGACCGGCAGTCCCCACTGCAGTGCGTCGATGGCGACGCGCTCGTCAACGCCGTGGAACCGCTCGAGGAAGCGCTCCTCGGGTGCCAGCTTGAGCGGTGAGAACCCGTACGTCGGCACGCCCAGCTTCGCGGTGTGCTTGGCGTCCGTCGCGAACGGGACCATGAACGGCACCGGGATCGCGTCCGGGTCGTGGTCGCGAACGGTGTCGGCCAGGAGGCCGAACAGCGGGTGATGATGCGGGCTTTCCGCAGGCGCGCCGAAGATCACCAGCTCGATCTCGCAGGCCGCCAGCAGCTCGGGGCCGATCCGCTCCTCGACCACTCGCCGGGCATCCTCCTCGGTCATGCCCGGTAGCACGCGGCAGTCGATCTCGAGCGAGGCCTCGCCGGGGATGACGTTGTACTTGATACCCGCATGGATGACGTCCGGGCTGATGGTGTCCCGGACGAGGGCGCGCAACGCGCGCGCATACATTGGATCGCAGGCAGCCAGCCGGCGCTCGGCCGCGTGGGGATCCGCCCCGAGCAGGCCGCGCAGGGACGTCGCGACCTCGCCGCCCAGCGCCTCGGCGGTGGTCTCGACGAAATGGCGCATGACCGGCGTGATCCGGACGTCACCCGGCGCCGCGAGGCGCGTGATCACGCTCGCCGCGAGCAGCGCGGCATTGTCGTCGCGCGGCATCGAGCCGTGGCCCCACGTCCCGCGCACGCGGATGCGGTAGACGGCGAAGCCCTTCTCGGCAACCTGGATCGGGTAGACGCGCCGGTCTCCCACGGTGACCGCGACCCCGCCGCACTCGTTGATGGCGCCTTCGGCGCGCAGCCATTCGGGGTGGTTCTCGGCGACCCAGCCGGCACCGTGGTGCCCGCCGGCCTCCTCGTCGGCGGTCGAGGTGATAAGCACGTCGCGGGTCAGCCCGGGGATCGGGTCGCTGGCGGGATCGCGTCCGGCGGCGCGCGCCTCGGCCGCCAGCAGGTGGACCACGCCGAGTTGCTGCGCGATGAGGTCCTTCATGTCGACCGCGCCGCGGCCGTAGACGTAGCCGTCCGCCACGTCGCCGTCGAACGGGTCGTGGGTCCATTCGGCGGGCGGCGCCGGCACCACGTCGAGATGCGACAGCAGCAGGAAGGGTTCGCCGCCGGTGCCGTCGCCGCGGAGCCGCGCGTGGACCGAGCCCCGGCCCGGGAACGGCTCGACGACCTCGGGCTGCAGCCCCGCATCGGACAGCACCGACGCGATGTAGCGGGCAACGCGGAGCTCGCCGTCGCCCCGCTCGGGCGGTGGGTTCACCGACGGGATCCGGATCAGGTCGCGCAACGTCTCCACGACCTCGTCGGCGGCGTGGGCCAGCGCGTGCGGGGCAAGCGCGTCGGAGGGACGCGCCGTCGTCCTCATCGGCTCGCGCTGAGCATCACGTTGATGATGATCCCGATCACGAAGCCACCGAGCACGATCGCACCGACCATGATCACCAGCAGGCGTCCGTAGAAGCGATCCTCGCGTTGGGCGGCCTCGGGCTCGGGGTCCTCGCCGCCGGGGATGTATGGCGCCTCGAGTCCGCGAGCGCGAGCCAGCTCGGCGCGCGGGTCGTCGTACTTGTCCGGATCCGGTGGCACCTGCTCGACACTCATCTCGGGTCGTCTCCCGCGAGCGGACCGCGAAAGCCGACCTCGTCGGGGATCGGCTTGTACCCGAGACCGAGGTTCACAGCCCGCATCGGTGCGTTCTCCACGTCGTTGCCGGTCTCGAGCGCTGTGAGCCCGTGGTCGATGGCCCACGCGATCGTCGCGCGCTTGAGCGCCTTGGCGATGCCCCGGCCGCGGTACTGCGGGAGCACGGCCGTCATGTCGTGCCACGCCACGTCGGTCCGGCCGGGGACCATCAACAGGCTTGCGTAACCGACCACGCTGTCGGACCCGGCGTCGACCGCGACCATGAACGCGTCCCGGGGCATCCCCGGACGGTCGATGTCGCGGACACGGAACTCCTCCAGGGTCCCGGCGATGATCGGCTGGTCCCCGTGCGGGATGTCCGGCAGAGCGACCTGCGCGACGGCATGGATCCCCGCGACGAGGTCCGGTCTCGCCGCCAGTGTCGTGAGCTCGATCCCGGGTGGCGTCTCGACCTGCGGGCGCTCCTGCCCAGCGAGGTCGAGCTTGACCATCCGGTAACGGTCGAACTCCTTGAACCCGCGATGGGTCGCGAATGCGACCCCGTCGGTGTGGACCTCCGAGAACGAGGTCTGGAGGCCCACCTTGCCGGCGGCCCGGGCGTGGTCCGATACCGCGGCGTAGAGCGCCGAGCCCATCCCCCGACCACGGTACGGCGCGAGGACCGTCACGCTGATCCAGTAGTGGTCGAAGTCGGGCGCGTACATGTAGATGCGACCCGTCGTCGCCATGCCGACGATCTTTCCATCGGCCTCCGCCACGAACCGCGTGCCCCGGAAGTTCTCGTCCTGCCAACGCAGCTCCTCGACCGACGTCGGGTCTTCTGGCGTCACCTCGTTGACCACAGCGGTGATGCCGGCCAGGTCCCCATCGCTCGATGCCGATTCACGCACCGTCCAGCTCATCCGAACGACTCCCTCAATGGCTCGGCGATCTCGCGCGCGACGGCATCGACGCCCGCCGCACCGAGAGCGGGCGGCATCCCGAGCACGACGGTCGTCGCCCCGCGCCGAACCGCGTCACGGGCGAGCAGCAACGCGTTCGCGTGCTCGTCGGACGTTCGCCCGGTGGGCATCTGGGCCACGAACGAGAAGCCCTCCGGATCCCGCCCGACGTCGGCCATGGCCGCAAGGACCTCGTCGCGCTTCGCGCTGAAGTAGTCGAGGTCCGAAGGGCGGGCGCCTTCGTGGGGGACGACCGCCGGCATGTACCACCCCTGAGCGACCGTTGCCGCGAGGGCGATCCCGCGGCGCTTGTTGCCACCGAGCCATAGCGGGGGACCGCCGGGCGTCAGCGGACCGGGCATGTTGGTGGCCCCGTCGAGCGGATAGAACGGATCCGGCCGGCTGACGCCCGGCTCGCGCGTCGCCTCCTCGGAGAAGAGCGCGCGCAAGACGTGAACGGCTGATTCGAAGCGGTTGAAGCGCTCCGGCATGTCCGGAAGCGGGATCCCGAACGGGACGTGCTCGCCGACGTGCCACCCGGCGCCCAGGCCGACGATGAACCGGCCACCCGTGACGTGGTCGAGGAGCGTCGCCTGCTTGGCGAGGATGACCGGATGGCGGAAGGTGTTCGACAACACGCCGTGACCCATCCATTTGCCCGGGACGTGGTGCGCGAGGGCGGCCATGGCCGTGAGCGACTCCCAGCTCCGCCCGCCGCGCTCCTGGGTGGCGTTGGTGATGTGGTCGTTCATCCAGACCGATTCGAATACTTCGTGCCCGCCGATCCGCGCCCATGCCTCCTCGAGGGTCGGCCAGTCGACCTCCTGGGGCGAGGTCTTGATGCCGATCGAAATGTGTCCCGTCATCGCCCGGTCAGCATCGCCTGCATGCGCCGGCCGGTGGTGACCGCGCCCTGTGACGCCGAGCCCACCAGCGAGGCGTACTTGCCCATCACCCCTCCGGCGTAGCGCGGTCCCGGCGGTTGCCAGCCGGCTCGACGCCGGGCGAGCTCATCGCTACCGACCTCGAGGTCCAGCGCGTTGCGGTCGACGTCGATCACGATCTCGTCGCCCTCGGCGACCAGGGCGATCGGGCCGCCGAGCGCGGCCTCCGGCGCGATGTGGCCGATCATCAGCCCGTGGGTGCCGCCCGAGAACCGGCCGTCGGTAATCAGCGCGACCGAGTCTCCCAGGCCTTCGCCGACGAGCGCGGCGGTCACCGACAGCATCTCCTGCATGCCCGGTCCGCCGACCGGGCCCTCGTAGCGGATCACGACGACGTCGCCAGGCTTGATCGCCTGCGCCTTGACGGCTTCGAAGCAGGCCGCCTCGGAGTCGAACACGCGCGCCGGGCCGCGATGCAGCCGGCGCTCGTGGCCCGCCAGCTTGACGACGCAGCCCTCGGGCGCCAGCGTGCCGCGCAGGATCGCCAGCCCGCCAGTCGGCTTGAGCGGCTGGTCGATCGAGTGGACCACCGGCTGGCCCTCGGTCTCCTGCGCGACCGCGGCGATCTCCGCGATCGTCCGGCCGTCGACCGTGCGCGCGTCGCCGTGGAGCAGGCCGTCGCGCTTGAGCAGTTCGCGCATGACGAGCCCGACGCCGCCGGCGTCATACAGCTCGCTGGCCGAGTAGCGGCCGCCGGGCTTCATGTCGGCGACGATCGGCGTCCGGTCGGCGACGGCTCCGAACTCGTCGATGTCGAGCTCGATCCCGAATTCGTGGGCGATCGCGAGGAGGTGCAGCACGCCGTTGGTTGAGCCGCCCGTTGCGGCGACAGCGGCGATCGAGTTCTCGAGCGACGCCTTGGTGACCAGCGTCGACGGTCGCGTGTCGCTCCGAACGAGGTCCATCACCAGCTCGCCACAGCGCCGCGCCGCCTCGTCCTTCTTGGGGTCCTCGGCCGGGATCCCGTTGAGCCCGCCCGGTGAGAGGCCCAGGAACTCGAGCACCATGCTCATCGTGTTGGCGGTGTATTGGCCGCCACAGGCACCCGCGCCTGGGCAGGCCACATTCTCGATTTCGGTCAGCTCATCGAGGCTGATCTTACCCGCCCGGTACGCTCCGATCGCTTCGTAGACGCTCACGATGTCGACCGTCCGGCCCTTGTACATGCCCGGGTAGATCGTGCCGTTGTAGAGCGCCAGCGACGGGATGTCGAGGCGGGCCATGGCCATGGCCGCGCCGGGCATCGTCTTGTCGCAGCCGGTCAGGCAGACGAGGCCGTCGAGGAGGTGGCCACGGA
>DASTYU010000245.1:0-38981 GCA_035764655.1 Candidatus Limnocylindrales bacterium
GGTCCGGCGTCGCGTCCAGGACTCATTCACCCAGGACACACTGATCGAAGCGATTGCCACCGTGCTCGAACGCGAGCACGGCTTCCTGTTCGTCTCGGATGATCGGCTGACGGCGGCGGTCAACGTCTCGCCGCAGGAAGACGACAACTTCCTCGCGGAGCTCGACAGCGATCTCGACGACGATGACGATGATGGCGAGGACGAGGACCAGAACGGCAAGGACGGCGCGGATTACGTGACGATCTACGCCGATCTCGACGTGGACTCCGGCCGGCCGAACTGACAGCCCGGGACGCAAGGAACGGCACGCCCCTTGGCCCCGGCGGTGTCCCCTGCCGGAGTGCTCTGAGCGCTACCACGGACTCATGGACCGGCACACGACCCCGCGCCTCGAGAGCCGCGTGGTCCTATACCGGCTGGCAGCTGTGGGAGCGCTGCCGCTGGCCGGCAGATGGCATAAGCCGCTCCGCGGACGACGGCTCGCTCGGCCAAACGTCCCTGAAGTCGCCGATGTAACGCTCGCAGCATTACCGCCGATGGCACGCGCGAGCCGCCGTCAGGACGATCCGGCGGCGATGTCACCGCCTTTGCGGGACCCCGAGACCCCAACCGTCTACTTGCTGAACAGGATCTCGATCACGTCCCCGTCGCGGACGCGGTAGGTCTTGCCCTCCGAGCGCAGCCGGCCGGCCTTCTTCGCCTCGGCCATCGAGCCCAGCTCGAGCAGGTCTTCGTAGGCCACGGTCTCGGCGCGGATGAAGCCCTTGGCGAGATCCGTGTGGATGACGCCGGCCGCATCGACCGCCGACGAGCCGTCGACGATCGGCCAGGCGCGAACCTCGTCGGGGCCGGCGGTCAGGAACGACACCAGCCCGAGCAGCCGGTACGACAAGCCGATGACCCGATCGAGGCCGGACTCCGCGATGCCGAGCTCCTCCATGAAGACGGCCGCCTCGTCGGGTTCCAGCTCGCCCAGCTCCATCTCGATCCGGGCCGACAGCGCGTCGACGAGCGCCTTGTCGTGGCGGTACGAACCCGCGATGGAGGAGACGAGCTCGGGCGCCGCGGCAAGGTCGTTCTCGCCGACGTTGAGCAGCACGAGCACCGGCTTCTGGCTGAGGAAGCGGAAGCCGCGGATCTGCTTCTCGTCCTCGGGTTCGAGCTCGACGTCGCGGATCGGCGTCCCCGCCTCGAGGGCCTCCTTGAGCCGGCGCAGGATGCGCTCTTCGCGCTCGTTGGACTCCCGTTCGGCCTGGGTCCCGTGACGCCCGCTCGTGGACAGCCGCTCGAGACGGCGGTCCGTCATCGACAGGTCGGCGAGGATGAACTCGAGGTCCAGGCGCTCGAGATCCCGCGCCGGATCGACGCTGCTCTCGGGGTGCGGGTGCGACGGGTCCTCGAACGCGCGGACCACGTGGAGTAGCGCATCCGAGTCACGCAAGCGGGCGAGGTGCTCGGCCGGCAGTTCCTCCGTCCCGACATGACCCTCGGTCGACGGCGGCGGGGCGGGCAGGTCCACGTATGTCACGTCGGCGTGCACGATCTTCTTCGGCCTGAAGATCTCGGCCAGCCGGCCGAGGCGCTCGTCAGGCACCTTGACGACGCCGACGTTCATCGTGACCCCGCCGTAGCCGCCGGTCTCGGCATGGCCGCGCGTCAGCGTGTTGAACACGGTCGTCTTGCCCGAGCCGGTCAGCCCGACGATGGCGATCTGCACGATCAGTATCCGGCGGCCGGGTCGACGACGTTGAGCAGCGGCTCCCCGCGCGCGAAGCGACCCAGGTTGTCGCAGAACAGCTCGATGCTGCGGTCGAGCACGCGGCCGCTCGACCATGCGGTGTGCGGCGTGACGATCACGTTGGGCAGGTCGTAGAAGGACGACATCGGGGGCAGCGGCTCGTCGCGGAAGGTGTCGAGGACCGCTCCGCCGAGCGGGCCGTCGCGCAGCGCCCGCAGGAGCGCCCGCTCATCGACCAGCCGTCCGCGGGCCACGTTGATCAGCCACGCCCCGGGCTTCACCAGCCGCAGCGTGTCCTCGTTGATCATGTTCTCGGTCTCGGTGGTGAGCGGCGCGGCAAGCACGACGAAGTCGGACTCGGCGAGCAGGTCCGGCAACGTTTCGGGGCCGCCCACGCGGTCGAGCATCACCTCGCCGAGGACCGCGCTGTCGCTCGCGCCGTCGCCCTCGGTCGGCGGCCCGGCCGCCTCCTCGTCAGCGCCCCGCCGGCGAACCGCCACGACGCGGCACCCGAATGCGGTGGCCAATGCGCCAACGGCCCGGCCGATCGAGCCCAGCCCGACGATCCCGACCGTCACATCGCGCAGCTCGGCGCCCTCCAGCGGCTGCCAGGTCCGCTCACGTTGCAGCTCGAGGAGCTGTGGCAGCCGCCGGCTGACCGCGAGGATCATCATCACGACGTACTCGGCGATGGGCCGACTGAACACGCCCCTGGCGTTGGTGACCACGAGCCCACGTTCGAGCGCGGACGTGGTGAGCGCGCGTTCCACACCCGAGGTCGCCGAGTGGACCCACGACAGGCGCGGGGCGCGGGCGAGGATCCGGTCGAACGCATCCGAGCTCAGCCAGCCGCGCAGCATCACCTCCACGTCGTCGACCGGGCCGTCGGCGAGGCCCTCGACCGACACCGTCACGATGCGGGCGCCCGGCGCCGCCGCGCGGATCCGCTCCAGGTCGCGAGAGCGATAGCGGGCCGACAGGATCGGACTGAGTGCGATCGCACTCGGGGCGCCCTCGGGCCCCGAACCGGGTCCCGCCGTCCGGCTGAACGGCGCGGTCGTCACGCGGGCAGCTCGGGACGCTCGGGACGGAGGACGCGCGCGATCCAGCGCTCGGGGTTATCGATTTCGCCGTGCTGGGGCAGCGTTTCTGGTCCCTCCCACAGGCGCTTGAGCGCCGACGGTCCGCCCGCCGCCGCGATCGCGCGCACGAACTGTTCGCCCTTGCGGTACTGCTCCATCTTGAGGTCCATGCCCGTGATCCGGAGCATCGCGCGCTCGAACGGCGTTCGCCGCGTCCGTCGTTCGTGGAACCGGGCGCTGATCCGCTCGACGCCCGGCACGAGGTCCTTGCCGACGTCGTCCATGACGTAATCGCTGAAGCCCTCGAGCAGGCTCATCACGGCCTGTGTCTCGCGGAACAGCCGGCGCTGCTCCTCGCCCATCAGCTGCTCCATCCAGTGGCCGCCGTCGCCCTCCCCGCGCAGGGCCCGGCCGATGCCACGCATGGCGTCGCGGCCCATCCCTCGCGCGTCCCGCCCGAACAGCGTCAGCTGGCGCTCGAGCCGGCCGGCCAGGTATGGCCGCAACCAGGGGTGCGCCTCGAATTCGAAGGCATGCGTGGTCTCGTGGAGCGCGATCCACGTGCGGAACGGGATCAGCGGCACGTCGAGCGCGCGGGCGGTCATGCGCACGTTCTCTTCGACGAACAGCAGCCGGCCCGGCGCGATCTCGGCGGAGAGGAGTGCCAGGTCGTACTGGCCCAGCACGCGCTGGCCCATGAACCCGAGCAGGATGCCGAGCTGGCGGGTCGTCACCCACCGGTTGGCGAGGGCCATCGTCGCCTTGGCGAGCCCGCCACCGGGTGGCATCACCTGGTCGAGCAGCTCGGCCTCGAGATGACTCATGAGCGCGGCGAAGGACGTGGTGTTGGCACGGACCCAGCCGGCGCGGTCGACCACCTCCGAGCGTTCGACGACGCCGGGCAGCTCGGTCTCGAGCGCGGTGCTCAATGCGGGCACGATCCGCTCCATAGCCTCGCGGTAGTGGGGCTCGGCCGCGCGCAACACTTCCAGGGACAGCGCCCCGGGCGCCTTGCGAAGGCGCCCGATCGCGGTTCGTTCGACACCGGCCCAGTCGACCAAGCCACCGGCGCGGGCCGCTTGCTCGGCGCGCCGACCGAGCACCGTGGCCGCGGCGCCAAGTGCCGAGCCCACGATGAACCCCGCCTGCCATGCGCGGTCATCGCGCCACGCGCGCGAACGACGTCCGCTTGGTCCGCTCATCGCGCCACGACCCCCAATTCGACCGGCTCGACCTCGGGGAACGCGTCGCCGAACATGCGCGCGGCGATCGAGTGGAACCGCTCCGGGTCCCCGGTCGTGAGCTGGAGGTGGGTTGCCTCGTCACGTGCTTCGTCCGGTCGCTCGTGGCCGTCCGCACCGGCATCGGCCGCGGTCCCGCGGCTCGTCCCCGGCGCTTCGAGCCCGTTGATCCCGAGCAACTCGGCGAGCGACGAGGCGGTTGCCGTGGCCGAATCGACGATCGCGATGCGCTCACCGGCGGCCGCGGCAATGATCGGGCGCAGCAGCGGGTAGTGGGTGCAGCCCAGCAGCAGCGTATCGATCGAGCCGGATGGCGGCAGCGGGAAGATGAACTCGCCGTCCGCGTCCCGCTGGCCGAGCAACGGCGCAAGTGCGTCCGCGACCGCCTCCCGCGCGACCGGCCCGGTCAGCTCCCCGGCTTCAACCAGGGGCACGAGCGTGGGCGTGGCGTGCTCGTACACCTCGAGCGCAGGGTTTTCGTCCTTGATCGCCGCGAAGTACGCCCGCGATCGGATCGTGGCCGGCGTCGCGATCACGCCGACGCGCCGGTTGCGCGTGGCCAGGGATGCGGCTGCCGCGCCCGGCCGGATGACGCCGAGGACCGGCAGGTCGTAGCGCCGCCGGAAGTCGCCGATCGCCACGGCCGTCGACGTGTTGCAGGCCACGACGATGGCCTTCACCCCGCGGTCCGCGAGCTCGTCGAGTCCCTGCATCGAGAAGCGGCGGACCTCCTCGTCGGTGCGCGTGCCGTATGGCGCGCGGCCGTTGTCGCCGAGGTAGATCGTCGATTCGGCCGGCGTGCGCCGAAGGATCTCGCGAAGGACGGTCAGCCCACCGACGCCCGAGTCGAATACGCCGACTGGACGGGGATCGGACACGGCGCCCGGCCTAGCTCCGCCCGGCCCCGGCCGGCACCGTCGCCGGACCGAGGAGTTCGCCCGCGAGGGTCCCGATGTCCTTGCTGATCTGCGCCGAGGGATCAGCCAGCACGAACGGCACGCCTTCGTTGTTCGACTGAACGACGAGACGTCCGTCCGACACGACCCGGTGCTCCGGCACGCGCCCAAGCGCGCGCTCGAGGTCGCCCGGCTCGATGCCGCCCGCGGAGTCGGCCCGGTTGACCAGGTAGCGCACCTTCGCGGCCGGGTAGCCGATCGCCCTGAAGGTGTCGGCCATGGCAATCGTGTTGTGGATCGTCGTCGAGTCGTACGTCACGACCTCGAGGATGATGTCGCTGGCATCGAGGAACGACAGGCTCACGTCGTTGAGGTGGCTGGTCAAGTCGATGACGATCGCCCCGTAGATCCGGCGCAGCAGCGACAGCACCTTGTCAACGTCCCGGACGGTGACCATCTCGGCCATCTCGACGCGGGGCGGGGCGAGCAGGATGTCGATTCCCGATGGATCGCGCCAGAGCACGTCGCCCAGGTCGGATTCGGCGATTCGGTCGGTCGGCAGGTCGAGGATCGACGGGGCGTCGGCGGGAACCTTGAGCAGAGCGCGCAGGTCGCCGAACTGGAGGCTGCCGTCGATCAGGACGGTGCGCTGCTCCTGCTGCCCGAAGGCGACAGCCAGGTTGAACGCAAGCGTCGTCTTGCCGACGCCGCCCTTCGGCGCGAAGACCGAGACCACGCGCGAGCCGCCCTGGTCCGCGCTCGTGGCGAAGTCCTTGCGCACCTGGGCGATGCGGGTGATCAGGTCGAAGCCGGAGAACGGCATGGTGAGCACGCCGTGGATCCCGTTCTCCGGATCGGGCGCAACCGGCGACTGGGGCACCGTGAGCACGATCACCGGGACGCCGAGCTTCGATTCCCGGATCTGCTCGACGAGCTGCGGGCCCTTGACGCGACCCTGCAGAAGCGCGTCGACCAGCACGACATCCGGACGCAGCTGCTGGATCTGCGCCGGCACCTTTGCCCCCTCGCTGACGACGTCGAGCAGCTTGACATGCGCCTGTGCATTCAGGAGCCCGCGGATGTACGAGGCGACCTGGGGCACGTCCTCGACGATCAGCAGGCGCGTCTGGTCACTGGATGACATCCCGGCGACGATACCAAATTCCCTTCAGAAAACGTCCCGACGGAGGTCAGGTCGGCGATCGTCCGACGGTTCTGCCCGGCCCTACGTTCGGATTGCGACCAGCACGGCCCGCTCGCTGCCCGGGCCGAACGGGTCGAGGTCGTACCCGCCGGCCAGGGTCTCGACACGCAACCCGGCCGTCTCGGCGAACCCCGTCAGCTCCTCGGCGGACACGAGCCGCAGCCGGTCAGTGCGCACCCAGCGGGCCGGCGGCGCCCCCTGCGATCCCTCATCGAACACCGATGTCAGCGCGACGGTCCCGGTCGCGGCATCGTGCTGCGCTGAGCCGGTCTTCGTGACGAGCGCCCCGGTCGTCGGCTCCGTGCGGGCCCATTCGAGAATCAGTCGTCCGTCGTATCGGGCAAGGTCCTCGGCATCGGGCAGCCACACGTCGACGGCCGCGATGCCGCCCGGCTCGAGGTGGTCCGCGAGAGCCTGGATTGCCGCCTGCTGGGCGGCCCGGGTGCCCAGCGTCATCAACGAGTTGAGCGCGAGGTATGCGAACTCGAACCTCGCTCCCTCGGGCAGGGCAAGACCGACGATGTCCGACTCGATGAGCTTCAGCGAGCCGCCACTGCCGGCGAGGGACGCTGCGCCCCGGGAGCGAGCGCGGTCGAGCATGGACGGATCGTTGTCGACGCCCGTGACATGGTGACCGGCGGCCGCCAGCGGAACGGCGACACGGCCCGAGCCGACGGCCAGCTCCAGGACGCGGCCGCGAGCGCGGTCGGCCAGCGCGAGATACAGCTCGACGTCGCCCGGGTCGTCGGCGAGGTCGAGATCGTAGAGCCGCGCCAGCGCCGCCGACGGCTCGGCATTCGGTCGCGGCATCCTGCGCGGTTCAGCCCGGGTGCCCATGCGGCTCGGCGGGGCTCGCGGGGAACCGGCCCTCGACCGGTGCCCGGCCCGCCCAGCGCACGGCCTTGCCCGCGGTACGGCGAGCGGCGAGCGCGCTGATCGCCTCGAGGGCCGCCCGGTTGGCCGCCATCGCGGTGGTCTCGGCGTGGTCGTACGGCGGCGACACCTCGACGATGTCCATCCCGGCCAGGTCGACCGCGCCCACGATCTGGCGGATGGCCCGCAGGACTTCGCGGGTGAGCATGCCGCCCGGCTCCGGCGTGCCGGTGCCCGGCGCCAGGCCCGGATCGATCACGTCGATGTCGAGGCTCAGGTAGATCAGGTCAGGGCCGTCAAGCGCCTCGTCGATGGCCTGGGCGATGACTGCCTCGGCCCCGCGCTCCTCGATCTCCCGCATGAAGTGGTAGCGCAGGCCCTGCTCCTGCATCCACTGGAACGTCTCGACCGGCGGCCAGTACCCGCGCAACCCGACCTGCACGAAGTTCCTGCCCTTGACCGCGCCGGATTCGATGAGCCGGCGCATGGGCGTTCCGTGTCCGGCCAGGACGCCCCAGTCGTCCATCGCCGTGTCGGCGTGCGCGTCGAAGTGGACGATGCCGATGGTCCCCGGCCGACGCACCTCGGCGATGGCGGTCGCACTCGGCCAGGTGATCGAGTGATCACCGCCAAGCACGATCGGGATCGCGCCCGTTTCGGCGACCTCGAGCACCTTCCGGTAGATCATCGCGTGCGACCGGTCGATCCAGGCCGGCACGATGTTCGCGTCGCCCGCGTCGACCACGGTCAGGACCTCGAATGGCTCGTTACCGAGCTGGAGCGAGTGGATCGATCCTGACGTGTACTGGGCCTCGCGGATGGCGCGCGGCCCGAAGCGCGCACCGGGCCGATGGCTGACCGCGTCGTCGAACGGCGCGCCGACGATGGCCACGTCGGCTTTCCGGCGGCGGATGTCCGCCGGATCGGGAGCCCATGGCAGGTTCATGAACGTCGGCAAGCCGACGTAGGTCGGCAGTTCGAAGGCGTCGAACACCTCGTACGCGCGGTCCCAGCCGTTGCGCGCGGCATAGTCCTGCTCGGTCGAAGGCTCGGAGGGGCGCTCGGACACGGGGTCCTCCGGAGACGTGCGGCTGCGATGCGGCCGTCGTCCGTCTCGTTCGGGCGCCGCCGGTTCGCATCCGACGTCCAGCGGGGCGCGCCGGGCGAAATCCTACCTTGTGGCGCGCGCCGCGGCCACGGGAGGGCGCTCGCCAACGTCGGGTCCCTGCGCGATGCAACTTCCCGGCATCGTTGATGCCGGGAATCTGCATCAGGAGCGGGAGGACCAAGAGCGGAGTCGTTTGGCGGCGAAGTTACGTCGCGCGGAACTCGGCCCAGGCCGCCTCGACGAGCGCCGGGTCGGCGAACAGCTCATAGGCCACCTGCGCCACGAGCGTCGCCGCCAGCAGGGTCGTCTCGTCGCCCTTCGGCGACGCTGCCGCGTCGCGGAAGGCGATGGAATGGCCGGGCGTCCCCTCGTCGGCGATCGACAGGTCGGGATGGATCGTCGGGCAGACCCAGCTCACGTTTCCCATGTCGGTGCTGCCGGAATTCGGGTCGGCCCCCTGGTCGACGATGCCGTACGCCTCGGCGTTGGCCACCCAGCGCGCCTCGAGGGTGCGGTTCTGCTTCATGGTCATCGCGAGACCCGAGAACGTGACCTCCGCCGTCGTGCCGGTTGCCAGCGCCGCTCCATCCACGAGCTGGCGGAAGCGTTCCTTGATGCGGACGTAGTCGGCCTGGTCGGGGCTGCGCAGCATGAACCACGCCTTGGTTCGCTCCGGGATGATGTTGGCCGCGGTGCCGCCCTCCTGGATGATCCCGTGCACGCGGGTGTCGGGATGGAGCTGCTGACGCCACAGCCCGACCGAGCTGAACAGCAGGATCATCGCGTCGAGGGCGTTCTTGCCCTTCCACGGGTCCGATGCGGCATGCGCCTGGAGACCGTGGAAGACGACCACGACATCCTCGGACGCGAGCGGCTGGCTCTCCACGTGGTTGCGGTCGCAGGGATGGAACAGCAGGGCTGCGTCGAGTCCCTCGAAGAGCCCGTCCTCGATCATGAACGCCTTGCCGCTGCCCCGTTCCTCGGCCGGCGTGCCGAGAAAGACGATCTGGCCGGCGAGCTCATCGGCGATCGAGGCGACGGCGATCGCCGCGCCAACGCCGGAGGCCGCCATCGTGTTGTGGCCGCAGCCGTGCCCGAGGCCGGGCAGCGCATCGTACTCGGCCAGGATCCCGATCCGCGGACCGCCACCGCCCCGCCCGCCGCGGAGCGTGCCGCGCACCGCGGTCGCCAGGCGCCCCGCCGGATGCTCCACCGTGAACCCGTGCCGCGCGATCGCCTCCGCCACCCACGCGGCCGCCTGGTGCTCTTCGAACGCGGGTTCCGGGTTTTCGTGGATCCGGTGTGACAGCTCCAGGATCTCGTCCCGGTTCGCCTGCACGGCGGCGGCGAGCCGCGCCTTCATCTCGACATGCGGCGGCGCCGGCTGCGATGCGGTCTGGGTCACGAAACCTCCCGAATATCGGGCACGCGCAGGCGCAGCGTAGCGCCGTCGACGTGGGGCCGTATCAGCGTTCTGCGGACAGCGTCATCTCGGCGACGACGATCAGCGCCAGCATGAACAGCACGATCGGGAGGGCGAGCACGCCCTCCAGCCGGAGCAGGACCAGCACCGCGACGAACAGCCCGGCCCACGCGCCGCGACGGACGGCTCGGGTCCAATCGCCGCGATACGCGATCCGCCGGTGACGGGCGAACACGATCAGCCAGGCCAGCGGGATCGAGGTCAGCCCGACGGCCAGCCCGATCAGGGCCGCACCGATGAAGCGGGCGCTGGGGTCGTCGATCGGGTCACGCGTGAAGAGGATGAGCAGGGCGAGCAGCCAGACGACGCCGGCCGCCGCAAGGATCGCGAGGTTCCCGAGGCGGTCACGCGCTTCCACGCGGGCGAGTCTAGCCGCGGGCTCGATCGTCACGTGGCCGCGCTCGCCGGGCAGATGTCGCGGAATGCGCAGTAGGTGCACGAGAGGTAATCCGGACGTGCGGTGTAATCGCGAGCGCGGATGCCGGCTGCGGCCTGGGCGATCTGCTTGCGTGCCTTGGCCATCCGCTTGGGATCCACCTCCGCACGGCCGATCAGCCCCGACTCGAGGAAGTGCAGCTGCACGGCATCCGGGAGCCGGCCCGTCATCGCCTCGTAGGCCATCGCGTAGATCGAGAGCTGCAGCGAGTCCCGGGCGCGCTGGCGGGCGCGGGCCGGATCCCGCACGTCGGATGACTTGTAGTCGGTGATCGTGACCCGCTCCCGTCCGAGCATCCCGAGCGTCGGTGTGACCACGTCGGCCTGGGGCTCAGCGGCGGGCAGCGCGGGTTCCTCGGTGGCCTCCGGCGCGGCCGGCTCGACGTCGACACGGTCCCATCGGCCACGCACCCGGTCGCCGTCGAGCACGAAGCTGAACTCGCGTTCGACATAGGTCGGGATCACCGCGTCGGGGGCGAGCTGGGCTTCTCGGAACCGACGGAGCGCTGCACGGCCCGCCTCGAGCCGCGCTTCCTCGTGTTCGCGGCTGACGAACCCCTCGTTCGTCCACGCTGCCTCGAAAACCCCGAACAGCTCCTCATCGGTCATGACCTGGCCGCGGGCGTGGCGATGGTGGAAGAACTGGACCGCCTTGTGCAGTGCGGCGCCGTAGATGATGGCGTGGTGGGGAGCCAGCGGGACGCGCAGCACGTGGGCGAACTTGTACTTGAGCGGGCAGGTCAGGTAGTCGTCGATCTGGTAGAAGCTGAGCGACAACGGTTCCTCGATCGGGCCGCGGAGGGCGTCGGCCGGAGCGCTCTCGGCCGCGAAGGCGGCGAGCCGGTCCAGCGGCGAGGCCTGCGTGGCGCCCGCGCCGGCCGTGGCAGCGGTCGCCGGCAGGTCGAGCGCCTCGAGCACGAACGGTGAGATGCGCCGGGCACGCGACCCGCCGTAGTCGGCGGCGTGCGACAGGACCAGCTCGTCCCGGGCCCGGGTCATTGCCACGTAGAACAGGCGGCGCTCCTCGGCCAGGAACGTCTCCGGCGTCTGCGGCTCGCCCCGGCCCAGGCCGGCGGGAAGGGCCAACGGTTCGCCGCGGCCAGGCAGCGGGAAGCGGCCCGCGACGAGCCCGGGCAGGAACACGACCGGAAACTCGAGCCCCTTGGCCTTGTGAACGGTGAGCACGGCAACCGCGTCCGCATCCGGGTCGAGGTCGGCGGTGGCCGGGTCGTCCCCGGCCTCGATCAACGTCTGCAGGTGGCGCGCCACGAACACCGCCCGGTCGTCGCTCAGCAGCGCCGACTGGGCCCGGACGATCTCGAAGAACCGCGCGATGTTCTGGAGCGCCTCCTCGGCGCCGACGCTGTCGGTCCCGGCCAGCCTCGCGAGCAGGCCCGTGCCGCGCAGGAACGCGTAGAGCACCTCGCCCGCGGGGCGCTCGTGCGCGAGCGCGCTGTAGGCGCGCAGGTCCGCCACCAGCCGCGACACGCTGGCCCGGCTGTCCGGCGCGATGCGCAGGATGCCCGGCTGGCGGTCGAGTTCCTCGAGCACGTCCCAGACCGACCGGTTACGGCGCCGTGCCGTTGTCACGATCGAAGTGAGGTCTTCGCCGCCCAGCCCGTACACCTCGGACGCTGCGAGCGCGTAGACGTCCACGCTCGAACCGAGGTCCGCGACGCTGCGCAGGAATGCCATCAGCAGCCGGACTTCCGGCCGCGCGTACAGCCCGGACGTCCCCGAGAACCGCCACGGGATGCCCGCAATGTTGAGCGAGCGCAGGACCGGGTCGGCGTGGTTGTTCGCCCGGACGAGGATGGCGTGGTCGCGTGGTCGCCCGCCGCCCTCGATGCGCCGCCCGATCTCGGCGGCAATCCAGTCGGCCTCGTCCGATCCGCTCGCGAAGGCCTCCACCCGGACCGCTGCCGGGGCGCCGACAACGCGCTCGGGCCGGAGCCGCTTGGAGATCCCCGTACGCACCTCGAGACGATCGGGATCGTTGAAGCGAACCAGCCGATACGCGGCATCGAGCACCGGCGCCAGCGACCGGTAGTTGCGCCGCAGGACCACCGTCCGGGCGCCGCGATAGCGCTCCTTGAAGCCGAGGATGTTGTCGATGGCCGCGCCGCGGAAGGCGTAGATGGCCTGGTCGTCGTCGCCCACCACGGTCACATTGCGATGCCGTTCGGCCAGGAGTCCCACGAGCTCCGCCTGGGCGCGGTTGGTGTCCTGGAACTCGTCGACGAGGATGTACCGGAAGCGGGCCTGCACCCGTTCGCGGGCCGCGGCCGATTCGCGGACGAGCCGCAGCGCCAAGGCGACCTGGTCCCCGAAGTCGATGAATCCGTTCGACGCGAGCAGCTCCTGGTAGCGGCCGTAGGCGCGCGCCAATTCGAGCTGCCGGCGCGCCGATTCGACCGCGGCGCCGGCGCCCTCGGAGCCCGACTCGCTGGCGGCCGCTGCCTGCCCCGCGAGGGCATCGGCGAACGCGAGGTACGCGGACGGGCTGATGTCTTCGTCCTTGCAGCGGCTGAACAAGCTTGCCAGCGCCGAGAGGAAGCGCGTGGGATCACCGAGCGGCCGGTACTCGTCCAGCTCGAACTCGAACAGATGCTCGCGCAGGAAGATCACGACCTCCGCGCGCGACAGGACACGAACGTCCGGCGGCAGGCCCAGCTCGAGCGCGAACTCGCGGATAAGCGCATCGCCGAAGGCATGGAAGGTCGAGATGGCGGTGTCCGTGTAGCCGTACGGCACGAGCTGATCGACGCGGACGGCCATCTCTTCGGCCGCCTTGTCCGTGAAGGTGAGCGCGAGGATCTCCGAGGGTCGAGCCCGGCGCGTAACGATCAGCCACGCGATCCGGCGGGTGATGACCTGCGTCTTGCCGGTGCCCGCGCCGGCGACGACGAGGAGCGGACCATCGCCGTGGGTCACCGCCCGGAACTGGTCCGGGTTCAGCCCGCCGAGAAGGGCATCGAGCCCGGTGGGTGCCTCCGCCTCGCTCGACGCCTCGAGGGGCGCCAGCTCCCCCCATGCAGGGATCTGGTCGAGGGGCGCCGGCTCGCGGCGGATCCGGGGTCGCGTCATCGGGACGTTGGGGGCCATGACCGGAGCATCCGGGGCCGCCGTGCCACCTAGCCTGTCAGGCCGCGCCGGTGGTCCGTGCCGCGGTCCCGGCCATCGCCTGGCGGACGGCCTCCGACTCCTCCTCGGACAGCGCCGTCTCGGCACGGCCGCCGTTGACCGACTTCGCGTAGACGCGCGTCCCGGCCCGCGAGTGAAGGCTGCTCAGCACCAGGCCGTCACCGTTGGCGTCGAGCAGTGCAAGCGCGAAGCTCTGGTTGCCACCGGTGTCCTCGAACGGGTTGAAGCGGACGAGTCCGATGCGCTGGAAGGAGTGGCGCAAGTTCGACTCGGCGACGGCGGTCCGGACCGTGAGCTCGTCGACCTCGTTCGATACCGCGAAGACCTTGTCGAGATGCGCGTCGAGGACGCCGCTGAGGTCCTTGTCGTCCTGGCCGCGCGTCAGCGAATCCAGACGGCGGGCCAGGCGGCGAGTCCGGCTCCAGACCCAGAACACCAGCAGGAGCAGCAGCAGCGACACGATCGCGAGGGCCAGGACGGCCACCGACAGATACGGGCCGACGAGCGCGTCGAGGTCGATGCGAGAGTCCTCCGCTGGGGGTCGCCCGAGTCTAGCAGGGCGCCCTCACCGGGGACGTACCTGGCGGTGCCCGGGTGCTATCCTCTGCCGTCGAAGCAGGCCGCCCGATGTGCGCGTCTGCCATCCCGTCAGACTCGAGGATCCTCCGTACACCATGGCCAAGCGAACCCGCGGCAGCAGCAGCGGCCGCCCCGGACAGCGTCGTCCCCTCCAGCGATCGTCGCGACCCGCACGTTCCTCCACGCCCGAACCCGCGGCGACGCCCGTACCCCGTCCCACGTCGCTGACCGCCGAGGAGGAGGCTCGTGCCGCCGAGCTCGAGGCGCAGATCGTCGCGGAGGAGCGCCAGGTCGAGCAGGTCCAGAAGCGGGCGCGCGACCGCCAGCGCGGCGGCGAGCGCGAGGCCGTCGTCCGCAGCTCGGTGCCGCTGTCGGTGCGGGAGGCGGAGGAATACGCGTACGTGGCGCGCGACGTCCGCCGGATCGCCACGATTGCATTCGGGCTCCTGGCCATCATGGTCGGGCTGTGGATCGCACTCCAGGTCTCGGGGGTCGGCGCGATCTGACAGCAGAGCCCGACGACCGCGTCTCCACCGCTGCGGTCTTCGGTGCAGCCCTCCGGCTCGGGCTCACATCGTTCGGCGGCCCGATCGCCCATATCGGCTACTTCCGGACCGAGTACGTCGAGCGACGGGGCTGGGTCGAGGAGACACGCTTCGCAGACCTCCTCGCGCTCTGCCAAGCCCTGCCGGGGCCGGCCAGCAGCCAACTCGGGATCGCGATCGGCACGCTGAAGGCAGGCCGCGTTGGCGGGGTCGCGGCGTGGCTCGGGTTCACGATGCCGTCCGCGATCATCCTCGTCGCGCTCGCGCTGTTGACCGCCCCGGCCGGCCTGGCCGAATCGGGCTGGGTGCAGGGACTCAAGCTCGCTGCAGTCGCGGTCGTGGCCCAGGCGGTGTTGGTCATGTGGCGCGGCTTGGCGCCCGATGTCGCCCGGTCGCTCGTCGTCGTCGCGGCGGGCGCGCTGGCCCTCGCCCTGCCGTCGCCCGCCACCCAGGTCGCGATCATCGTCGGAGGGGCTGTCATCGGCTTCGCCGTCCTGGGCAGGAGTGACGAAGCACACGAGACACATCGCGGCTCGCTGCGGGGCCCGCGCTTCGCCCTCGCCTGCCTCGTCCTCTTTGCCGTACTCCTGGCCGGTCTGCCCCTCGTCCGGGACACCGTCGGGAATGAGGCCCTCGCCCTGTTCGACGCCTTCTATCGCGCCGGGTCGCTCGTGTTCGGCGGCGGGCATGTCGTCCTGCCCCTGCTCCACGAGACCGTCGTGGTCCCGGGCTGGGTTGGCGAGGATCGCTTCCTGGCAGGCTACGGCGCGGCGCAGGCCGTGCCCGGCCCCCTGTTCACCTTCTCCGGGTTCCTCGGCGCATCGACGTCAATCCCGCCGAGCGGCGTCCCCGGCGCGGCCGTCGCCCTCGTCGGCATCTTCCTGCCGTCGTTCCTGCTGGTGTGGGGCGTCCTGCCGTTCTGGAACGTGCTGCGGTCGAGGACCGGAATCCGGCGTGCGCTGCTCGGTGTCAACGCGGCTGTCGTCGGGCTGCTCCTTGCCGCGTTGATCACGCCGGTCTGGACGAGCGCCGTTCACACGGTTTCGGACGTCGCGATCGCCGGCGCGGGCGCTGCCGTGCTCATCGGACTCCGGGCGCCACCGATCGCAATCGTCATCGGATGCGCGCTCGCCGCGGAGGCCCTGTCCCGCCTCGCCTGACATATGCCTTGACAGACATATACCGATACAGGAATATGTCGGCATGACGCCCTTCGAGGTGCTGGCCGACCCCGGCCGGCGCGAGATCCTGCGGCTGTTGCTCGACGGCGAGCGCTCGGTGGGCTCGATCGTGTCCGAACTGGCCCTCGCCCAGCCCAACGTCTCGAAGCATCTCAAGGTCCTGCGCCAGGCCGGATTCGTCGGGGTGCGCCCGAAGGCACGAGAGCGGCTCTACCGCCTGCAGCCCGAACCATTGCAGGAGCTCGACACCTGGCTTGGCCCGTTCCGCGCCACCTGGAGCCAGCGACTCGATGCGCTCGAAACCCACCTCGATTCGATGGAGGACTGAACCATGGTCACCGACCAGCCACTCGGCGTTGCCTCCGTGGACGATGACGGCCGCTGGACGGTCCGTTTCGAACGCCATCTCCGACACGATCGGGAGAAGGTCTGGCGGGCCATCACCGAGTCACAGCATCTCGCGCACTGGATGCCGACCGACATCGTCGGTGAGCGTCGCGCGGGCGCCCGGATCGAGCTGCCGTTCTGGCCCGATCACGTCGAGCGCTATCACCTCGATCCCGCGAAGCTCGACGGCGAGATCCGCGTCTGGGACCCTCCGTCCGTATTCGAATGGACGTGGCACACGGACGTGTTGCGCTGGGAGCTTGCGCCCGAGGGCGATGGCACGCGCCTGACATTGACCACGTGGCTCGGGGCCATGGGGCCCGGGACGGCAAAGGTCGCGGCCGGCTACCACGCCTGCCTCGCGAACCTCGAGCAGTTGCTCGATACGGGCGGTGCCCCACCGTTGATCGACGCGGACGTTACGCCGCTCGAGCGCCGTTACGAGGACCAGGTCGCGGCCGCTTCTGGGTCCTGACCGCTTCTGCCGCCCCACGGCAACAGCAACGAAGCGCCTGGCGCCATCCGGCCGAATCTGCCGCGCCACGAGAGGAATCGACCGGGTTGGGTTGCGCATGCGGTGGCACGCAAGGAAACGACGTCCGCGGCGCTTCTCTTCGTCACTGATGCCGCCCCACGGCAACAACGCGGCGGCCGGCGCTACCATCCCGCCATGCCATCGCGGCGACCGACCGGCGCCCGGCCCGAGGCGCTCTTCAAGCCACCGCCCGAGCGCCAGCCTCTGGCCGCCCGGATGCGCCCGCGCAGCCTCGACGAGTTCGTCGGCCAGGAGCATCTCGTCGGCGAACGTGGTCCGCTCCGGCGGTCGATCGCCCGGGGCCATCTCTCGTCGCTGCTGCTGTGGGGGCCGCCGGGCACCGGCAAGACCTCGCTTGCGCGCCTGCTGGCGGCGGAGATCGGCGCCCACTTCGCGACCATGAGCGCGGTGATGGCAGGAGTGGCCGACGTCCGCGCGACCATCGCCGAGGCGCAGGAGCGGCTCGCCCTCCACGGCCAACGAACGATCCTCTTCCTCGACGAGATTCACCGCTTCAACAAGGCGCAGCAGGATGCGCTGCTGCCGCACGTCGAGGACGGCACGGTCACGCTGATCGGTGCCACGACCGAGAATCCGTACTTCGAGGTCAATGCTGCGCTGCTCTCGCGCATGCGCGTGTGGCGACTGGAACCGCTATCGGATGCGGACGTCGCCACGGTCGTCCAACGAGCCATCGCGGACGAGGAGCGCGGGCTCGCGGGCACGCTCGGGCCTGACGGCGGCGTGGTGCTCGGCGACGAGGCCTTCGAGCACCTCGTCTCGTTGGCCGGCGGCGATGCGAGGTCCGCGCTCAACGTTCTCGAGGGCGCGGTGGCACTCGCCGAAGCCGAAGGCGTCCGCGACGAGAAGGGCCGAGTGACGCCGCGGCTGGAAGACGTCGAGGCGGCCGCCCAGCAGCGGATCCTCGGCTACGACCGCGCCGGCGACGGCCACTACGACACCGTCTCGGCGTTCATCAAGAGCCTGCGCGGCAACGACCCCGACGCGGCGCTCTACTGGCTGGCGACGATGATCGCGGCCGGCGAGGATCCCAAGTTCATCGCGCGGCGCCTGATCATCTCGGCCTCGGAAGATGTCGGGAACGCCGACCCGCGGGCGCTGACCGTGGCCGTTTCGGCGGCCCAGGCGCTCGACTGGGTGGGCCTCCCCGAAGCGCAGTACGCCCTGGCGCAAGCGGCAACGTACATCGCCACGGCACCGAAATCGAACCGCTCCGGTTCGGCGTACTGGGCGGCCGTGACCGACGTGGACGAGAAGGGCTCCCTGCCCGTGCCCCTGCACCTGCGGGGAGCGCCGTACGCCCGGATGAAGCAGCACGGGATCGGCGTGGGCTACCGCTACTCCCACGACTACGCCGATGCCGACGTCGAGCAACAGTACCTGCCCGACGAGCTCGTCGAGCGGCGCTACTACCTGCCCACCGACCAAGGCTACGAGGCGACGATCAGCGGTCGGATGGCCTCACGCACGGAGGCTCGCGACGCCGCGAAGGCCGTTGGCAGGACCCCGAAGAACCGCTTTCCCGCCCCGCAGATCAAGCCGCGCGCCGGCCGCAACCTGATGGACACGCGCGAGACGAACCGCAAGAAGCTCGCCGAAACCGAGAAGAAGGACGCAGCCGGCTGAGGCGGCGCGGAGTCCGCGCCGCCCCGGATGGGGGTTACCGACGGAACTGGTCGGGAAACTGGGCGATGATCCCGTCGGACAACATGTCGGCCATCTCGAGGATGTCGGCGTGGATCTGCTCGTACGCCTTGATGTCGTCCTCGTAGCGGCCCTGCAGCCGCGCGACGGCCTCTTCGAGCGTCCGATCCAGGTGCGCCTTCATCATCGCCCGCATCTCGTCCTGCGACCAGTGCTTCGGGTTGATGCCGTTCAGCGCATCTGCGATCTGGTTGCCGTTGGCATACCACTTGTCGATGGCTTCCGTGGCTGCTGCGTCATCACCCGCCTTCGCCGCGGCGATGATGTCGGCAGCGGTGAGGATGTGCTCCCGCAGGAGCTCCCTGACGGCGTCGCCGACTTCGTCCCCGTAGAACGGTCGCAGCGCGTCAGCGATGTCGTCCTGGTTCGCGAGCAGGCGATCGGCGGTCGGCCCGGTGTCCGGCAGGGTGTCGGGCAGGGTCGCAGCGCTGACGATGAACAACCGCGTCCAGGTGATGTGGTCCTCCCACAGCTTGCGCATGGCGTCGTGGAAGGCGACCGTGTCGGGCTTCGTCGCGTGAGCCGCCCCATGAAGCCCTGGTGGCGCGATCGCGACGGCGGTGGCGACCACCCCAAGCGTGAGCGCCGCGGCAAGCGCAGCGGCAACCAGTCGTGAGCGACGCATGGACATCTCCCCTTGCGTTGGACGAGGCCGAAGCCGATCGGTTCCGACCTCTATAGTTAATGGTCGTTATTGATACAACGCCACCGCCCGCATGTCAACAGTTTCGAGAGCATGGACTCGCTTTAGACCATCGAATTCAATCAAGACGGGTCCTGCCGCTGCCGTTGCGTATCGTGTCGGCATGACGGACATACGCGACGGAGTCGTCATCGGCGATGACGGCCGTGCCCGCTGCTGGTGGGCGTCGGGCGACCCGCTCTATCGCCCGTATCACGACGACGAGTGGGGCCATCCCGTCCGGGACGACACTCGCCTCTTCGAGAAGCTCTGCCTCGAGGGGTTCCAGTCGGGCCTGTCGTGGCTGACGATCCTGCGCAAGCGCGACAACTTCCGGCGCGCCTTCGACGGCTTCGATCCGCGGACCGTCGCCCGCTACGACGACGCGGACGTGGAGCGCCTGCTCGGCGACGCCGGGATCGTCCGCCACCGCGGCAAGATCCTCGCCACGATCACCAACGCGCGGCGTTATCTCGACCTCGTCGATGAGGCGGGCTCCCTCGCGGCGTACCTGTGGGCCTTCGAACCCGACCCGGCGACGCGCCCGCAGCGCGTTGACAAGGCAGCCCTGATGACGCTCGACACGACGCCCGAATCGACCGCGCTCAGCAAGGACCTCCGCCGGCGCGGTTGGGCGTTCGTCGGCCCGACCACCGTCTACGCGGCGATGCAGGCCATGGGCATCGTCAACGACCATCTGGAGGGCTGCCTCACGCGGCCCATCGTCGAAGCGGAACGCAGCAGCTTCGAACGCCCCACCGCCTGACAGCACGGACGACCCTTCCCGGTCGTCATCATGGCGACGTGCACCCACGACACCTGGTCGATCGCTTCGTGCCGCGCGGGGCCATCCTCCTGTCGGTCCTGACCTTCGGCTCCTATCTCATGGGCCTGGTCCGCGACCGGATCCTGACGAGGACGTTCGGGGCGGGCGAAGAGCTCGACGCGTTCAACGCCGCGTTCGTCATCCCCGAGCTGTCGCTCGGCATCGTCGTCGCGAGCGGCGTGGCGGCCCCGTTCGTGCCGATCTTTACCCGGCTGCGGCGCGAGAAGGAGCCCGAGGCGCAGGCCTTCGGCCAGACGATCCTCACGCTCGCGGTGCTCGCGATGGCCATCGTCTCGGCGCTGCTGTTCGTCTTCGCTCCGCTGACCGTGCCGATCGTCGCCAGCGGCTTCGGCCCCGAGCAGCAGGAGCTGTACATCGAGCTCTTCCGGGTGATGACCCTGACGCCGATCATCTTCGCCGCGTCGATGGTGCTCGGCGAGGTGCTGATCGCCGATCGCCGCTTCCTGTTCTACGGTCTCGCGCCGATCCTGTACAACGCCGGACTGGCGTTCGGCGCCCTCGTCCTGAGCCCCGAGCTCGGCATCTTCGGACCGGCGGTCGGAGCGGTCATCGGCGCCGTGCTGCACCTGGCGATCCGCGTCGTCGGGATTCGGGGAACCGGATTCCACGTCCGGCCGCGGGTGTCGTTCGCCACCGCGGGGCTTCTGGACTTCTTCCGTCTCATGCTCCCCAAGACCGCGAGCAGCCCGATCGAGCCGCTGACCTTCCTGTTCTTCACCAACGTCGCGTCGACGCTCGTGGCGGGCAGCATCACCTCGGTCAACCTCGCCCGGAACTTCCAGAGCGTGCCGGTCAGCCTGATCGGCGTCGCCTTCTCGCTCGCGGCGTTTCCCTTGCTCGCCAACGCGTACGCTGCCGGCGACCGCCGCGCCTTCGGGCGGATCGTGCGCATGAACACGCTGTCGATCGGCGTGCTGACCATCTGCGCCGCGGTCGGCCTCGTCGTGATTGGCGAGCTCGCGATCGACGTCCTGCTCGGCGGCGGCCTGTTCGACCAGGAGGACGTCCAGCGGACGGCCCTCGTGCTCGCCGTCTTCGCGATCGCCATCCCCTTCGAGAGCCTCGGACACCTGTTCAGCCGGGCGATCTACGCGACCCGGCACACCACCCTGCAGGTCGTCGCCTCGCTGGTCGGCTTCGCCGTCACGATCGCGGCGACGCTTGCGACCGTGGACGTGTTCGACATCGTGGCGATCCCGTTCGGCTTCGCGGCCGGTAGCGCCGTGCGCTTCGTCCTGCTGATCGCGGTGCTGGTCCCACGCATCCGACGGATGCCGACAGGAGAGCCGGCGACGGCCTACAGCGTCAGCCCATCGCCGACGCCGGGACCGTCGGCGCCACGATGATCCACAGGCCGTCACGATCCGGGTAGCGGCCCTCGGGTCGCTTCCAGGCCAGGAAGTTGCGGCGCATCTCGGCTGCGTCCTGGAACGTGCCGGCCGGGTCGGACGGACCCCAGATCGTCGACACGCGCGGGTACCACGGGTCGATGATGTAGGTCCCGGTGATCTTCGCGTCCTCGAACAGTAGCGGGTCGGCAGTCGCCTTGTAGCCGCTCATGACCCACGTGTGGGCGCCGCGCCAGGCGATGAGGATCACCGGCGCCTTCGTCTCGCTCATCGCCCGCGCCGCGTCGAGCAACGCCTCCTGGCGGCGCTTGAAGGCGCGGATCTCGTACTTCGCCCCGTACGCCTTGAGCGCCTGGACGATGGCACCCGGGCCCCACCCGCCGTTGAGGCTGTCGCGCCGGCTCTCCCATTCACGCGAGCGGTTCACCAGCTTGTGCTGGAAGGCCTCGGTGTTGTCGGCCAGGCCGAGCGCGGTGAGGGTGATCTGGACGCCGGCCGGCGCGCACCAGTCCTTCGTCAGCTGCGTGATGAACGCGGACTTCGGCTTCTTGACCACGCGGACGGTGACCGGCTTCTTCTCCGGGGTCGGCGTGGGGGTCGGAGTCGGCTGCGCTGTCGGTGTCGCGGTGACGTAGCCCGGGCCCCCCGGAGTCGCGCGCGGGCTCGGCGACGGCTCGGGTGACGGCTCGGGCGACGCCTTTGCGATCGGTCGCGGGGTGGCCAGGATCGTGGGCGCCGTCGGCCGGTCGGGGGGCGGGTCGACGATGAGGTCGATCCGCTCCATCAGGTTGGCGAACCTGTCACCCGCCCCGAACGCGTTGGTGTACACCGCGCCGCCCGCCATCAACCCGCCGGCGAGGAGCACGGCGACAAGGATCAGGACCGCCCAGCGCCAGGGCCGGCCGCGGCGCGAGACGCTGCTGCCTGGCTCGATCGTTGCGGGTGGAACTGGCTGGCTCATGGCGGGCTACCTGGGTGCTGGTGGTCCGTCGGACCCCTCTCGGACGGGCAGCCGGACGGCGATGTGCCGCGGCAGAACGCAGATCATGCCCGATCTCCGTTCGGACGGCCTCCAATGACCTGTACGACGCCGGGACGCAGGAGGATGTCGACGGCGCGCGCCTCATCGCCGGCGTCGAGCTCGACGAGCTCGTCGTCGATGCGGAGTTGCCACCCTGCCGGTGGAACCATCCGGACCCGGCGGCCTCGTCGGACGTCGAGGCTCGGCATGACCGCCGAGGCGGATTCGACCCGCCCGACGACGTAGTCCAGCAGGCGCTCACGGTCCTCGTCACGCAGGAGCACGAGGTCGAGCTCGCCATCGTCCATCTCCGCATGGGCGGCCAGCGGGATGTTCGGACCGACGAAGGGAATGTTCATCACCTCGACGGCGAGGTATGTGCCCGACAGGTCGTGATCGTCGAGCTCGAGCTGCCAGTCCTCGGCCCGCGCCTCATGGAGGATGCTCGCCATCAGCTGGAGGGCGCGGTCGGTCTCGCGGTGGACGATCGCCGCCGTCTCGTCCACCTCGTTCCGGCCGCGACGAACGAGCTCGGCAAAAGCGCCGCTGCCGACCGACTCGAGGAACCGCTCCTCCCCGAACGGGCCGCTCGATACGCCGATGTCGATCGCCCGGCGGGATGCACCCTGCCACGAGCCCACGAGGTCACGGATGTCACCGAACACCCCGAGCGCCTTGCCGATGTTGTTCGCGGTTCCGAGTGGCAGGACGGCGAGCGGGATGTCGGTGTCGGCCAGGGCACGCGCGACCTTCGCCACCGTGCCGTCGCCACCGGCCACGATCGCCAGCTCGCCGACGTCCTCCAGCACGGCCGATAGGTCGTCCTTCGTGGACTGATAGCGAACCTGATACCCGGCGTCGGACAGGATCGACGTGAGCTGATCCGCGGTCAGCGGCGCGTCGCCGGCAGTCGGATTGTGGAAGAGCGTGGCGCGCACCAAGTACCTCGAGGAGGCCGCCGATGCGCATCCTCATCGCCAACGATGACGGGATCTACAGCCCCGGCATCGCGACGCTGGCGCGCGTGGCCATGCGGTTTGGCGACGTCCGGGTGGTCGCACCCGACGTCGAACAGTCATCCGCCGGTCACGCGATCACGTCGTCGAGGCCGCTGACCTACCGACGCACCAAGGTGATCGACGGGGTTGAATCCTATCGCGTCAACGGGACGCCGGCCGATTGCGTGGCCCTCGGCGCGTACAACTGGGACAAGGTCGACATCGTCCTGTCGGGGATCAACCTTGGCCCGAACCTGGGCAACGCGACATGGCATTCAGGCACGCTGGCGGCCGCCAAGCAGGCGGCCTTGCTTGGGTTCCGGGGCATTGCCCTGAGCACCCCCGTCGTCGGGGACGACCCGGACGTGTCACACCTCGAGCCGCACGTGGAGCGGGTGCTGGAGCTGCTCCTCCCCGACGAATCATTGCGCCTCGTGAACGTCAACTTCCCGCCCAGGCCGACCGAGATTCGCTGGACGCGGCAGGCCGTGGAGCAGTACGACGGCAAGGTCGTTCCCGCCACGGATCCGAAGGGCCGGCCGATCTTCTGGTTCACCGTCTTCCCGTTGGAGCAGCATGTCGAAGGCACGGACCTGTGGGCGATCCAGCACGGTTTCGTGTCGGTCACGCCGCTCGAGCTGGACCTGACCGATCATGACGCGCTCGCCAGGGCACAGGCGCGGGTGCCCGACCCAACCGGCCCAAAGCTGGCCGCGGACGTGCGCTGAGCGGCGGTCGTCGGGATACCCTTCGGCCATGGAGCGCATCCGCCCGGCCCGCGTTGCCATCGTTGGAGTCGGCAATGTCGGCTCGTCGTTCGCCTACGCGTTGCTGCTGTCCGGCCTCGCATCCGAGATCGTGCTGATCGACGCGAACCAGCGGCGGGCCGAGGGCGAGGCGATGGACCTCGCCCACGCGGTGCCCTTCACCAGGCCGGTTCGGATCTGGGCGGGCTCGTACGCCGACTGCGCCGGGGCGGCGGTGACGGTGATCGCCGCCGGTGCTGCGCAGAAAGAGGGCGAGACCCGGCTCGACCTCGTCCGCAAGAACGATGCGATCTTCGCGCAGATCGTGCCCCAGGTGGCTGAGGCGAACCCCAACGGGATCATCCTCGTCGCGACGAACCCCGTCGACGTGCTGTCGTACGAGACGTGGCGCCTGTCCGGGCTGCCGCCGGAGCGCGTGATCGGATCGGGAACGATCCTGGATACCGCTCGGTTCCGGGCGGCGCTGTCCGAGCACTTCGGGGTCGATCCCCGCTCGGTCCACGCGTTCATCGTCGGCGAGCACGGCGACAGCGAGGTGCCGGTCTGGAGCTCGGCCAACATCGCCGGCATGCGCCTGCCGGAATTCTGCTCGGCCAACGGCTTGCGCTACGACATGCAGGCCATGGAGGCGATCTTCGTCGCGGTCCGCGACGCGGCCTACCAGATCATCGAGCGCAAGGGAGCGACGTTCTACGCCGTGGCGACCGGCCTCCTGCAGATCGTGGAGGCGATCGTGCGGGACCAGCGGACGGTCCTCCCGGTCAGCTCGCTGATCCGCGACTACAACGGCATCGACGACGTGTACCTGTCGCTCCCGACGGTCATTCATCGCGACGGCGTCGACCGGGTGCTGCGAATCGACCTGTCGGTCGCCGAGTTCGACGGCCTGCGTGCGTCGGCGCGCGTGCTCCACGAGACGATCGCGTCACTCCGCGAGGGCGAGGCGTCGCCGACGCGCTCGTTGGCCAAATTCCCACCCGTGGGCACTTAGGCCAACTGGGCGGACCCATCGGTCCCCGATTCGGGCGATTCTCCTGCCGCGTTCCCGCCCCCTGAGAATTTGGCCCGCAATTGGCCTCCGTAGCTGGCCCAAGGTTCCACCCATGGGAATCGGGCCAACTCGGACGGTGACGCCGGCCCGGGAACCGACTTCGGCCAAGTCGTGCGAACATGCGAGCACGCCCTGACCCGCCACCAGGAGACACTCCGTGACCCGCTTCGAGCCGAACCTGCGCATCCCGGGACCGACCGTCTTGCCGCCGAGCGTGCGCGAGGCCGGCTCGCGCCAGATGATCAACCACCGCGGTCCCGAGTTCGCGGCGATGCTCGGCCGGATCCTCGAGGGCATGAAGCCGTATTTCGGGACGTCGTCCGACGTGGCCATGATCACGACCGCGGGTTCGGGTGGGCTCGAGGCGGCCGTCGTCAACACGCTCTCCCCGGGTGACCGCGTGCTGGGCGTGAGCATCGGGTCGTTCGGCGACCGGTTCGCCAAGATCGCCGGCATCTACGGTGCCGACGTCACGAAGCTCGATGCCGAGTGGGGCTATGCGGCCGACGGCGCGGAGATCCGCGAGCGGCTGCGCGGGATGCGCGATGCGAAGGCAGTTCTGCTGACCCACAACGAGACGTCGACCGGGGTAATGAACCCGATCCCGGAACTGGCGGCCGCGATCCGCGAGGAGACGCCCGACGCCTTGATCCTCGTGGACAGCGTGTCGGGGCTGGGTGCCGTCCCCTTCGAGATGGACGAGTGGGGCGTCGACCTGGTCGTCACCGGGTCGCAGAAGGCCTGGATGTCGGCGCCGGGCCTGGCCATGATCGCCGCCTCGCCGCGGGCGTGGGCAGCGATGGAAACCGCGCGGATGCCGCGCTTCTACCTGGACCTGCGCGCCCATCGCGATGCCGCCGCAAGCGGCCAGACGCCGTTCACCCCCGCGATCGCCGTCGTCTTCCAGGTCGACGAAGGGCTGCGGCTCATGGGGGCCGAGGGCATGGACAACGTGTTCGCGCGCCACGAGACGTGCGCCGCCGCATCGCGCGCCGGTCTCGCCGCGCTCGGGTTCGAGCTGCTTGCGGACGAGCGGCACGCGTCGAAGACCGTCACGGCCGCGCTGATCCCGGATGGCCTGGACTGGAAGGCGTTCAACGCCGAGGTGAAGCAGCTCGGTCTCGTGCTGGCCGGCGGCCAGGGCAAGCTGACGGGCAAGATCTTCCGCCTCGGCCACCTCGGCTCGGTGACGCTCGACGAGATCCTGGGCGCCATCAGCACGCTCGAGATCGTGTCGATCGGCCACGGACGGCAGGTCGAGCCGGGCGCCGCCGTCGCGGCCGCGCAGCGAGCCGCGCTGGCGACCATGGGCATCGCCGCCGCGCGGGTCGGGGCGGCGGTGTGAAGGTCCTCGTCGCCGAGGCAGTCGCCCAGGAAGGGCTCGAACAGCTCCGGGCGCACCACGAGGTCGACGAGCGCATCGGCCTGACCCGCGAGGAGCTCTGCTCGATCCTCCCCGACTACGACGCGCTGATCGTCCGGAGCCAGGTCCAGGTCGACGCGGATCTGATCGCGGCAGGGTCGCGCCTCGTGGTGATCGGCCGGGCCGGCGTCGGGGTCGACAACGTCGACCTCGAAGCGGCGACGCGGGCGGGCATCACCGTCGTCAACGCCCCGACCGGCAATACGATCGCGGCCGCCGAGCACACCCTGGCGCTGCTGTACGGCGTCGCCCGCAAGATTGTGCCGGCCGAGGCGTCGCTCCGCCGCGGCGAGTGGAAGCGCGCCCAGTTCACCGGGCTCGAGCTGCGCGGCCGGACGCTGGGCATCATCGGGCTCGGAAAGATCGGCCAGGCGATCGCGGTCCGGGCGCGCGCCATGGAGATGGACGTGCTCGCGGCAGACCCGTACATCACGCCCGAGGCGGCGGAGAACTACGGTGTCGAGCTCGTTGACCTGCCGGAGCTGCTCGAACGGTCGGACGTGATCACCGTCCACGTCCCGCTCAGCCGTGCGACGAAGCACCTCATCGGGCGCGATGCGCTCGCCCGCATGAAGCCGGGCGCCATCCTGCTCAACGTTGCCCGCGGCGGGGTCCTCGACGAAGCGGCGGTCGCCGAGGCGCTGCGCGACCGCCGGCTGGCCGGCGCGGGCATTGACGTCTTCGAAACGGAACCACCGAAGGACACGCCCCTGCTCGACGCCCCGAACACGCTGCTCACCCCGCACCTCGGCGCATCGACGGCCGAGGCGCAGGTGCTCGTGTCCGAAGAAGTCGCCGCGCAGGTCATCGACGTCCTCGATGGGCGGAGTGCCCGCTACGCCGTGAACGCGCCACTGCTCACGCCAGAGACGGCCCGGGCGATCGCGCCGTACCTGCCGCTGGCCGAGATCCTCGGCCGGTTCTTCGCGCAGTTCTGCCGGACCGCGGTCCGGACCATCACCTTCGAGATCGCCGGCGAGCTGGCCGAGCATGACGGCGCGCCGCTCACCGCGGCGGCGTTGCGCGGCCTGCTCGACACGCAGACGACCGAGCGGGTCAACCTCGTCAACGCCGGGGCGCTGGCGCGTGCCCGCGGGATCACCGTCATCGAGCGCAAGACCCCCGACGCCGGCGCCTACGCGGCGCTCCTGACGATCTCCGGGGAGACGAAGGGCGAGACGACCACCGTCGCCGGGACCGTCGCAGCGGGCGAGCCGCGACTGACGCGGCTGAACGACTACCGCCTCGACATGGCGCCGGCCGACATCATGCTGATGACCAAGCATATGGACCGGCCCGGAACGGTCGGTCGGATCGGGGTGCTGCTGGGCCAGGCGGACGTCAACATCAGCGCGATGTACCTCGCCCGGACGCGCCCGCGCGAGGACGCGCTGATGGTCCTGTCCCTCGACGACGACGTGCCGCAGGCCCTCGCCGAGGAGATCCGCGACCACCCGTCGATCGTGGACCTGTGGACGATCCGGCTCGGGGGCGACCGCTGAGCGCGGACGACGCGCCGGTGATCCCGACCGGGCTGGACGCGACACTGGTCCTGCTGCGGCACGGCGAGTCCGAGTTCATCGTCGAGGGCCGGTTCCAGGGCCAGGCCGAGACCCCCCTGTCCGGGGCGGGCATGCGCCAGGCGGAGCTGGCCGGGGCCCGCCTGGCACGACCCCATGAACCGCCCAGCCTGCCCGTTCCCACGGGTCCGCCGCTCGAGATCGTGCACTCCCCGCTGGCCCGCGCGGCGCAGACCGCCGAGGCGGCGGCGGCCGCAATGGCCCGCCCGGACGGGTTCGGGACGCACGTTCCCATGCGACCCGACCCCGGCTTCCTGGAGATCGGCCAGGGCGACTGGGAAGGCCTCCACCGTTCGCAGATCGAGGAGCGCTTCGGTGCGCAGCTCGCGGCATGGCGACGCGATCCCCTGGCAGCCTGGGCGCCTGATGGTGAGTCACTCCCCGAGGTACAGGCCCGCGTGCGACCCGCGCTGGCAGCGCTGCTCGGGCGTCTCGCGGCGGCCGGCACGCCGGGCACGCTCGAGCGATCGCAGGTTGCGGGCTACCGCGAGGCCACCCCGGAGCACCCGTGGTCCGTGCTGGTCGCCCACGACGGGGTCTTCAAGGTCGTGCTGCTGACCCTGTTCGGCCTGCCGCTCGATCGCTTCTGGATGTGGCTGTTCGACCTGTGCGGGATCAGCGTGGTCGAGTTCCGCGGCGGCCGGGCAGTCGCGCGCGCCCACAACCTGACCGAGCACCTCGCGCCGCTGCTGGACGAGCGCTCCCAGCAGCTCAGCGAGGAGCGCGCCAGAAGCGGAGCCCTCTAGGCCCGGGGGGCCCTAGGCCCGCAGGCGCGGCCGGATGCCCCGCCGTGGGCGGCGGCGGAAGACCAGTCGCAGCAGCCCAACCCGGAGCCGGCGCGACGCCTCGCGCAGCGCTGCCGCTCGTTCGTCGCCGAGCATCCGGCGACCGTAGGCGACCTCGACCTTCGCCTGCGCCACGGTCTGGATCTCGGGCCGGGACTGGGGCAGGACGTCGCTCAAAGCCCCGGCGTACTCGTACACGGTCTGGTTCGCCTTCGGCGCGAAGCCGAAGCGCGAGGCGAGCTTCGTCAGCGAGGCATAGGCTCGATCCGGGGTGACCTCGCCGCGCGGTCCGCGCCGCCAGGCGACGAAGACGAGGGCGCCAACCGTGATCGCAAGGAGCAGCCCCACGACGATGAACGCAGCGCTCGAGCCGCCGCCGGGCACGAACGGGACGCCAGTCCCGCCGCCCGGGACGTCTTCCCCTTCCAGCTCACCCCCGCCGAGCGGGTTGTTGGCGGGAGGAACGAAGCTCGCCGGCGGGAGGCTTGGGACCGGCTCGCCGGTCGGCAGCGGCTCGGTCTGCGCGATGCCGCCGCCGGTCGGATCGAATTCGACCCAGCCGTAGTTGGGGAAGTACACCTCGACCCACGCATGGGCACCGTTGAAGCGCACGGTTTCATTGACGGTGTCGCGCTTGCCGGGCAGGAACCCTGCGGCCAGACGAGTGGGAATGCCGTGCTCCCGCAGCAGGATCGCCATCGTCGTCGCGTAGTACTGGCAGTAGCCCTCGCGGAAACGCGCGAAGCACTCGACGGTCGACAGCCCCTCGCACTGGAGATTGCGAACGTCCGCGTCGTACTCGAAGTTGTCCGGGTCCCGGAGGTAATCGACCATCGTGCTGGCGACGTCGTACGGATTGTCCGGGTCCGGCGCCAGCGCGAGGATGTCCTCGAGGAGCTGCTCCGCGTCACCGCCCGCGGGGACCGCCTCCTCGGGGACCTCGAGGTAACGCTCGCGGATGTCCGGCGGATAGGCCATCCCGGCGGCGCGCAGCTTGTTGATCGTGAGACCCTTCGGGTCGCTGTCGCCGACGTCCCGGACAAGCGCGGTCACGGTGTACGGGTCGCCGCCCGACCGATCGATGCTGGCCACGAACCTCGCCTCGTCCACGTACGACACGCGGACGGGCGTGTCCGCCTGGGAGATGCCGTCAGGCGACAGGACGGTCGACGCGCGGAAGTCGCCGGGAGTGACATGGAACGTCACGGGGTGGCGACCGCTCTCGGTCACGGCGTCCTGCGATTGCGCGAGCACCTCTTCGCCCGGCGCGACGTCATAGCCTGCCAGAACCGTCTGGGTCCAGGCGGTCAGCTGGAACTTGTCGTAGACCGCTGCACGCCAGTACAACGGCTCCTCCTGGGCGCTCTGGAACTGCACGGAGAATGCGATCTCATCCCGGGTGACCCATTGGCCGGTCACCGGCGAGGTCTGGCCGAACTGGACGCCAAGCGGCCGGTTCGCGCCGCCGGTCGGCAGGAAGCGCTGGAAATCCTGGCCGAACGAGATCAGCTGATCGCCCACGCCGCGAACGGCGCCCTCGAGCGGCTTGGATGACGCGGTCTGCGTCAGCACGAAGGCCGCGCCAACCGCCACGGCGATGAACACGGAGCCGCCGCGCAGGTACAGCGCGGAGACCGCGGATGGGTCGCCGATGCGCCGTCGCAGCCATTCGGACTCTTCGTCGAAGGCGTGGAACCGGATCAGCAGGAACAGCGCCGCGAGGCTGAACAGGACCAGCAACGTCAGCTGGTTGTTGTAGGTGAAGCCCATGTTCACGACGAGCACGAGGCCCACCAGAACGATCGCGTTCAGCGGCCGCTTGTGCCCGAAGGTCGTGTAACCCGCGTACATCGCCGTCGCCCACGTGAACAGCCCCAGGGTCAACAGGAAGTGGCCGTACTCCTGGGTGACCGCCTGGTTGCGGATGGCCAGGTCGCGCCAGGCTTCGACCATCGACGTGGCCGTGGCCTGGTACTGCGTCAGCCAGGTGGCCTCCGGAACGAGCACCGCACCCACGTACAGCGGCACGACCAGCGCAGCGAGGATCGAACCAAGGAGGTACGTGGGCCAGCGCCCGAGTCCGGACTTGCCGCCGATGAACCCGATCGCGATCCCCCACCCGACCGTGAGCGCGAGGAAGTCCGTGAAATGGTCCCGGCCGAGCACCCACGCCGCATCGTCGATCGACCAGGCGACCGTCATGGTCAGCACGAAGATGCACAGCAGGCTCAGCCAGCCCTCCGCGGGTGCCTTCGGGATCCGGCGCACTCGCTCGCGCAGCTCGCTCATGCGGACAGCACCTCGGCAAGCGGCTTGCCCGGGACGACCGTATAGGTCTTCAGCTCGTACTCGGCCAGCGCGTGGCGCAGCGCGCGCATCCGCTTCGCGGCGGTCTCCTCGTGCTCGGGATCCGGCGCATACGTATCCCCGGTGACCGCGGCACGCGCGTGCTGGGCGAGGCGATCGAACGCCGGGGCGTCGACGAGGACGACAACCGCGGCCACGCCGCGGCCCCGCAACGTGGACAGGACGCGCACCCAGGCCGGATCGACCGATGCGGTGATGATCACCGCGGTCATGCCGCGCCGCAGGCGCCCGACGCTCTGGACCAGTGACTCGACCAGCGGCGCCTCGCCGTCGGGTTCGAGGGCGGCCAGGAGCTGCATGATCTTGAGGTGCTGGCGCCCCCCGCGGTCCGGCGGCAGGTACGCGGGCCGGCGTGCATTGACGGTCATGCCGACGGCGCGGTTCTCGATCAGCGCCTTGTCGGCGATCGCGGCCGCGGCGCGAATGGCAGCTTCGGTCGTCGACTCGTCACCGCGACCGGTCTGGATCGCGCGCTGGAGGTCGAGGATGATCCAGGCGTCGGCCGTCTGCTCGAGATCGAACTCCTTGACCTGGATCTCGCCGTGGCGCGCGGTCGACTTCCAGTGGATGCGGTTCATGCTGTCGCCCGGAGCGTACGGCCGCACCGACGTCGCGAGCGGGGTCGTCTGGAGCGTGCGCTCCGGGGCCGCATGGCTGCCTTCGATGTTGGCTGCCGGCAGCTTCCACGCTGGCACGGGTTCGAGCCGCGGGTAGACGACGATCGAGACGCCCTGGCCGACCGCGGCCGACGCTTCGAAGAACCCGAACGGATCGCCGGTGCGGATGGCCAGCGGGTCGATCCGAAAATGGCCGCGGCGCGTGAGCGGTGCACGGATCAGCCAGGAGCGCTCCTGCCGACCGCTGAGCGACAGCGCGCGGCCGGGCAGGCCGCCGGGCAGCGTCGTCGGGTTGTGGACCTCGAGCCACAGTTTCGGCAGCCGGCTCGTGTTGCGCAGCGTGTAGGTCACGCGCAGCGGGTCGCCGACGTGGCCGTGCAACTGGCTGACTGCGTAGCCGGCCTCCAGATCGGTCAGCCCGAGGCGCACCACGATGTACGAGCCGCCGATCACCAGGATCGACAGGTAGAGCAGGTAGAACAGGAATGGCAGCGCGGTCGAGAACGCGGCAATGACGAGCACCGCCCCGATGGCGAGGAGCTGCAGTCGCCGGACCACCTCGACCGTCCGCCGCTAGGGTGTGGGGGCCTGGGTTGCGCCGGCGCCGGTTGTCGAGCGGATCTCGCGCGGCCCGCCGACACCGGTCGGCCGGATGCCGTCGACCGCCGTCGACTCGAGCAGCTCGCGGATCACCTGGCCGGCCTGCACGTCGTGGATCGACGAGCTGGTCTTGATGATCAGGCGGTGAGCCAGCGCCGGCTCAGCCAGCGCCTTGATGTCGTCGGGGATCACGTAGTCGCGCCCGAGCAGGCCGGCGAGCGCCTGGCCGGCGCGGTATAGCGCGATCGAACCGCGCGGCGAGGCGCCGAGGTAGACGTCGGGATGGCCGCGCGTCCCGCTCACGAGGCGGACGATGTAGTCGGCCACGGTCGGGTCGACGTAGACCTCGCGGACGGCGGCCTGCATGTCCCGCAGCTCGTCGGTCGTCAGGACCTCCTCGAGGTCCTCGAGCGGGTGCGTCCGCTTCTGCTCGTCGAGGATGACGATCTCCTCGATCTGCTGCGGATAGCCGAGTCGCAGCCTGAGCATGAACCGGTCGAGCTGGGCTTCGGGGAGGGCGAAGGTCCCCTCGTACTCGATCGGGTTCTGCGTGGCGATGACGAGGAACGGGTCTGGCATCGGATGAGTCTGGCCGTCGATCGTGGCCTGCCGCTCTTCCATCGCCTCGAGCAGCGCCGACTGCGTCTTCGGGGTGGCCCGGTTGATCTCGTCGGCGAGGACGACCTGGCTCATGATCGGGCCCGGTCGGAACTCGAACTCGCGCGTCTTCTGGTTGTAGATCGACAGGCCCGTGACATCGGACGGGAGGAGGTCCGGCGTGACCTGGATGCGCCGGAAGGTGCAGCCGAGGCTGCGCGCGATGGCCTTGGCGAGGACCGTCTTGCCGGTACCCGGCACGTCCTCGATCAGGAGGTGGCCGCGACAGAGCAGCGCGACAAGAGCGAGGCGGACCTCGTGGTGCTTGCCGACGATGACGCGTTCGACGTTGGCGAGGACCTTGTCGCCGGTCTCCTGGATCTTCGTCATGTGCCTGCGGCTCCCCTCACGCGGGATGCGCGTCGCTGGTGAGCGGCGCGGCGAGGTTTCGACGGGTACGGGCGACGGCGGTTCGCCGTCCGGGGTGATGCCGAATAGTACGTCGAGTCGCAAGAAAAGGTTCCCTGGGCCCCTCCTGGGTGCGGCCCGCGCTCCACCCGATACCCCAACATCGGGGCGGAGCGCGGTTGCCGGCACGGTCCGTGCTTCTCAATCGCGACGCCCGGTCCCTCCCCGTTGGGCGCGCCGCTTAGCTATATAGACGCCGGAAACCGGCAAATCGTTCATTCCTTGATTCGCGGGGCACGCCTGTGCGGTCACCGCGTCGCTTGCAGTCCGAGGCGGACTCGTACGGAGGACACCCGGGACCGGCGTGGCGCACGTCGTGGGCGGCTTGGGACAGGGGCCTTGGCTATCAGTCCCACTCGGCATGGAACAAACGGGCGGGGGCAGGCACTGTGAGTAATAGTCCGTGCGGGAATGCAAGCAACGCGAGCGGCTTCGCGGCGTCCGCTGCCCTACCCGCGCACGAGCGTGATGGCGCCGACCCACAGGGTCATGAAGCAGCCGATGGCGCCCATCGTCGCGAGAAACAGTTCCCCGCTGATCCAGGCCGCCGCCGCGACGGCGCCGAACAATCCCGCCATCACGAGCGCGATCGCGGCCATCCCGATCCGCTCGAGCAGCGGCCGTGGCGCGCGGGCCGGCTCGTCGGGGGGCCCGCCGTCCGTCACTGGCCGAACTCTTCGAAGTAGCGCGCCATCAGGTTGCCGCCGATCGGGGCCGCCACCGCCCCGCCCCGGCCGGCCCGCTCCACGAGGACTGCGATCGCGATCCGCGGCTGGTTGACCGGCGCGAACCCGATGAACCACGAATGCGGCTCGCCCGAGCCGCCGAGCTCCGCCGTGCCCGACTTGCCGGCCGTGGAGACGCCCGGCACCTTGGCGCCGCTCGTGAACTGCCGCCCGAGGTCGCCTTCGACGGCGCGGCGCATGGCCCCCTGAATGGCCTGCGCATCGTCCGCAGAGATGACCCGCCGAAGTTCCTCCGGCCCGAGCTCGCGGGTGCCGCGCTTGCCCTCGAGCGCCGTCACGAGCCGTGGCTTCATCAGCACACCGTCATTCGCGACGGTCGACGCCACCAGTGCCATCTGCAGCGGTGTCACGAACGTCTCGCCCTGGCCGTACGCGGCGTTGGCCAGCTCGACATCGTCCACGAACCCGCCGGGATCCTCCCCGCGCCCGTTGGTGACCTGGGACGCCGCGGTGGGGAGGTCGAACGGCAACGGCGCGCCGAACCCCAGCCGGCCGGCGAAGTCGACAAGGTTCGCGCCACCGGTTTCGAGGCCCGCAAGGGCGTAGAAGATGTTCGAGGAGATCTCGGTCGCCTGGGGCAGGGTCAGTGCCTGTCCGCGGCGCAGCGAGTGGCCCTCACGGATCCGGAACCCGTTGACCAGCAGCCCGTCATCTCCCGCTTCGGCCTGTTCGCGGAACGTGGTCTCGGGCGTGATCGCACCCGAGCCCAGGGCGGCGATCGCGGTCACGATCTTGAACACCGAGCCGGGCACGTAGCGGCCGAGCGTGGCACGCGGCAGGAGCGGATTGTCCGGGTCGTCCTGGAGGGCAGCAAACGTCTTCTCGGCCGTGCGCGGGTCGGCGATGGCGGAGGCGTCGTAGGTCGGGTTCGAGGCCATCGCCAGGACCTCGCCGGTCGTCGGATCCAACATCACGACCGCGCCCTTCTGGTCGCCGAGGGCCCGGATCGCCGCACGCTGCAAACCGTAGTCGAGCGACAGGCGCAGGTCCTGCGGGTCGTAGGGGTTGCCGCCGAACTTGCGCAGCGCGTCGGCCAGCGGATCGGTCGCCAGGCCGGCCAGCTCGGCGCTGTATGCGCGCTCCAGCCCCGCCGACCCGAACCGCCGCGAGTAGTAGCCGACCACCTGGCTAACCGCCTGGTTGGCATACGAGCGGTACAGCTCTCCGTTCTCGTCTCGCTCGTTGCGCGCGAGGACACGCCCGTTCCGGTCGAGGATCTCGCCGCGTTCCACCGTCCGCGAAGCGGCGATGACCGCCGCGTCGTTCGGCGAACGCGTGAGCTCCGGGGCGACGACCACCCCCCAGTAGCCGGCCGCACCGGCGAGCGCCCCGAAGCCGATCGCGATCGCCAGCGCGATGTGGGTGATGGTGATGCCGATCGGCCGGCGCGTCCGGGTGGTCGACAGCATCAGGGAGCACCCCGCCGCAGGATGCGATCCAGGCGCCGCTTGCGAGGTGGCGGTGGCGGCTCGACGCCCTTGTCGGAGAGTGCCAGAAGCAGGCCGATCACGAGGCCGTTGACGAGCAGCGAGGAGCCGCCGTAACTGATGAACGGGAGCGTGACGCCGGTCAACGGCAGGACCTTGAGGTTGCCGGCGGCGATGATGAACGCCTGGATGCCGACGACGAGCGCCAGACCGGTCGCCAGCAGGGACCGGAAGTCGTCGGCGGCCGCCGCACCGATGCGCAGCCCACGCTCGATGATGACGAGGTAGATACCGAGCACCCCGAGCACGCCGATGAGGCCCAATTCCTCACCGAGTGCCGCCAGCGGGAAGTCCGTGTGGACCTCGGGGATGGTGACCCGCCCCCCGATCATCGGCAGCCCGTTGCCCAAGCCCATGCCGAGCAGCCCGCCGCGCGCAAACGCGTGCAGCGATTGGACCACCTGGTAGCCCGCCCCGAGCGGGTCGGCGAACGGATCGAGCCAGATCGCGATCCGGGTTCCGATGTGCTCGAACAGTGTGGCCAGCACCGCGCTTCCCAGGAAGAACGCGATCAACCCGCCGATCACGAGGCTGATCCTGGCCGTGGCCGCGTACAGCAGCAGCAGGAACACGCCGAAGAACAGGAGCGCCGCCCCCAGGTCGCGCTGGACGACCACGATGCCAAGGGCGATCGCCCACATCGCCGCCATGGGCACGAGGTATGGGATCGGCGGCAGGCGGATCGGGCCCAGGCGTGTGTCCTGTTCGACGAGCAACGCCCGGTTCTCCGACAGGTACCCCGCGAGGAAGATGACCAGGATGACCTTCAGCAGTTCGGACGGCTGCCCGCTGAATGGGCCGATGACCAGCGTCAGCCGCTGGCCGCCAACATCGGAACCAAACACGAACGTCAGGAGCAGGAGTGCGATCCCGGCCGCCGCCCAGGTGTACTTGTACTGGCGCAACCAGCTGTCGGAACGGACGACGATCCCGACCGTCGTGGCGACCGCGACCGACAGCAGCAGCCACACCAGCTGCACCTGGCCGAGCCCTTCCGCGCCGAAGAACCCGGAACCCACGAGGTCCTGCGGCAGGCGCTGCATCAGGAGCAGGCTGATCCCCCCAAGCATGCCCACGGCCGGCAGCAACACCTGGTCGGTGCGCCGCCCCGCGAGCACCTGCGCCGCGTGGGCCGCGAACAGCGCCCCGAGGTAGATCGCCAGCGCGGTCACGTCCAGGGGCAGCCAGACGCTCGGGTCGAACAAATCGGCGCCCGCGTCGGGACGGCCACGGACCGTGGCGCCAAGCGAGGCGCTGCCCACGACCAGCACGATCGCGACGAGCACCAGCAGCCGCAGCTCCAGCCAGCGCGGTCGCGGCCGGATCTGGCCGAGGATGCGCGGCAGGGCCGGCGCGGGTCGGGACCTGGCCGATGCGGTCATCGGCGCGCCCGCTCCAGCCGCAGCCGGACCTGGCCGATCTGCAGCTCGTCCCCGTAGCCCAGCGCTGCCACCCCCTCCACCCGGTTCCCGTTGACGTATGTGCCGTTGGTGCTGTCGAGGTCCTCGACGTACCAGTCGCGACCACGGAACGTCAGCACGGCGTGCTCCGTGGACGCGAACGCGTCGTCGATCACGATCGAGTTGTTCACGTCGCGCCCGAGCGAGGTGATGGCGTCGAGCGAGAAGGCCACCCCGACGGGCGGGTCACCCGACGGCGAGGCGAGCACATGCAACCGGCCGAGCTCCGCCGTCGCGCTTTGGGTGGCAGCCCGAAGATCGCGGACGAGGGCACGCACGATCTGGAAGAGGAACAGGTAGAGCAGGCCAAGGAAGAGCAGCCGGACCACCCACAGTCCGATGAGGAAGCCGTCCATCAGCGGCCGGCCGCGTTCCCGTCGGCTCCGACCGCCTCGATCACGAGCAGCGTGTCACCGAGCTCGATCCGGTCGCCCACGCCGAGGACCACCTCGTCGACCGGGGTCCCGTTGACGCGCGATCCGTTCGTGCTCTGCAGGTCGGTGTAGACGAGGGTGCCGCGGCGGACGCTGATGCGGCCGTGGTGGCGCGACACGCGGCCGTCCGCCAGGACCAGGCCGTTGTCGGTGGCGCGTCCGAGCGTCACCGGGCGGCCGTCCAGATCGACCACGCGCTCCGCGGTGCCCGGCTGGATCAAACGGAGCCGCGCGCGCGGGCCCTCCGGGGTCGGGACCGTGAACACCATCGTGTTCGTGGCCTGATCCTCGTCGCCCGCCGGCGCGGTCCCCGCGGCGGGTTCGGACGACCGGCCCGCGACCGGATCGGCAAAGCGCGCGCGCACGACGATGTCGGCCCGCTCGACCGCCGGGTCGGATACGAGCTCGACCCGCGGCCGGTCGACGAGCGTGTAGCGATGCGCGCGAGCGAACACCAGCGCGCTGTCGGCCAGCTCCGTTGCCAGGGTGGAGCCGAACTCCCCGAACGCGGCGACGTCGTCCGGGTTCAGGTGGATCGTGTAGCGGTTCGGGACGAGGGTGCGGTCACTCGCGGCGAGGCGCTCCGACTCCATCGCCCGCTCGATGCGTCGCTGGAGCTGGACCGGCTGGAGCCGCGTCCGGAAGAACCGCGCCGTCGGGCGCTCGAAGAGGCGTTCGAAGAACCGCTCGAGGGCGGCCAAGGGGGGCATGATCGGGGGCGAATGTACCAGAGGCTCCGGGTGAGCCCCTGTTTGACGGCCGAGCGCCCACTCCGTGTGGCGTCGCGGCGGGACCATCCTCGGCAGAAGCCGGTACGGTGGTCCGGGGTGGGCGAAACAGCGCGCGCTATACTCTCGCTCCAGTTCGGACCCGCCGTACGGTCCGCGAGTTCCCAGTTCCCGTTCGGGGGCCCGATGCCCGAGATCCTCACAGAGTCCTTCTGCGAACGCTGCGGCACCCGCTACACGTTCGAATCGAGCAGCGCGACGCGCACGAAACCGCTGCGCGGGCTCAAGACGTTCGGGCGTGGCCTGCGCAACTTCGTCCTGTCGGACGACACGTCCATGGACGAGGCGATGGCCGCCGCGCGGAGCGAGGCGGAACGGGACGTCACCTCGCGGCAGCTGGACGCCTTCCACAGCACGTTCAACTTCTGCATGTCGTGCCGGCAGTACACCTGCGCCAACTGCTGGAACGAGGCGGAGGGCACGTGCCTGACCTGCTCGCCGCTCGCCGTGCGCGAGACCGCCGCCGGCCCGTTCCCGACGGTCGACGTCAGCGCAGCCCAGGTTGCCGCCGCGACGGTGGCCACGAACGGGACGCCCGAAGCACCGACGATCGAAGCTCCGTCCGCCTGGCCGATGGCCGATCTCGACGTTCCGATCGACGAGCCCGTCGAGGCAACGCCCGACGAGATCGATCTGGGCGCCCGTCTTGCCGCGATCGCGGCACTCGACGGTGCCACGGACGGCCCGCGTGAAGCCGAGCCGGAGCCGGAGCCGGTTGCCGCCGAGGCCGAACCGGTCGTCGCCGAGCCCGAGCCGGA
>DASTYU010000246.1:0-2154 GCA_035764655.1 Candidatus Limnocylindrales bacterium
ATGACGCTCGACGAGCCGGACGTGGACGGAGCCCTGGCCGAGATGGCCCGCCTCGTGGCGGGCGGGATCGACCTGGTCCGCGTCGAGATCCCGGTCGGACAGGAGCTCGCCGATCGCATGCACGAGGCGGGCCTCGACGTGCCGGCGTGGCAGCCGCGGGCGCGCTCGGGTCGCGCCGCGGCGACCACGCGCGGCGAGCCGGCGCCGACGGGCAGCCAGCGGGCGCTCGCCGAGATCCGCGTCGCGCTCGACGAGGCCGCCGCGGGGCGTCGCGCCTACGCGCGTCTCGCCACGGCGTCGCCGGCGCTCGGTGTGCCCGAAGGGGCCGTGGTCGCCGGGTTCGAGCGGATCGACCTCACCGAGGCGAACCCGATGGTCGAGATCGTGGCCGACGGTGTCGACCCGGACCGGGCCTTGTCCGACCACGCCTTTGCGCATCGCTTGTACCGGCGGGCCGGGACCCTCGTGTCCATCTCCGCCGGGCCGCTGGTCGTGGCACCCGACTTGGCCAGCGGCATCCCGTCCGATGCGCCAACGCGTGCTGGTCGGGCGCTGGCGCTCCAGGCCCTGGCGGCGGCGTTCGCCCGGCACAACGGCCTCACCCAGGACCAGATCGTGCTCGGCGCGCTGCCCGCCTGGCTGTGCGAGGAGGCGAACCCCGGCACCCGCGCCGTGGCCGAGGCGGCCATTCGGCGTGCGCTGTTCCCCGATCACGCGCTCGTGTACGAGGAGCCGGAACTGCGCCCGGATCGTTCGGCGTTGTGGCTTGCGGTCGTCACGGGCAGCCTGCCGCATGCGGGAGCAACGGCCCTGGTGCGCCAGCGACCATCACGAAACCCGGCAGAAGTCGCTCGTCGAGCACGGGCAGCGACCGAAGTCGCCGCTGAAGTCGCCGCGTCCAGCGAGGCGCGCCCACTCGCTGGCCGCGCGCTCGAGTACGCCACGTCGGTCGTGGATGCGGCCGTCCGGACCCTCGAGCGCCTCGAGAACGACGGCTGGCGCGTCGTTTCCGGAGACGACCATGGCAGCGGACTGGTAGGCCGTGGCGCAGTTGTCGATCGGACCGATCCGTTCGATCCACTGGGAGGGCTGGGACGCTAGCCAGCCGGCTCTAGCGGCGCCCGAGCGCTTCGATCGCCCGGACGCTCGTCGGGTCATCGAGCGAGGAGATGTCGCCGGGGTCGATGCCCAGGTACGCCGCCCGGATCACCCGTCGCATCACCTTCCCGGACCGGGTCTTCGGCAGGGCCCGAACCACTTCGACGGCCTCCGGACGGAGTGGCTTCCCGAGCTCCCCGGCGATCCGGGCAGCGATGTCGGCGCGCAGCCCCTCGTCGTCGGTTACGCCGGGGCGTAGGACGGCCATGACAATGACCGCCTCGCCCTTGATCTCGTGCGGGATGCCGATCGCGGCTGCTTCGAGGACGGCCGGGTGGCCGGTCGCCGCCGATTCGACCTCGGCCGGACCCACGCGCTTGCCGGCGATCTTGAGCGTGTCGTCGGAGCGGCCGAGGATGAACCAGTGGCCGTCGGAGTCGATCCGCGCCCAGTCCCCATGGAGCCACATGCCCGGGAAGCGCGACCAGTACGTCTCCTCGTAGCGCGCCGGGTCGCGCCAGAAGCCGCGGGTCATCCCGGGCAGCGGCGCCCGGATCACGAGCTCGCCGACGGCGCCGCGAACGGGCTGACCGGCGTCGTCGACGACGTCCGCCGCGGTGCCGATGCACGGCCCGGCGAAGGCCGCCGGCTTGATCGGCGTCATCAGGTTGCCGCTGACGATGCCCCCACTGACTTCCGTGCCGCCCGAATAGTTGATGATCGGGCAGCGACTCCCCCCGACTTCGCGGAAGTACCACCACCACGGCTCCGGGTTCCACGGCTCGCCGGTTGAGCCGAGCACGCGCAGTGCGCTGAGGTCGTGGCTGCGGACCGGTTCCTCGCCGTGGGCCATCAGTGACCGAATGACGGTCGGCGACAGTCCCAGGTGCGTCACCGAGTGCTGCTCGACGATCGACCACAGCCGGTCGGGGCCGGGGAAGTCCGGCGCGCCCTCGTAGAGCACGAGCCGGGCGCCGAGCAGCAGCGCGCCGGAGATCGCCCACGGGCCCATCATCCAGCCGAGGTCGGTGAACCAGAACAACGCGTCGCCGGCGC
>DASTYU010000247.1:0-8195 GCA_035764655.1 Candidatus Limnocylindrales bacterium
GCGCCCGGTCGTCGGTATGCAAGCCAGCGAGCCGGCATCCCCGGATCCCACGATCGACAGGATGGCCGCATGAGCACGTCGACCGTTGACAGGCTCCCTGCCGTTCGGGGCCGGGTTCGCATCGAGCCATCCGAGAAACGCGTCCGTGCCTACCTGGGCGGTCGGCTGGTCGCCGATTCCACGCACCCGGTCCTCGTGTGGGAGAAGCCGTCTTACCCGACCTACTTCTTCCCGCTCAATGACATCCTGGCCGGCCTCAACCCGACCGGCGAGGTCAGCCGCTCCCCGAGCCGGGGCTACGGCACGGTGTACGACGTCCAAGTCACGGGCGCCACGGCGCCCGGCGCGGCAATCCGTTACCTCGACTCGCCGATCGAACAGTTGCGCGACCTCGTCCGCCTCGAGTGGGACGCGATGAGCGAGTGGTTCGAAGAGGACGAGATCGTCTACACCCACCCCCGCGACCCGTACACGCGCGTCGACATCCTCCCAAGCTCGCGCCACGTCCGGGTCGAAATCGACGGCGTCATCGTGGCCGACTCTCGTCAGCCTCGGCTCCTCTTCGAGACCGGCCTGCCGACTCGGTACTACCTGCCGATGACGGACGTGCGGATGGATCTCCTGCGGCCGTCCTCCTCGCAGTCCTATTGCCCATACAAGGGCACCGCAACGTACCTCACGTTGGAGACACCAGGCTCGATGAAGCCGGATGTCGCCTGGATCTACCGCACGCCGCTGCCAGAGAGCCAGAAGATCGCCGGCCTCGTCAGCTTCTACAACGAGCGCGTAGACATCTTCGTCGATGGGATCCTGATGGTCCGACCCCGCGGAAAGGTCGGGTAGCTCTTCGTGGCCCTGAACGCCGTGTCTGCCCAGCCTGCTGCCCCGAGCCCGATCCCTGAGGCGCCGGCACTGCTCGACGCGGGTTCCGCATTCGGTGGCGGTGAGCCGACAGCGCGCCGGCCTGGGACTGCGGCAGCCGACGACGATCAGTTGCTCGCGCAGATGCGCGCGGGCGACGAAACCGCCTTCAGGACCCTTGTGGAGCGGCACGGACGCCAGCTGACCCGCCTCGCTCGCATGTACGCCACGGACGCAGTCGCCGAGGAGGTCGTCCAGGAGACGTGGATCGCCGTCCTCCGGGGACTCGACCGGTTTGAGGGGAGGTCGTCGCTCCGGACGTGGATGAGCCGGATCCTGGTCAATATCGCCCGCGACCACACCGCTCGTGAGCACCGGCAGGTGCCCTTCTCGGCGTTCGCCGACCGCGCCGACGACACCGGGCCCGCCGTCGACCCTGACCGCTTCCGGCCGGCCGGCGCCCCGTTCGCCGGGGGCTGGACCTCGTTTCCCGAGCGGTGGGACGAGCAGCCCGAGCAGCGCTTCCTCTCATCCGAGGGAGTCGGTGTCGCCAGGCTGGCCGTCGACGATCTGCCGTCAGTTCAGCGAGCGGTCGTGATGCTGCGGGACGTCGAGGGGTGGTCGTCCGAAGAGGTCGCCGCAGCCCTCGGGATCACGGCCGGCAACCAGCGTGTCCTGCTGCATCGCGGCCGTTCGAGGGTCCGCGCGGCGCTCGAAGGCGCCCTCGCGGACGGGGCGCGCATCGGGGCACCCAGCCGATGAACGAGAGCAACACCATGACGATCCACCCAGATCTGGAGCACTACTACGACACGCGGACCGACCGGGCGGCGGCCGATGCCCACCTCGTCAGCTGCGCCGAGTGCCGGATGTGGCTCGAGGACATTCATGCCCGCCTTCGCCAGCTCGCATGCAACGAGTTCGTCGAGCTGGTGACCGAGTACCTCGACGACGTCATCGAAGCCGAGCTGCGCGCACGCGTCGACGATCACCTCCGCCTGTGCGAAGGCTGTCGCATCTACCTCGACGAGATGCGCGCGACCATCGACACGATCGGTCGGATCGGCCACGTGCCCGAGCCATCGGAGGCGGTGCGTGCAGGCCTGATCGCCGCATTCCGGGCGTGGCAGTCTGCCGCACCGGGTCGGCGACTGACGAACGACTGACCGGGGTCGCGGGTCACGCCGACCCTTCGCCCGATAGATCTCCGGCGGCCTTTAGCAGCTCCGTGAGCGCGACGTAGTCCTCGCGACAATCTGGGCACGCCTCGAGGTGGTTGGCGACCTCCGGGAACGCCTGGCGTGCCGCCAGACCAGCCAGTTCGGCCTCGACGAACTGGTCGAGCAGGTCCCCGGAGTGATCACAACCGAGGTCCGGGCCGGCCGGTCCAAGGATTCGTCCGATGGTGCCCCGAGGTTCGTTCATGTCGCCTCTCCACCGCTGCCGACTTCCCAGCCCTGGACCGCCAGGGCCAGGCGCAGCTTCTGGCGCGCGTCATGGAGCACCTTGTAGACCGCCCCGCGGGAGCTTCCATGCCGCTCCGCCACAACATCGATCGGGACCCCGTGGACGAGGACCGCGACGAAGACATCGCGCTGGCGCGGTGTGAGGTCAGTGGCGACCGTCCGCTCGATCGCGGCCATGAGCTCGCGGGCATTCGTCTGCGCCTGGGGGTCGACTGCGTTGGTGTCGGCCAGCCGGCTCCACGACTCGTCTTCGATCGTGATCGATCGTCCCCGCCAAGCCTCGCGCCGAAGCGCAGCCGATACTTCGAAGATCGCGAACTTGTAGGCCCAGGTCGTGAATCGACTTGCGCCGCGGTAATCATCGAGCTTGCGGAGGAGCACCGTTAGCGCATCGTCGGCCGCTTGCCGGGCGATGTCGTCCAGCTCATCTCCGACCTGGCGCGGGAGCGAGGCGCGACGACGGTGAGTCTCGTGCCGGGCGCCCCGGAGGAGCAACTCGAACAGCGCTTGGATCGCTTCGCGCCGGTCCGGCGTCTCGGGGTCCAGGCGCGCCAGCCACTGCCGCGACTCGTCGTCGAGTTGCACGAGCTGCGACTGCGAGGGCCCGGGTCGGGTTGCGTCCTGCGCCACGGGCTGAAGGATCGCAGAGGTTGGACCGCCGGTCCACGAGCCCGGCGAGAGCCGGGACTCGTTCGCTCCAACAACCGCGAGCCGACGGTGTCCGGCGCGGGATGGATCGACGACGAGCACGGGCGTCAGGCCGTCCGTGCCTCGAGCATGTGCCGGGCCCAATCTACCCAGCCTTCGGGCAGCTCCATTGCGTCGAGGAGGCGAGGAAGGAGCGATCGATCCGCGTGGTAGGCGCGCTCGACGAGCCCGACCGTGACGCCGTGATCCGGCTTCGAGAGGACCTGGATGTCGTGCCCGGCGCCGATCTCGCCCTCCGCCACGATCCGTAGGTAGGCCCCGGGCCGGGCGGCGCTCGCGAAGCGCACCGGAAAGCGGGGGTCGCGCATGCGGATCCCGAGCTTGTAGCAGGGGATGCGCGGCTGGGTCACTTCCAGGACCGTGGTTCCGACACTCCAGCGCTCGCCGATCGTCGCCGACGCCAGATCGATCCCCGCTGTCGTCAGGTTCTCGCCGAACGTGCCTGGCTCGACCGGCCGATCGAGCTCCGCGGTCCACCAGGCGAGGTCTTCCCCGGCGTACGCGTAGACCGCCTTGTCGGGGCCACCGTGGACGGATCGGTCGGCTTGGGTGTCGCCGACGAGATTCACGCCGCGGACCGCGACCGGCCCAACGATGGGCGATTTCCAGATGGCCGTCCGGATGGCCTCGCCACGAAAGCCGACCGTCCGGACACGACCGACATTGACCGAGGCGACGGCCGCGGTGGCGCGGACGGGCGAACCGTGCTCGGGAGCACGTCTGGTCATCTCGCGGCCGCCGAGTCCAGCATCGCCGTCGGGGCGACGCGCTGGGCGTGGAACCGGACGATCGCCTCGGCGATCTCGTCGAGGCTGTCCTCGACCGCGAAGTGACCCGTGTCGAGCCGCACCAGTTCGGCATTCGAGAGGTCCCGCAGGTACGCCTCGCCTCCCTCGGGCGTGAAGAAGATGTCGTTCTGGCCCCAGAGGATCAGCGTCTCGGGCTGGCGCTCCCGGAGGAACGACTGCCAGGCTGGATAGAGCGCCACGTTCGTCCGGTAGTCGTAGAAGAGGTCGAGCTGAACCCGCCGGGCGTTCGGACGCTCGAGGAAGTGGACATCCATGTTCCAGTTGTCGGGGCTGATCGCTTCGGGGTCCCGATGGCCGTGCGTGTACACGAGCTTCACCCCGTCGAGTTGGAGGAAGGGCAGGAGGGCAGCCTCGGTCTCGGCAGAGCGGTCCAGCCACAGCGCGTGGCGGATGGCGTCCCATGCGGCGGTGAATCCCTCCTCGTACGCGTTGGAGTTCTGGATCACCTGCCAGGCGAGCCAGTCCGGGTGGCGGCTGATGATGCGGTTGCCGACCGGTCCGCCGTAGTCCTGCATGTAGATGCCCATCGGGCCCGTGAAGCCGATCGTCTCGAGGAGCGCCTCGACGATCTCGGCCAAGCGATCGAACGTGTACTCGAAGTCTGCCGGGTCGGGCATGTCCGTGTTGCCGAACCCCGGGTAGTCGGGGCTGATGATGTGGAACCGGTCCGCCAGCGCTGGGATCAGATTCCGGAACTGGTGTGACGAGGCGGGAAAGCCGCCAAGGAGCAGCAGCTTTGGCGCGTCCGCTTCACCGGCCTCCCGGTAGAAGACCGACAGCCCGTCGACCTGTGCGGTTCTGCTTTTGACGTTTGACACGTGAATCTCCATCTGCCGGTCGGCAGTCGGGAGCCGATCCCAACCTTCGCTAGAAACCTGCCGGCTCAGGGATATGCGTCCGCCCGGCCGGGTTTCTTACGTCCGATCACGGACCGAGTCCGGAGCGGCCACGCGCCGACGCGCCGTAACGCGCCGGCGGCGTCGAGCGACCAATCACCGGGTCACCCATGACGCGTCCATCGCAGCGCGCGGTGCCCGACCGCTGCCACACACCAGGAGTCTTCAACCATGGAACCCGCCATCCCCGAGATCGATGGTCGAGGCCATCAACAGAATCCGGCGAAGTCACGACCTGGGCCGGCGCCGTCCGCGCCGCATGGCACCTACCGCCACCTCCGAATGCTGGGCCTCGATCCCTCTGAGGCGGGGAACCTGGCCGCATTCGTCCGAGGAATCCCGCCCGTCGAGCAGGGCTGGACCGTCAAGCAGATCGAACACCTCCTGTTCCTGCGGTACCTCGTCGAGCAGCGGCGGGTGGCGTCGTGAAGGTCTGTAACGCCGGTCGGCGTCGCCACCACTAAGGCGTCGTAACGACGGTGAGACACCAGACGAAATGCCCAGCCTCATCCGGGTTTCGACTTCCTCACCCAACCTCGGCCGTGGTCCATCACGGCATCCAGCAAGGAGACGACTTACAGATGAGTCCTCGATACCTGGCCACGCACGTCCCGCTCGGGGTCCGGCGGATCGGCCTGATTGCAACTGCGCTCCTGTTGATCGGATCGTCGGTCGGCTCAACCGTGTTGGCCGCCGATCCCGACGAGATCGCCCCGGCTCCCGCCTCCATCGGCGCCGACGTTCCGTTGACCTACTTCGGGCCCTCGCCCTCGAAGGTTCAGAAGGAGCTCGTCGGGCCTGTCCAGCTGCTGAACTCCGGCACGATCGACCAGGACAAGGGCACGATCACGCTGCCGCTGTACCGGGGCGAGACCAAGACCGGCAAGAACGTCTGGTACGTCCTCACGGACACCACCGACAAGGGCAACGCCGACGCCCTTGGCATCAACTACAGCCAGAAGCTGTCGTACGCGGCTACGGGCAAGGGCGCTCGCACCGCGACCCTCCGCAACGACGGGATCCTCGTCTTTGACCAAGGCACCGTCGACTTCAAGCCGGCGCGCAAGGTCACCCCCGGTGACGCGCCGAACTTCTTCCCGCCGAAAGTCGCCGAGCCCGGATCGATCGGCGGCGCCGACTACAGCCCGCTGGTGCGTGTCGCGAACGCCTCCGGCCAGATCTACAACGCCCCGATCATCGCCTACGACGTACCGGCCAACACGCTCAAGTACGACGTTGGCAAGGTCGACTACAGCGTCGTTCACGACAAGGTTGTCTCGATCCAGGCCACCGACAACGGCGGGACCGTGACACTCGACCTCACGACCGGCTTCAGCTTCGCGAAGCCGATCCTCTACCTGAGCCTGGATGCGAACAACGCGCTCCCGGCGGCGGTCGAGGGCGTGACGCTCGCCCCGGGTCTCAACGACATCCGCGTCGGCGGCGATGACGGAGCGTTCAGCGGCGTCGAGCGCCTCTTCACGGTCGTCAACGGCCCGACGGGGGCCGAGAACCCCCAGCGTCAGGGCTTGAACAGCGCTCTCAGCGAAGACCGTTCGCCGCTCAACGTGTTCGGTGGAATCCCAACTGTCGCGACCGACTACAGCCCGCTCTGGGACTTCAACGCGGCCGAGTGGACCAAGGAAGCCATCGACAAGGGCTATCGCGCGCGCGTCATTGACGAGTTCCAGGTCCTGGGCCTCGTCGAGCAGGGCTGGTTGACAGGCCCCGGTGGCGGCAACTTCGGCTCGACCGGCTTCATCGTCAACTGCCCAATCGTGTTCCGCTTCCTCTAGTTGGATCTGGGGCGCTCCGCCGCGCCCATTCCCTCTCCACGCAGTACCGCGGTTCGCCGCGGTACTGCCGTTTCTGCCACCCGATCTCGAACGATCCGCCGAGGGCCAGACTGTACCGCGGCGCCGGGATACGAGAACGCGTGTTGCCAGCGAGAGCAGATAACAAGGCGGGAGCCGCCCAAACGCCACGCATTGAGCACAGCGCTGGCGCCGGTCTACTCCGAAGTCAGTCGCCCGGATCCCCTGAGCAACGGGCAGGTGGACTCGCCTTCTACGTACTGGGCGGGTAAGGGATGGGTCCTGGAGGGGACGCCAGGGGCGTCGACAGGTGGCGGGCGATGCTCGGTGGCACGTCCGGCTCTGCCGCCCTCCCCGCGGCGCGCTCAACGGCGTCGGCTGCGGCGAGCTCGATGAGGGTTGCGCTGTCGCGCACCACGGCGGTCCGGAACTGGCCCGCCATCGCGCGGAGGATGAGCCGGTCCTTGAGCGAAGTTGGCCGCGCCACCCGGTAGACCAGGTCGGTCTCACCTGGGCCGCGCGCGATCAACTCCATGGTCATGACGATTCGCGGAGCGCCCTTGACGGGCGTCTTGATCCGCTTCGTCTCGTACTCGGGAGGGGACCAGTCGAGGACCTCTTCGACGGATACGTTCTTGCCGTGTACGCAGTGGTTGATGGTGCCGACTCCCCGCCGTCCGTTCACGAGCTCCTCGACAACGTTCACGACGCCTGACGTCCAGCGGATCCGCCGGGCGGGCGATGTGGCCCACTCCCAGAGGATGTCGCGCGGGACAGTCGTCGGAATGGTGATCACGGCGAGCGCATCGGCGTCGCCGATCTTCGTCCGGTCGCGCTGCCGTTCCTCCTCCCAGGCCGTCCCGAGGTCGCTCACCCAGCCCACCACCTCACCAACGGACTCAAAGGACTCGCGATGCTCGCGCAGCCCCGCAGCGGCCGGATCGTGGAGCTCCATCGCCCGAACGAGCGCGTCGGTGTACAGCGCATAAGCCGCCACCTCGAGCCTCTCTGCGACCTGGTTCTTGAGCAGGCGGTGCACGAGAACGACGTCGCTCCCGACGAGCTCTTCCCGGCCCGCCATCCGTTGCCGTGCGACGAGCCCGTGGTGGGCCACGAACTTCAGGTCCAGCGCAGGCATCCGCACGCAGGCGTTGCATTGGCAAGTCGACGCCTGGCGGATGTCGCGGATCCGCCGCTGAAAGGCGAAGTAGCAGTGCTCGATGGCGTCGCGCAAGCCAGGCCCGTCGACGGCCGTCGCCGGCGCGTAGACGAAGGCGGCGTCGCCCTCGAGTTTCGCGAGGGTGAAGGTCGGGCGCAGCGCGCCGACGATCACGTCGACGAGATCGGCAAGGATGTCCTGGGCGTGGTCGAGCTCGACGCCGGCCAGATAGCCGCTGTACCCGGCAATGTCGGCGATGACCAGACAGGTCGGTTCGGCCTCGCCAAGCATCGGCCGGGGTCCGCCATCAGCCACCGGATTCGATCGTCGATCTCAGCATCGAGGCGAGGCGCGATGCCCCCAGGTGGGTTGGCAGCATCATGTGCCGATTGTCTCAGACGCATATCCCGACCGCGCCGGGACGGATCACGTGACGCGCGGGTTCGTTGGGCGGCGGACGCCCTCCGGCTCTGGGAACCTCG
>DASTYU010000248.1:0-17502 GCA_035764655.1 Candidatus Limnocylindrales bacterium
GCGGCAGGCTTCGCGAGGTCGCTGATCTTGGCCAGCCCGAACTCGTCGGCCTTGGCCTGGGTGACGACGAAGCCGTTCTGGTCCGTGGCCTCCGCATAGTTCAGCGCGGCCAGGCCCTTTGGCTCGAGGGCTGCGCGGAGCGCGTCCGTCGTCGCCGCAGGGTCGGTGGTGGCTTGGCCCGCGCCTTCGTTCACGAATTCGAGGGCGGTCGCGGCGTACTCGGCGAGGATGTCGATCTCACCCGACTCGAGGGCCGGGAAGACGATCTCGCGGTTGCCGAGCTGGAACTTCCGTTCAACCGTTGCGCCGTTGCTCTCGAGGATCTGGGCGAAGATCTCGCCGAGGATCTCCTGCTCGTAGAAGTTCGTCGAGCCGACGACGATGTCCCCTTCGAGCCCGGCGCTGACCGAGTCGAGATTGAGCGAGGCGATCCATTCGCTGGCCACGTCGGCTGCCGGTCGGGCATCGACGGTCACGGCCTTGTTCAGGTTGGTGAGCTCCTCCTGGGTGAGGCGCTCCGTGATCGTGTTGAGGAGGTCGGCCACCTTCGGGTTGGCGTCGAGGACGTCCTGGCGCACGACCGGGACGATGTTGTCGGCCAGCTGCAGCTGCTTGTCGTCCTCGAGCAGGACGAAGCCGTTGGTGACGATCGCCGGGTCCGAGGTGAACAGCAGGCCGACGTCGATCTGGCCGCCGGTCAGGGCCTGCACGGTCAGCGGTCCACCTGCGTCGAGCGGCACGAACTCGGCAAATTCCAGGCCATAGGTATCCTGCAGGCCAAGGAGACAGAACGGGCGCTCCGGGCATTCCGGTGGCCCGCCGAGCTTGAGCGTTGTCGAGAGCGCGGGACCGGCCGGAGCGGATGGGGACTCGGCCGCCGGTTCACTGGGCGCGCTCGTTTCGGGCGGCGCACTCGCCGCCGACGGTGATGGGCTGCCCCCTCCCGACGAGCACGCGCTGACGATGAGCGCGAACAACGTCGCCCCGAGGGCAAGCGTGCGGAACGTCCGCATGGGTCCTCCTGCTTCGTCCTCCCGGGTCATCGGGCGCAACCCGTGGAGGCAGGCCGGGAGTCTACCAGCGAAGCCGACACAACCCTGTCAACAACCTGGGAGTTTCCTACGGCCCGCTTGCCACCGGTCGCGGCAGGTTGAGAATCTCCGTCTCGACCGGGACCGTCGGGCGCAACCCCGGCGACACCACGCGCCCTTCGAGGAACGTCAGTGAGCGCTCGGTGAGCAGCGCCAGCACGGCGACGAGGATGGCCCCGGCGACCAGCATGTCCTGCCGGCGCAGCGCGAAGCCGTCGACGATGAAGCGGCCGAGCCCGCCGCCGCCGACCAGCGCGGCGAGCGTCGCCGTGGCCACCACCTGGACCGCGGCCACCCGGACGCCCGACACGATGACCGGCAACGCGATCGGCACCTCAACGCGACGCAGGAGCTGCGTTTCGCGCATGCCCATCGCCCGGCCCGCCTCCACCGTGTCGCGGTCGACCTCGCGCAGGCCGACGTACGTGTTGGTCAGGATCGGCGGGAGCGCGAGCACGACCAAGGCCGGGAACGCGGCCGCGAAGCCGATGCCGAACCACGTCACGAAGATGATCAGCAGTGCGTAGGAGGGGATCGAGCGGCCGAGGTTCGCGACCGTCACGGTGATGAACGCACCGCGCCCCGTGTGCCCGATGAAGAGTCCGGCCGGGACGGCGATCAGGATCGCGGCGATCACGGACGCCAACGACAGCACCACGTGCTCCACGGTCCGGTTGACGATGCCCGACGTGCCGGTCCAGTTCGATGGGTCGGTGAACCAGGCGACGACCTCGTTCAGCAGCTCCATCGGCCGGCCCTCAGCGCTGCCGCGTCCACGGGGTCGCCAGTCGGCCCAGCGCCAGGATCGCCATGTCGAGGACGATCGCCAGCGCGACAGTCATGATCGCCCCGACGTAGACCGCGGTCGTGTTGCGGAAGTTGAAGCCGCGCAGCATCAGCTGGCCGAGGCCGCCCTCGCCGATGACCGCGGTAACCATCACGAGACCGACGGTCGTCACGGTGGCGACCCGCAGGCCGGCGATGATGAGCGGCATCGCGAGCGGCAGGTCGACACGCAGCAGGCGGCCCCGCCAGGCGTAGCCCATCCCGTTGGCCGCCTCGGAGATGTCCGGGGGACCGGCGTCGAAGCCCCCGACGATGCTGCGGGTGAGGATCAGCAGCGTATAGCCGACGAGGGCGATCTCGGCGGTCAGCACCGACAGCCCGGTGAACGGCACGAGGAATGCGAGCAGGGCAAGGCTGGGGATCGTGTAGACGATGCCCGCGAAGCCGGCCAACGGACCGAAGGCGCGTCGGTCGCGATAGATCACGAGTGCGAAGGCGAAGCTGATCAGGAACCCGACGCCCACGGCGATGAGCGTCAGGATCAGGTGGTCGATCGTCGCGTCGACGATCGCCGGGACGTTGCTGCGGATCCAGTCCCAGTTCACCGCGTTTCGGCCTCGACGGGCGGCCGCTCTGCTTGGGTCTCGCCGAGATCAACCGGCCCCGCGCCGTCTTCCTCGGGCCCTTGCGGCTCCTCGGGGACGACGTGGTCGCCCTGGCGCATGACCTCCGCGATCATCTCGACGGTCACGACGCCGAGCGCCCGGCCCCCTCGATCGACCACGATCCCGGCCTGCACATCGGCGTCGAGCAGGAGCGACAGCGCGTCCTTGAGCGTCGCCCGTCGGTTGAGCAGCGGCGACATGGGTACGGCCATGTCCTCGCTGAACGAGCCCTCCTCGGGGATGTCTGCGTCGCGGATCCAACCGATCGGCGCTCCGGCGTCATCGATCAGCAGGAGGTAGCCCCACGGGTGGGCGAGCGCCGTCCGTCGGACGGCCGACGCATCGTCACCGGGACGTGCCGTCGGGATCTCCATCAGGTCCAGGTTCCCGACGCGGGTGAGCGACAGCCGCTTGAGGCCGCGGTCCGCACCAACGAAGCGGGCCACGAAGTCCGAGGCCGGGGCCGCCAGGATCTCCTCGGGCGGCGCGAACTGCGCGAGGATGCCGCCGGTCTGCATGACCGCGACGAGGTCGCCCATCTTGATCGCCTCGTCGATGTCGTGGGTGACGAACAGGATCGTCTTGGCGAGCTCCTCCTGGAGGCGCAGGAACTCGTTCTGAAGACGCTCGCGGACGATCGGGTCGACGGCGCCAAAGGGCTCGTCCATCAGCATGATGGGCGGGTCCGCGGCCAGGGCCCGCGCCACGCCGACGCGCTGTCGTTCGCCGCCGCTGAGCTGCGACGGGTAGCGGTTGCGATACTGCTTCGGATCGAGCCCGACGAGCCCGAGAAGCTCGTCCGCCCGTTGGCGCTGGCGATCCTTCGACCAGCCGAGCAGGCGCGTGACCGTCGCGACGTTCTCGGCGATGGTCTGGTGCGGGAACAGGCCGACCTGCTGGATCACGTAGCCGATTGAGCGGCGCAATTCGATGACGTCGCGCTGGGCCGCGTCCTGGCCGTCGATGAGGATCCGCCCCGAGGTGGGCTCGATCAGCCGGTTGACCATCTTGAGGCTGGTCGTCTTGCCGCAGCCCGACGGCCCGACGAGGACGCAGATCTTCCCGGCCGGGACCGTCAATGACAGGTCGTTGACGGCGCCGGGCGTGTCCTTTGCGCCCACGTCGTAGCGCTTGGTGACGTGCTCGAACTCGACGGTCGACGCGCGGGGCGGCTGGTCGGGCATGGTCGTGGAACGGTACGACAGCGCGGCGCGCGGTGCCTAATCAGGAATGTCGCGGACGTCTTCCCGTGCCGCTTCGAACCGGCCGTATCCGTCCGAGAGTTAAGCGTGGCGCTCGGGCGCGAATACGCCCAGGGCGGGCCCGCCTTGTGTCTCCTCGGCGCCCTTCGGCAGCTCTCGGGCAGCTACGCGAGGCGCTACCGGGCCACGGCAAAGGCTTGAGGGCGATCAACGCCCTCACCTAGCGCTCACAGCGATTCGAGTTGGTGAAAGGTCTGGAACGCCATGTCCCACAGGTGGCCGGCGGGCATTGCTCGCACGGCTTTCGAGGAGCCCTATCCGCGGTCGACGAGCGGCTTGACCTGGCCGATCAGGCGCTCGATGGACTCCGTGTCGAACGGCGCCGGTTGTTCGGAGATCACCGTCTCGAAGCCCAGCTCGACGTAGGGCGCGAGCCGTTCCGCAAGCTGCTCCGGCGTGCCGTTCCAGAAGGTGATGTCGTCCTCCACGTCCGACATGGGCGTCCGGTTGTGCTCCATCGCGGCCCGCCAGACCTTGTCCGCCTCCGCCGGGCTGTCACGAATCGTCGCCTTGATCCCGAGCGTGAACTCGATGTCGGCCGGGTCGCGCCCCACATCGGCGCAGTGCTGGCGCAAGACGTCGATCTTGTGGCGCATCGTCTCGACCGTGCCCATGCCGTTCCACATGTCGGCGTACCTGGCGACCGAGCGCAGCGTCTTCTTCTCGCCCGAACCGCCGATCATGATCGGCAGGTGCGCCTGGACCGGCACCGGGTGCTGGACGAGACCGTTGAACTGGTAGTGGCCACCGGGTTCGGAGCTCACCGTCTCGCCGTCGAGCAGCTTGCGCATCGCCGCCGTCGCCTCGTCCATCCAGTCGAGCCGCTGGCCGAAGCCCGAACCGAAGTCGATGCCGTGGGCGGTGTGCTCGGGCTCCATCCACGCGCCGCCGATGCCGAGGATGGCCCGGCCGCCGCTGATGTGATCGATCGTCGTGATCGTCTTGGTGACGATCCCCGGATTGCGGAACGTGTTGGCGCCGACAAGCAATCCGAGGCGGACCCGCTCGGTCTCGCGCGCCCACGCCGCGAGCAGGCTGTAGCCCTCGAAGAAATCCTGGTAGGGGTCGCCGAAGATCGCGTAGAGATGGTCCCACGCCCAGAGGTGGTCGTACCCGAGCCGGTCGATCCGCTTCGCCGTATCGAGCAGGTCGGGCCACGTCGTGGCCTGGCTGAACAGCAGGATTCCGTAACGCGTGTCGGGCATGGGGCAGGCCTCCGGAAGGCGGGCGTCTGGGCCCCGGAGTCTACGGGAGCGTCGCGAGGTCGGCCTCGACCGGTTCCCGGTCGTCGGGATCGGCGATGTCCCCGAGCGCCGCCACGCCCTTCGCCTTCCAGTCGCGGGCGGCGGCAGCGTCGCCCGCAACGAAGCTCGCCCGGGCCATGGCCTCGTAGGCAGCGGCGAGATCCCAATCGCCGAGTTCGAATTCCTCGCACAAGGCGAGGCAGCGGCGTGCGTGCCACAGCGCCGGCTCGCCGCGGCCGAGCACCGCGTACACGCGCGAGCACTGCCACTCCCCGCGGCCCCGGTTGGCCGGCTCGCCGCCGACCGTCCAGTGCCAGCGCGAGGCGTGGGCAGCATGGATCATCTCGTCGGTCTGCTCGGCGGTGCGGTCGGCCGTCTCGAGCAGCGTCCAGACGTGGTTGAACAGGTCCTTGCCCAGCCGCCGGTGGTCGGCGGCATCGAGGTCGGTGGCTGCTGATACGGTCGGGGATGCGCTGTCGGACACGAGCGGTTCCTTTCCCTGGCTGAGCTGGCCGACGACGTGATGGATGCGCTGGAGGCGATTGAGGCGCGCCTCGACCCGGGCCCGCTGCTCGCCGAGCAGGCGTTGACGCTCCCCGGGGTCGTCCGTCGCGAGGACCGCGCGGATGGTTTCGAGCGACACTTCGAGATCGCGCAGCCGGCCGATGGCCCGGGCGGTCTCGAGCTGGTCGCGGTGGTAGCGGCGGTAGCCGGTGAAGCGGTCGACCTCGGCCGGGGCGAGCAAGCCCGTATCGTCGTAGTGGCGCAGCGCGCCGACGCTCAGCCCGCTGAGCCGCGCGAACCGCCCGATCGACAGGAGATCGTCCACGCGCGCATCGTGAACTCTTCGGTAGCCCGAGAGTCAAGCACCCACGGCATTGCGCGCTCGATAACCCAGCCTTATCGAATTCTCACAGGCGAGCGTGCCGGAGCGCTCACCTTGCATCCTGGGCCGATGGCCGTGCGTGCTCATGCGGAATCGATAAGCCAGGCTTATCGGAGGCGCGGTGGCTACCCAGCCTCAGGCCTGGTCAAGTTCCCGGTCGATGGCGCGCAGGATGAACCGCGACGCCTCGGCGCTCTTGCCGCCGAGCTTCTGGCCGTCGTCCTGTTCGAGCGCCTGCATCAGGTCAGCGAGGTAGAGATCCATCTCCGGCGTCCGTCGCAGGTCGCCGGCGTCGAATGCTGCCTCCAGCCGGGCGACCGCCGCCCGGGCGTTGTCGACCGCGTGGCCCTTGGCCGCGATCAACTCGCGCACCTCTGAGCGGGCCCCTTCCGCTGCGGCGCCCGTGGAGCTCATTGCGGCGCGCCGGCCGGCGAGACGGCCCGCGGACGCCGCCGGGTGACCGTGCCCTCCCCGTCACGTCTGCGCGCTTCGCGGATCCTCCGCCAGTCCGATTCGATCACGCTCATCGCCAACTCGTCCCACCAGCGGCCGTCGCGAAAGATCGATTCGCGGGCGCGACCCTCGATCACGAACCCACAGCGCTGATAGGCGCGGATCGCCCGCTCGTTGAACTCGAAGACATACAGCGCGATGCGGTGCAGGCCGAGCGTATCGAAGGCGTGGCGGAGCATGAGCCAGGTCGCTTCGGTGCCGTAGCCGTGGCCCCACGCATCCTTCTCGCCGATCGTGATGTGGTACAGCGCGGAACCGTTGTCCGCGTCGAGCTGGCTGAACGCACACGTTCCGATGAGCCGGTTCGTGGCCTTCTCGTGGACGGCCATCGCGAGCGCCTCGCTGCCCAGGACTCGGGCAGCAAAGAACCGGTCGATCTCGTCCGGTCGCATCGGCGCTTCCTGGTAGCGCGCGAGCCGGGCGATCTCCGGATCGGCGTACCAGCGCTGGAAGGCAGCGAGGTTGCCGGTCACATGGCGGCGCAGCACGACGCCCTCTCCTTCAAGGGTCTCGGGGAACCACGAACGGTGCGCCATCAAGGCACGGTATACCATCCCCGCCATGCGCCGCTGGAGCGAGCTGGCGGACCGCCTTGCGACGACGTCGCGAACGTCCGAGAAGACGGCAACCCTCGCGGAATACCTGCGCTCCCTCGCCCCGGACGAGCTGCCGATCGCAGCGGTCTTCCTCACCGGGCGCCCGTTTGCCGAGGGTGACCCACGGGCCATCGGTCTCGGCTGGGCCGCCGTTTCGTCGACGGTCGCGGAGCTCGCCGGCGTGCCCCGCAGTGACCTCGGGGAGGCGTACGACCGGTTCTCCGACCTGGGTCTCGCTGTCGCCGATGTGCTGGCCCGGGCAGGTCATAACCCCGACCCGCAGGGCTCCCCGACCCTCCCGGAGGTGGCGGCCACCTACGCCGCGATCGAGCAGGCTTCCGGCGCCGCTCGCAAGTCGGCGCTGTTCCGCGACCTGCTCGCCCGCTCCGATCCGGCCACCGCCAAGTACCTTGTCAAGATCCTGAGCGGCGAGCTGCGGATCGGGCTTCGCGAGGGGCTCGTCGAGGCGGCAATCGCCAAGGCCTTCGACCGCCCGCTGGCCGACGTCAAGTGGGCAGGGATGTTGACGGGCGATGTCGGCGAGCTGGCAACGCTCGCCCGCGACGACCGGCTGGGCCAGGCCGAGATGGAGCTGTTTCGGCCGCTCAAGTTCATGCTGGCGTCGCCGGCCGAGGATGCCGACGAGATCCTCGCCCGGCTCGGCCCGGAGGTCTGGGTCGAGGACAAGTACGACGGCATCCGCGCCCAGCTCCACCGCGAAGGCGGCGAGGTCCGCCTGTACTCCCGCGACCTGCACGATGTCAGCGCCCAGTTCCCCGACGTTGCCGAGGCAGCCCGGGACCTTCCGTGGGATGGCATCCTCGATGGCGAGATCCTTGCCTGGAAGGACGGCCAGGTGCTGCCGTTCATCGCGCTGCAGGCGCGGCTGGGGCGCAAGTCTCCGTCGGAGGCGATCCTCGCCGAGGTGCCGGTGATCTTCGTCGCCTTCGACGCGCTGGCTCTGGGACCCGGCGGCGGCGCTCCGGTCGAACCCCTGCTGCGCCTGCCGCTGACGGAGCGGCGACAGCGCCTCGATGCGCTGGAACTCCCGGCGGCGACGGACGGCGGGCGCTTCGCCCGCTCGCATCTCATCTCCGCGACCGACGTCGAGGCCCTCGAAGCAGCCTTCGTCGAAGCGCGAGCGAGGCGCAACGAGGGCCTCATGGTCAAGGATCCCGACAGTGGCTACTCACCTGGCCGGCGCGGGCTCGGCTGGCTGAAGATGAAGAAGGCCCTCGCCACCATCGACTGCGTCGTCGTGGGCGTGGAAGTGGGTCACGGCAAGCGCCATGGCGTGCTGTCCGACTACACGTTCGCCGTCCGTGACACCGAGCGCGACCGGCTCGTCACGATCGGCAAGGCGTACAGCGGCCTGACCGACGCGGAGATCGCCGAGATGACGGCGTGGTTCGAGGAGCACACGATCGCCCGCTACGGGCGATACCGGCAGGTCGAGCCGCTGATCGTCGTCGAGGTGGCCTTCGACGTCATCGTCCGTTCGAACCGCCACCAGTCCGGGTTCTCGCTGCGCTTCCCGCGGATCGCTGCGCTGCGGCCGGACAAGACCCCGGACGAGATCGACACGCTGGAGTCCGTCGAGGCCCTGTACAACGGCCTCCAGTCCGGCGCGGAGTTCCTGGTCACCGCCGGCGCACGACCCGCGATCGAGCCGTCGGCCTAGCCCAACAGTCCGGCTGTCCGGGGGCGTGCCCGGACGGTATGCTTCCCGCCATGTTTTCCGGGATCGGTGGCGAGGTCCACAACGTCAACCTCACGCTGTATACCGACACGCACATCGTGCGTGCCTCGTATGCCACGCGCCAGCGTCGCGTGAGCGACATCCTCAACGAGTCCGAAACCGACTTCATCGTCGTCCGCGACGCGTCCTTCGACGACTTCGGAACATCGACCCAGCCCATGCGCGCGGAGTACGCCCAGATCAACCTGGGCGCGGTGCTCTTCGCGGTGGTCGCGGATCCCGTCGACCCGGTTCCCGAGCTGCGCACCCCCAAGGTCGCCGAGCGGGCCCTCATCTCGATCCCGCCATTCCGCGTGGTCGGCAACGTCCACATCCTCCCGGAGCGCAACCTGCAGGAGTCGCTCGAGGAGCTGACCGGACGCTTCCTCCCGGTCACCGACGCGCAGTACTGGTCGGACCGTGTCGGCGAGGCGCGCCAGACGGCGGCAATGGTCGCGATCAACCACGCCCGCGCCCAGATCCTCGCTCCCCATCGCGAGACCGATCCGTGGGCCGGGCTCGATCGGGCGGGGGAGGCACCCGCCGTCCCGCCGACCGAAGCGCTCGCCACGGCGGACCCGGACGCGACACTCGAATCGATGCCGGTCGCCGGCGGCAACGCCGAAGGCTGGCCCGAGTCCGACTTCGACCGCTAGCGCGGCCTACCGCGCCCTACCGCTCGACCGGCAGGTCCAGCCGGTTGCCCCACTCGGCCCAGCCGCCGTCGTACACGGCCACGTCGTCGTGACCGAGCAGGCTGAGGATGAATGCGAGCTTCGCTGCGGCCACGCCTGAACCGTCGTAGCAGACGAGGCGCGGCCCGCGGGTCACGTTGGCGCGATGCAGGATCGAGCGCAGCTCGTCGGCTTCGCGCAGGTGCTGGGAGCCCGGCCGGCTGGTGGCGCCGACCGGGACGTTGACCGCCCCCGGGATGTGACCAAGCCGCTTGGCGTTGCCCTCGTGGCCGCGATACTCCGCGGGCGCCCGGGCATCGAGAATTTGGACGTCCGGTGAGCCGAGCAGGCGGCGGATGTCTGGCGTCGTGAGGCGCGCGGCAAGCTGCGCCCGGGGCGTGAAGGTGGCGCTCGCCGGCGGCTGCTGGGAGTTCGACACGGTCCGCGTCTCGCTCACCCAGGCCGGAAACCCGCCGTCGAGCAGCCGGGCCGATTCGAAGCCGTACGCGCGCATGCTCCACCAGACCCGTGATGCGAACAGGTTCTGGGTGTCGTCGTAGACGACGGCCGTCATCCCGTCGCCGATCCCGGCACGCCCCATGGCTCCGGCGACCCGATCGGGGCCCGCCAGCAGGAGCACCTCCTCGTCCTCGTCGGCTTCGATGAGCTCGGCGCGCCAGTCGAGGTAGGCAGCCGCGGGAATGTGCCCTGCGTTGTAGGTCGCCTGCCCGCTGCCGTCCGGCCGCCAGCGCACATCGAGGATGCGGATCTCGGGACGGCTGAAGTTCTCGGCCAACCAGCTGGTGCTGACGAGCAGTTCGGGGCGTGTCAGCCCGGTCACATCGGCAGCATCCGGCAGGTGGGGGGACGGGGCATCATTCGTATCATACGGCGGTGGTTTCCCCGTTCATGCCCGACGACGAGAAGCTCGCCGCCGTGCGCGCTGCCCTGCCGGCCGTCGAGGCGGGGATCTACCTGAATGCCGGATCGGTGGGTCCGTTGCCGACCGAAACCGCCAAGGCCATGGCGGACCTCGAGGCATGGGAGCTGCGCACGGGTCGCGCGCACGTCGACTACTTCGAGGAGTTCCTCGCCCGGATGGACGAGGCGCGCGGCGCCGTGGCGGCGGTGCTCGGCACCGACGTCGATGCGGTCGCGCTCAACCACTCGACGACCGACGGCATGAACCAGGCCATCGGCGCCGTCGACTGGCGGGCCGGCGACCGCGCCGTCGCAACGCGGCTCGAGCATGCCGGCGGCGTGGGTCCGCTCCATGCACTCCGTGCGCGGCTCGGCGTCGACCTCGACCTGGTCGACCTCGCGCCGGATGACGACGACCCCTCGGTCCTCGCCGCGTTCGATGCGGCCATCACACCGGGCACCCGCCTGGTCGAAGTGGCCCACGTGTCGCCGATGACGGGAGCGCTGCTGCCCGTTGCCGCGATCGCCGAGCTCGCGCACGCGCGAGGGGCCATGTTCGTCGTCGACGGGGCGCAGGCCGCGGGAGCGATGCCGGTCGACGTCCCAGCAACGGGCGCCGACTTCTACGCGGTCCCGGGCCACAAATGGCTGCTCGGGCCGGAGGGAACGGGCGCGCTGGTCGTGGCTCCCGACGTGGTCGAGCGCTTCTACCCCGCCGCAGCCGGCGCGTTCTCGTTCCAATCGTTCGACCCGCGCGGAGCGGTCACCTTCTGGCCTGACGCGCGACGCTTCGACGGCGCGGGCTTCAACCGCCCGTCAGTCGTCGGGATGGCTCGCTCCATTGGCTGGCTGTCGATGTATGTCGGGCTCGACTGGATCCATCGACGGGGTTCGGCGCTCGCCCGACACGCCGCCGAACGGCTCGCGCGGATTCCGGGGGTGGATGTGATCACGCCGCGCGAGCGCATGGCCACGCTGGTCACCTTCCGGATCGTCGGCTGGCCGGCAACCGCGGCGCTCGACGAGCTCGGCGCACGGGTGTTCGCGATCGCGCGCACGATCGATCACCTCGATGCGGTCCGCATCAGCGTCGGCTTCTGGGCAACGGAGGCGGAGCTCGAGCGGTTCGCCGAGGCCGTTGAGCTGCTCGCCGCACACACCCCGGACACGATGCCGGCGCGCCGGACCCTGACCATCCTCGGCCAGGACGCATGAGTGCGCCGCCGGTCCGCCGCAGGTCGTGGGCCGAGGTGCGCTGGCGCCAGTTCCGCAACGCGCCACGGCCGGTCGTGCGGGCGGTCGCCTCCAGCCTGGTCGTGGCGGTGGTGCTGGCCGCCGGATACGTGCTCTACGACGTCGCGCTCAGCCGGGGGGTCACGCTGCCGGGCGGCGACCTCCGGGTGCTCGCGGTCACGCTCTACGTGGTGCTCGTGCTGCTGATCGGCTCCCTCGTGACCTGGCTGATCGTGCCCCTGCCGTCGGGCTCGGGGCGTACCGCCAGGCGCACCGTGTGGAGCGCGGCCCTCGGGTTCTTCGCGGCCGTACCGATCGCCTACCTGGTCATGGTCGCGGCGGTCCAGATCGTGCGGCCGCTGCTCGGCTGAGGTCGCTTCGCCCACGCACGAATCGAGCGTGGGGAGTGCGAATTGTCACCGGGAGCTGCACGGTAGTACGTGCGGCGTATTCACAGATCGCGCAAAAAGACGGTACCCTGCCCGGGCTATCATCTTGGGCGGTCGGCTCGCCGACCACGTCAACGCTGGGGATAAGACGCGGTGCCCGTGGCCATCGAAGAACAGCACGTTGCGCTGCCCAAACTGTACGGGGCGCCGGCCTACGCACGGCCGCCGCGACCCGTCGAGGACAGTGCTCGCCCGTTCGACCCTGATGACCTGCCGATTGCCGCCTACCAGACCGACGAAGAGCGGGAGATCGCGGAGACGCTGGCCGGCCGTCCGTACGCGCCCGGCGGCGGTGCGTACATCGAAGGCAACGGCCAGGCTCCGAAGCATCCCAAGGCGCGGCCGCTGAGCCTGCGCGCCATCGCCGGACGCCTGCTCGGCGGCTGACGCCCTCGATCTCGCGCCTGAACCGGCACGCGCCGGTGTAGCATCGCGGCGGGGGAGTAGCTCAATGGTCAGAGCGGCGGGCTTATATCCCGCTGGTTCCAGGTTCGAGTCCTGGCTCCCCTACCACCGTCGGGCCGTCGAAGCGCGATAGCGGACTGCAACGCACCACGCAGGCGAGCCGTGCCGCGCAGTGCGGACGCGAGCCCATGCTGATCCGATGGCGCCCTCCGCCCGAAGCCCCGCCGCGGCGATGATTCCGCCCGGTCACCCGGCTGCCCTGGCTCTGGAGCGCGGTGGACTCGACGCCGCCGGCGACCTCGTCGACGACTGCCGGGCATGCGACCTGTGGGCTCGCGCGACCCAGGGCGTGTTCGGCGAAGGTTCTCGCAACGCCCGGCTGATGCTCGTCGGCGAACAGCCGGGCGACCGCGAGGATCTCGCCGGGCGACCGTTCGTCGGACCGGCCGGACGCGTCCTGGACGAGGCCCTCGAGGACGCCGGCATCGACCGTGCCGACACGTTCGTGACCAACGCGGTCAAGCACTTCAAGTGGAAGGCGCGCGGCAAGAAGCGGCTGCACGACAAGCCCAACCGCGAACAGGTGAAGGCCTGTCGTCCGTGGCTCGAGCTCGAAGAGGAACTGGTTCGCCCCGAGATCATGGTCCTGCTCGGCGCCACCGCGGCCCAGGCAATCCTCGGTAGTGCGTTCCGGGTGACCGTCGACCACGGCAAGCTGCTCGAGCCGGAACGACCCGGCGGGCCACGCCGCCTGGCAACGCTCCACCCGTCGGCCATCCTCCGGGCGCGAACGCCGGAGGACCGCGAGGAGCTGCGCCGGACCCTGGTGTCCGACCTGACGGTTGCGGCCGGGTCGCTGACGGCCCGCCGGGTGCAAGGACCGCCTAGCGGTGACCCACGAGCCGCGCGACCAACTGGTTCCGGCGCGCCTGGCTGAGGCTGCGCTGGACGGGCAGTGAGCGCAACCAGGGCTCGAGCTGCGCGTCGCTGATCACTGCGCACGCCGGCGTCCGAGCGATCGTCGGGTCCTCCGAGATGACGGCGGCGTATACCCGAACCAGGTAGTCGCGATCGTCTTCCGCGAGCCAGCGGCGGACGCGCTCAGCGTCGCGGCTGGCGCGGTCGAGCGGACTCTCGATTCGTATCCAGCCCTGGCCGGAGCGGCCCTCCCAGTACGCACCCGCGTGCCGCGCTGACGTGGCGGGCGGGAGGTCGCGGATCACGGCCGCCCCGAACCGCCCGACGACCAGCTTCGGGATCGGCCGGCCGTCGCCGACGTCCACGTTGAGGGCCATGACCGGCTCGTCGCCGGACACGGCCGTGCCGGCGACCGCTCGGGGAGCGGCCCGCGCCGGCAGGTCGGACAGGAGCTCCGCGAGCCGAGCCGCACCGACACCCAGGAACACGGCCCCCAGCGCGACGGCCAGCCAGCGGACCAGGACGCCGCCGAGAGCACTGGGCCCACCAAGGCGACCGTCGGCGATCGTGTCGACGTAGGGCGTGACGAGGGTGGCGAACTCGATCGTGAGGCCACTGACGACGAGGACGGCGCCGGCTGCGGCGCCGACGATGAACGAAGGGAGACGGGACGTCGGGGTGGGGGCGGCGCCGATGATCTGCATACCGCAGATGATCCGGGGAGCTGGTGCCGCGGGGCAATGACGCATCCGGCCCCGGAACGCCCGCCGACCGGGCCACGTGCCCGCCCGGACCGCACTCCACCGCCCAGCGCGGTGCCCGCCGACACCGCCCGATCGGCTGCACGGGCAGGCACGGATCGCGCCGCTTGGGGCACCGGCGGTGTGACCCCCGTACCATTGCCCGTCCGCCGCGCACCGTCGATGCTCGCCCACGACGCCCGGGTCCAGATGCCGGGCGGGAGGGACAGCGTGCTCGTGAACCGCCGGTGGGGGAGGCTCAGCATTCGCCGACCTGCGCTCGGGTCGGTCGCGGCAGCCGTGCTCCTCATCCCGCTGCTGCTGGCATTCGCGGTGCCGGTCTCCGGCGCGGCGGCGAAGAAGCTCACTGACGCCTCCGTGAGCCCACGGTCCGGCACGACCTCGACGAAGATCGTGTTCGAAGTGACCTACACGATGCCGATGAAGCCGGTCGGCGTGTGGGTCGTGGTCGGCGGCAAGAAGCACACCATGGCGCGCCTCGGGGATGGCGAGTGGTCCGGCAAGGATCGTTTCCGGTGGGCCGGCGAACTCCCGGCGGGCACGCACGACGTGGTCTTCCAGGGATCCGGCGTCAAGGACCTGGCCGCCGGGACGGTGCAGATCACGGCACCCAAGCCCAAGCCGACCCCCAAGCCAACACCGAAGGCGACGCCCAAGCCCACGCCGAAGCCGACCCCCAAGCCCACCCCCAAGCCGACGGCGACACCAAAACCCGAAGCGGCGCCGAGCCCGTCACCCACGCCGAGCCCGACCCCGAGCCCGACGCCGAGCCCGACGCCGAGCCCGACCCCGAGCCCGACCCCGACGCCACGCCCGTCGCCCACGCCCAGCCCGACGCCGACGCCGGCTCTCATGGGCGCCCTGCCGGGCGGCCCGGGTGGATCAGGGGACGCGGGCGGATCTGGCGGTCATGACGTCCCCGACGCACCGCCGCCGGCCGGTATCAGCGCATGGGCGCCGTTTGCGAGCGTGACCAATGCCCTCGGTCTCGACGGAGTGCGTCTGCTGCCGCCGCTCGCCGTCATGCCCACGTTGGTCACCACGACCGGCATCGCCGCGTCGATGATGGCCCTGGGCCTCTTCGGCAAGCGTCGCCGTGAAGACGAGCAGTTCGAGCCCGACGCAGTCCTGGCCTCACGCGCGGCCGACGGCCTGGTGATGGACGAAGCGGTGGCCCTTGCCGTGGCCGAGGCGATCGCCGGCGTGCCCGACATCCGCGATGCCGAGCTGGACCTGCCACGCTGGCGGCGGCCGTCGCTGCTCCAGGCACGCAAGGCGGACCCCGTGCGCGACGGGGTCGAGGTCGCACGGTTGACCTTCGACAATGGGCTGATCGGACCCATCGAGGGTCGCGAGCGGCATGTCATCCGCTACGACGTCGTCACGCTGCTCGACTCGCCCGACGAGATCCTCGGCAACGGGATCGGCGTGCTGACCCAGGGCGATGAGGTCCAGCTGCTGGAGAAGCGCGGAGCCTACTGGATGGTGCTGTGCCCGGACGGAAGCCAGGGCTGGGTGCACAAGATGACCGTCGGAGAGTCCATCGGCAGCGCCCCGCGACACGACGGTGCGATGGCCACGATCCCGGCCGTCGCCGAGAGCTGGACGCTCGGCGAGGACGACGTCGACGACGACGTGCTGGCCGCCTACCTTGCCGCCCGTCGGCGGGATTGAGCCGGAACCTCCTTGCGCAGCACCAGCAGGTGCTGGTGGGTGATGTTCGGGACGAACGCCCGCGGATAGCCGTAGGGCCGCAACCGGGTCCCCGCCTGGTACCAGATCAAGTCGCCCTTCGGGACGAAGCCGGCCGCGCCGGCACGCGCGGCGAGGTCGGAGCCGGTGAACAGGTAGCGGCCGTCCTGGTAGGCATCACGAACGATCACGGTCGCGTAGCGCCCGTCGCGCAGGACGCGATGCAGCTCGGAGAAGACGTCGCCCATCCGGTCGAGGAATGTCGGGTAGTCCGCGGCGTTTGCAAGGTCCGCGGGGTTGTCGCTGACCATCGCGTAGTCCGTTCGCCGGTTGGCGTGCGCCTGGGCCAGCGGTCCGCCGGCCATCGTCAGCGGCAGTTGGACGTTGTAGGGCGGGTCGGTGGCGATGAAGTCGATGCTGTCCGCCTCCAGCTCCGGCAGCAGCGCGAGGGCATCGCCGCAGCGCAGCCGGACTCCGGAGGGATCGAATGTGCGCGGCCCACCCGGGTCCGCGCTGTCGAGGTCGGCCAGCACGGGACCCGCGCCGTCGCGCTCGCCGAGCAGCTCGCGGACCACCGTCTCGTGGATCGCAACCCAGCGCGAATCGAGCTCGAACCCGAGCGCCCGCCGAGGTCCGCGTGCGATGGCTGCGCCGAGGAGCGTTCCGCCCACCCCGGCGAAGGGATCGAGCACCAGCTCGCCGGTCCGCGAGAAGAACTCGATGAGGCGGGCCATGAGTCGCGGCGGCTTGTTCGCACCATGGGCCTTGCGCGCCTCGTGCCCCAGCTCGGAGGGGTAGGCGGTGCTCCAGACCGACTTCGTGAAGTAGAGCCACTCCTCCCCGGGCAGCTCGTTGAGCGTGTTGTCCGGATGGGGCGCGCGACGACCGTCGGTCACGACACCAGCCTACCGGGTGCGGCGGGTGCCTAGAATGGCGGACATGCCCGCACCCATCGCGAGCGCGCGGTTCGTCGGGCGAGAGGCGGCGTTCACACGCCTCGCAACCGTCCTGGGGGGCGCTGCAGAGGGACGCGCGGGGACGCTTCTCGTCTCCGGCACGGCCGGCATCGGTGTCACGCGCTTCCTGAACGAGGCGGCTCGCCGGATCGGTGATCTCACCGAGCCCATGACCGTGCTGCGCGGCACGGCCTCGCGCGGACCGGATTCGCCCTACGCCCCGGTGCTCGACGCCCTTCGGATGGCGCTCTTCGCCCTGGACGATGAGGCGCTCGGCCGCGTCACCGGCCCGGCGTCCGAAGAGGCGGCCCGGCTCATGCCGGAGCTGGCGCCCCGGCTCGCCCCGCTCGGCCTGCTTCCAGCGCGACCCACGATCACCGTCCCCGAGCGCCGCCAGGCGCGAACGCTCGAGGGCGTCCTCGGCATGCTCGGTCGGCTCGGGGAGGAGCGGCCGGTCCTGCTGATCATCGAGGACATCCATCGCGCCGATCCGGCGACGCGGGCGCTTGCGACGTTCCTCGCCCGCATCTCCCGGTCCCAGCGGATCGCGATGGTCGTCACCGATCGCCCCGACGAGGTGCCGCGCGACCACCCGTGGACGGCGGACCGAGCGGTCGTTGCCGCCGCTCCGCGCGCGGCGACGCCACTCGAGCTCGAACCCCTGCGACGGGACGAGCTGGCGCGGCTGATCGAGTCGATCGAAGGGACGCGG
>DASTYU010000249.1:0-37569 GCA_035764655.1 Candidatus Limnocylindrales bacterium
ATGGCTGCCACGAACGCATCAAGGGCCTCCTCCACGCGGGGAGTGAGTCCCTCACCGAGCTCGAACGTCTCGCCACCGATGCCCACGAACGTGGCCTGTGCCAGATCGGCGCCGAGGGCGTCCGCAAGTGCGATCACGGCAGGGAGCGGCAGGGCATGCGACGACGCCGATGCCGGGCCGCCGGTCTCCAGGTCGGCAAGCGGCATGGAAACGACGGTTCCGGGCGCGACCCCGTGCACGGCGTCGATCACCAGGCAACGGCCGGCGGCGGTCGCCGAGAGCAGGTCGTCGGGCCCAAGCTGGCCGACCCGGCGCACCACGACGTCCCGGGGGAGCAGCTGCCCGATGAGGTCCGCGGCACGCAATGCCGCGGCGTCGTCGCCGCGGTGCTGGTCACCACAGACGAGGACGGTCGCGTGGCTCATCATCCGACCTCCTCGCAGCGCAGATCGAGGAAGTGGGCCGCGCAGGAGATGCACGGGTCGTAGCTGCGGATCAGCTGCTCGAAGCGACGGGTCGCTTCCTCGTGCGGCAGCGCCAGCACCGACGGCGCGAAGCGAGCCAGGTCGGCCTCGATGGCGGCCTGGTTCTGCGAAGTCGGCGGTACGATCTGCGCCCCCCGGACGATGCCCTTGGCGTCGACGTCGTAGCGATGGAACAGCAGGCCGCGCGGCGCTTCGGTCGCCCAGGCAGCGACGCCCGCCCGCGGTTCCCATGCCGCGGCCGGCTGCGCCGGCGGCTCGTAGCGATCGAGGATGTCGCGTGCCTCGGCCGTGGCGTGCACCAGCTCGACCGCCCGGGCAAGGATGCTGCGGAAGACGTTCGTCGCGAGTTCGGCCTCCTGGCCGGAGGCGTCCAGCGCCTGCCGGGCGAGCGGATGGAGCTGATCGCCGGCCAGCGCGATCCGTGCCGACGGCCCGAGCAGGTAGGCCTCGCCCGCGTGGGTGCGCGCGTGCAGCGCGCTGGTTCCCTCGACCTGCTCCTCGCGGAACGCCTGCTGCCAGTCGGCCTGTGCGAGATCGAGGCCGTCGGTCGACACGATCCGGCCGTCGTTCATCGGGTATTCGGTCGGGTGTTTCAGGCTGACGAGCAGCCGCCGCGCCTCGAACGTGGGCGTCTCGAAGGTCGTGACGAGGCGAACGGTCTGCTGCGCGAGGTCGAGGGCTTCATCGAGGTCCGCCCGCAATCCGGCCAGCTCGTCGCGCCGGGGCGCCCGCCACAGCCCGCCCACCTTGAGGCTGACGGGGTGGATCGCCCGTCCGCCGACGATCGTGAGGATCTCGTTGCCGATCTTCTTGAGGCGCAGCCCCCGCTCCACCACGGCCCGATCGAGCCGGGCGAGCTCGATGGCGCTCGGCAGTCCCAGGAAATCGGGGGCGTGGAGCAGGTACACGTGGAGGGCGTGGCTCTCGATCCACTCACCGCAGTACAGCAGGCGCCGGAGCGCTCGGATGCTCGGGTCGATCTGGACGCCGAACAGCGATTCGAACGCGTGGACCGCCGTCAGCTGGTACGCGATCGGGCAGATGCCGCAGATCCGGGCCACGATGTCGAGGACCTCGTCCGGCGTCCGCCCGACGACCAGGCGCTCGAAGTAGCGCGGAGCCTCGAAGATTCGGAGGCGTGCCTCGACGACCTGTCCGTCACGGACGCGCAGGTGCAGGCTTCCCTCGCCCTCGACCCGCGTGAGCTCCGCGACACTGAACAGCCGCTCGTCGGCGGCGCCCGGGGCGAGGATCCCGTCAGTTCCGTGCATCGTGCCCCTCCGCCGGTCGCTCGCCGCCCGTGGCCGGGATGAAGGGCCGCAGCGGCTCCGCCCAGGCATTGAACCCGGCCAGCTTTCGGGCCGCCTCGTCGGGCTCCAGGCCCGCCTCCTGGAACCGCTCGAGCAGGGCCGGGACGTTCGGCGTCTCGCGCGGGCCGAAGCATCCGTAGCAGCCGCGTCCCACCGCCGGACAGATCGCCCCGCAGCCGGTCCGCGTCACGGGCCCGAGGCACGGCTGATCGCCGGCGACGAGGACGCACGCAATGCCGCGTCGCTTGCATTCGAGACACACCGCCTCGTCGGGGAACTGCGGCCGGCGACCCGTGAGCGCGGCGCCAAGGAACTCGCGCAGCTGGTCGGGGGAGATCGGGCATCCCCGCAGCTCGGCGTCCACGGTCACGTGGTCGCTCACCGGCGTCACCCGGTCGAGCACGGAGAGGAGGCCCGGATCGGGATAGACGGAGCTCGACCAGTCGGCGACGTTGGCCCAGTTGCGCAAGGCCTGGATCCCGCCGGCCGTCGCGCAGGCACCGATCGCGACCAGCTTCGTGGTCCTGGCGCGCAACTCGTGCAGCCGTTCCACCTGCTCCGGTGCGCTGATCGATCCTTCCACGAACAGCACGTCGTACGGCCCGTCCGAACGGACCGACGTCGCCTCCGGGAAGTCGACGATGTCGAACCGTTCGGCGATTGCCAGCAGCTCGTCCTCGAGGTCGAGCAGGGTGAGCTGGCAGCCGTCACACGAAGTCAGCTTCACCACGCCGACCCGCGGGCGGGTCCGGACAGCTGGCATCACAGGCCCTCCACCAGGAACATGTCGCCCAGCTCGGCACACGAGAAGACCGGGCCGTCGCGGCAGACGAAGTACTTGCCGAGCTGGCAATGGCCGCACAGGCCGATGCCGCATTCCATGTGGCGCTCGAGCGATACGAAGATCCGTTCCGGGCGCAGGCCGCGGTCGAGCAACGTGGCAACCGTCGCCTGCATCATCCGTTCCGGCCCGCACACGAAGGCGACGGCCTCCCGCCCATCCCAGCGAGCACTGTCGAACAGGTTGGTCACGACGCCGACCGGACCGCGCCACGTGTCGTCCGCTCGATCGACGATCACGCCCAGCTCCACGCCGCTCGCCGCCCACGCCACCTGGTCCTCGACATGCGGCCGATCCGCCGGCGTGCGAGCGCCGTGATAGATGCGCAGGTCGCCGTAGCGGGCAGGATCCGTGAGCACGGCGTCGATGGACGGCCGCAGCGGGGACAGCCCGATCCCGCCCGCGACGACGATGAGATCGCGTCCCTCGGCGGTTTCCAGTGGCCAGCCCCGGCCAAGCGGGCCGCGCAGGCCCACCCGCGCGCCCGGCGTCAGCTTGGTCAGCGCCTCCGTCGCCGGGCCTGCGGCCCGGATCGACAGCTCGATCGAACCCTCATCGGGGTGGTAGCGGGAGATCGAGATGGGCACGGCCGGCAGGCCGGGACGGGTCACCATGACGAACTGTCCGGGCCGGCCGTTCGCGATCGCCGGGTCCACTCCCACGATCCGCAGGGTCGTGGTGTCGGCGGTTTCGGAGGCCGTGGCCGCCACGGAAGCCGTCACGTAGCGGCCCGGGCTCGCGGCGGCGGCCATGGGCAATGGCCGCCGCGCGGGTGGGCGTGCGATCGCGAGCAACTCCTCGCGGACGTCGATGCCGACCGGGCACCACGTGATGCACCGGCCGCAGCCGACGCAGCCGAAGGATCCGAACTGGTCGAGCCACGTGGCGAACTTGTGGGTCAGCCATTGGCGGTAGCGGTCCTGGCGGCGCGAGCGGAAGTTGCCCCCGGCCACCTTCGCGAAGTCACCGGAGAAGCACGAATCCCACGACCGCTCGGCGATCGAATCAAGGGTGTCGAGATCGGAGCGCTGGGTCACGCTCGTGCAGAAGCAGGTGGGGCAGACGAGTGTGCAGTTGGCGCATGCGAGGCAGCGCTCGGCAACCTCGGCCCAGCGGGGATCGTCGAGCCGCGCGAGCAGCCGGCCGCGAAGGCCGTCGGTGTTCACGGGATCGCCGATCGTCTCGCGGACCGCTGCGACGGCGGCGCGCGCCGACGCGGCCTGCGCTTCCAGCGCATCGCCCAGGCCAAGCCGCTCTGCAAGCTCACGACCGGCGTCACTGCCCACGCGAACGAGGAAGCCGTCCTCGATCTCGGTCAGGACGAGGTCGGCGTGCTGCTCGTCGACCTCGGGTCCCGTGCCCATCGACGTGCAGAAGCACGTCGCAGCTGCAACCGTGCATTCGACCGCGATGACGAGCGCAGCAGCTCGCCGAGCGACGTAATCCGGGTCGCTGACCGGCCCGTCCCGGAGCACGCGGTCCTGGATCCCGAGCGCTGCCAGCTCGCAGCCGCGCACGCCAAGGTACGCCAGCGGACGAACGTCCGGCGACACGTCCTCGAACAGCGGCTGGTCGTCAACGGTCCGTGCACGGCCGATGGGGACGCGCGCGGGGAAGGTGTAGCCCTTCCAGCTGCCCGGTCCGACGGTGAAGTCGAAGACCCGTTCCGGCTCATCGGCCGGCGGCACCAGCGTGTACCTGCCTGGAGCCTGTTCCTCTCGCCAGCCGACCGGCAGGTCCGCGGCGGAGCGGATCTCGTCGTAGGCGATGGCGCCGTCCACGATCCTGGGCCCGATGACGGTCCGGCCGTCTTCATTGAGCAGCGCGATGAGCTGGTCCAGCCCGGCCCGGGGCAGGAACGCCGGCCGCGTCGTTGTCACCATGGCGTGCCGGCGTCCTGCGCGAACAGATCGAGGAGCTGCAGCCGTGTCGCCTCCAGGCGACGAGCGACGGTGCGCAGGATCCGGGGATACAGGGCGGCGGCGAGCTCCTCGTCCCTGTCGAGAGCCTCGCGGAGCGCGCGGGCCGGGAACACCACCCCGGTGGTCGGCTCCGTCGCGACCGCCGTCGACGTCGACCGGAAGGGGGGCACCAGCGCCGACCAGCCAAACACGTCGCCCGGTTCGACGGTGAGGATCGTGTGGATCCCGCGCATGGGCACGGTGAGCCGCAGGGCGACCCGGCCCGTACGGACGATGCCCAGCTCGGTAGTCTCGGATCCCTCCCGCAGGAGCACCGTGCCGGGCTCGACGGCGAGCGGTCGGGCCAGATCCGCGAGGCGCCGCCGCTCGCTAACGGTCAGCCCGCCCAGGAACGGTGCCTCGGCGGCCGCCTCGAAGAACGTTACGCGATCCATGACCCGACCCTACGGGGACGAATGCCGGGCGCACGAGAGCCGTTGGTCCATCGCGCGGGTGCCGAACGGACGTGGCCAACGGCAGTTTCGGCTCGTAGGCTCGGGTTGCGTCCGGACGTACGGAGGTGCCAGGCGATGACTGCGAGACAGGAGGCCTCGGAGGCCGTTCGAGCCTTCGCCCAGCACGAGCATCTCGATCTGGCCCGCGGGATCGACGGCATCCACGAAGCCGCGTGCAGCGTGGGGAGCGTGCCCTCGAGCGAGATCGCCCGACGCATCGATGGCGTCCTGTCGTGGTTCGACCGGGAGCTGCAACCGCACTTGAACTGGGAGGAGGCCTGGCTGTACCCCCAGATCGATGCTGTCACGGGCACGCCGTGGTCAACGCGCGCGGCACGCTTCGACCACGCCGAGGTTCGCACTGCCGTCGAGCATTTGCGCCGCGAGGCGCTCACGGAGCTGGGACGCTCGGACATCGATGTGCGGTCGGATCTTCGCTGCCGGCTGTTCTCCCTCGAGGCGCTGCTGCGCGCCCATGTCGATCGCGAGGAGCAGCTGCTCCTGCCGATCCTGCTCGACGCGGGGGTGCCGGCATGACCGCCTACCGGCCGCAGTCCGAGGCGCTTCCGGTGGCGTCTGCGGCGGGCCTGATCTCGGACCTGGGCTTCCTGGCCGGCCCGGACCTGCCGGACCGACCGGGGCCGGCGTACCTGTTGGTCGCGCTTCGTGAACACCCGACGCTTCGTCATTACGACCCCGAGCGGATCGACTACTGGGTCTCCCGGAAAGGTCGCGGCGTGCGCGGATCGATCACGCGGGCCACGCCGATGCCACTCGACGGAGAGTTCTCCTGGGGCCTGATCCGCCTCGTGGATCGGCTCGACGTCACGAACGAGTACGTGACGTTCGGCGGCCACCTGTCCGCCGCTCCCGTGGATACCGCGACCGTCGTGGTGTTCAGCTCGGCCGCCCCGCTCCTGCGGCGCGGCGGTCATTCGCAGGTGTGGGATGCGGGTGCCGACGAACTGAGCGCATTCTTTGCGCGCCTGATCGCCGCCATCGACCTGCAGCCCGAGCTCGAGCGCCGCGTGTGCGATGCCGACCCGCTGGTCAGATACAGCGCGTTCCTGGCCGACGTCGTCGGTCGATATCGGGCGAGCGCCGTGCTGCGGAGCTCCGACTCCCGGGTTTGGGCCCTCGTGCGCGGCGAAGAGAGCCGCATGCGCCGCGAGCACATCGAGGCGTGGCGGGAGGGTCGCGAACTGCTCGACGCATCCCGGCGCGCCCTGTCCCGAATTGCCTGACGCAATGCCGTTGAGGAAACAACAGAGTCACGACGAAACGTGCCGTTTGGCACATCTCAGGCCCGAAATCCGAGCCTAGGATCGGCGCAGCGGTGGATGCCGGAGGGGACGCCCGGCATCCGCCGTTTCGTGTTGGGCGAGGTCAGGCGCGGGCCGTCACGGCAGCGTCCGCGGTGACATCCGCCGTCGCCCTCAGATCAGGCGGCGCTCCCGGGCGGCGGCGGTCAGCTCATCGCGGCGATCGGGATGAGCGATGCCGATCAGCGCCTTCGCGCGCTCGCCGAGGGTCTTGCCGAACAACTCGGCGACACCCCATTCGGTCACGACGGTCCGGACGTGGCCGCGCGTCGTGATCACGCCCGCGCCCTGGTGCAGGTACGGCACGATCCGGGAGGCGTTACCGCTGGCCGCGGTCGACGGCAGGGCGATGATCGCCCGCCCTTCCGGCGCAAGGCCCGCGCCGCGCATGAAGTCCATCTGTCCGCCGATGCCCGAATACATCCGCGGCCCGATCGAGTCGGCCACGACCTGACCGGTGAGGTCCACCTCGATCGCCGAGTTGATCGCCGTCATGCGGCTGAACGAGCGGATGACGTGGGTGTCGTTGGTGAAGTCGACCGCCCGCATCTCGACCATCGGGTTGTCGTGCACGAAGTCATAGAGACGCTTCGTGCCCATGAGGAACGCCGTCACGAGCTTGCCCCGGTTGCGCTCCTTGCGGGTGCCGGTGATGACGCCGGCCTCTACGAGGTCGACGACGGAGTCGGTGAACATCTCGGTGTGGATGCCGAGGTCCTTCTTGTCACGCAGCGCCAGGGCGGTCGCGGCCGGGATGCCGCCGATCCCCAGCTGGAGCGTCGCTCCGTCCTGCACCAGGTCCGCTACGTACTCCCCGATCCGCCGTTCCACGTCACCGGGCTCACCGATCGCATGCTCGAACGGCGGAACATCGACCTCGATCGCGAGATCGATCTGGCTGACGTGGACGAAGCTCTCGCCCAGCGTCCGCGGCATCGCGCTGTTGAACTGGGCGACGACCGTCTTCGCGGCGCGGATCGCCGCGTGCATCGCCTCGACCGACGTGCCCAGCGAGCAGAACCCGTGCGCATCGGGTGGGGTGACATTGATGAACGCGGTGTCGAGTGGGAGCAGGCCCCGATCGAAGAGCACGGGCACGTCGCTGAGGAAGACCGGGATGAACTCGGCGCGGCCCTCATTGACGGCTCGCCGGGCGTTCGGGCCGATGAACAGCGCGCGATGGCGGAAATGCTCGGCCATGTCCGGCGCGAGGTGCGGCCCGGAACCCTCGATATGGAGATGGACCATCGACACGTCGCGGAGTTCCGGCGCGCGCGCGACGAGGGCATCGAGGAGCACGGACGGCACCGCAGCCGCGCACTGCAGGTAGACCTGGTCGCCGGAGCCGACGTGGGCGACGGCTTCCTCCGCGCTGACGACCCGCATACCCGGCTGCCTCAGTGCCCCGTGTCGAGCCGGTGCTTCGCGACGAACGCTGCGGCCTGGGCCCGCCGCTCGAGGTTCAGCTTGGAGAGGATCGAGCTCACGTAGTTCTTGACGGTCTTGTCCGAGAGGAACACCTCGGAGGCGATCTCCTTGTTCGTCTTGCCTTCCGCGACGAGCAGCAGGATCTTCTGCTCCTGCGACGTCAGCTGGGCGAGCTCGTCGGTGTAGGTTCCGGTGGCGATCCGGCGCACCCGTTCGAGCACCTTCTCCGTCACCGCCGGATCGAGCAGCGACTCGCCTCGACCGACGGCTTCGAGCGCGGCCACCAGGTCGCGCGCACGAACCTGCTTCAGGAGGTAGCCCGAGGCACCCGCGACGATCGCCGAGAGCACCGCCTCCTCGTCGGGATAGGAGGTCAGCATCACCACGCGCGTGTCGGGATACTCCGCCCGGATCTCGCGGCACGCCTCGATCCCGGAGCCGTCGGGCAGGCGCACGTCCATGATGACGAGTTCCGGCTCGAACTTCCGTGCCAGCTCGATCGCCTCCGCGACGGTGCCGGCTTCTGCGACCACCTGGAACCCTTCCCTCCGGTCGAGCAACGCGACGAGACCCTGCCGCACGACCTCGTGGTCGTCGACGACGAGGAGACGCAGGACCGACGGTGCTGGGGCGCTCATGCAGCAGGTTCTCCTGACGGACGAGGGAGGCGGACGATGATTCGCGTGCCGGTCCCGGGGGTGCTGTCGACCTCGAGCTGGCCGCCCAGGGAAATGGCGCGGTCGCGCATGTTGACGAGTCCCTGGTGCTCGCCACCGCGGACGCTTGCGGGATCGAACCCGCTGCCATTGTCCTCGATCAGCAGGATGAGATGGTCGTCTTTCCGTGCCAGCCGGATCGTGGCCCGCGAGGCTCCCGAATGGCGGGCCAGATTGCTCAGGGCTTCACGGGTGATCTGGAGGAGCTGCGCACGCCGGCTGTCGCTGAGCGAACCGGTCGCTTCGACACCCTCGTCGAGATCGATCTCGGTGTCGACCATCGTGTTGAGGCGGAACTCGTCCGCCAGGGACGCGAGTCCGCCGACGAGGTCGCTCCGTTCCAGGAGATGGGGCCGCAGGCCGAGCACGAAATTCCGAATGTCCCGGATCGACGCATGCACGGTATCGATCGCGCGGTCGATGCGCGCCGAGGCCTCGGCTGGATCCTCCGAGAGCAGGTCGCTGGCGTCCTCGAGCGACAGGGTCACCGCGTACAGGCTCTGGATGATCCCGTCGTGCAGCTCCTGACCGATGCGATCTCGTTCCTCGACCACCGCGAGCTGCTGGACGCGTTCGTGCAGCCGGGCGTTCTCGATGGCGATCCCGGCGTGGCGCGCGAACAGCTCCACGAGCTGCTGATCCGCCGCGGAGAACTCGGCTGCGCCATGCTTGTCCGTGAGGTAGAGGTTGCCGATCGTCCGGTGCTTGACCTGCACCGGGACGCCGAGGAGCGAGCGCATCGGCGGGTGGTGCGGCGGAAATCCGTACGAGTCGGGGTGTGCGGCGATGTCCGGGATCCGGAAGGAGCGACCTTCGCGGATGATGAGCCCGAGCAGGCCGTGACCCTGCGGCGGTGGGCCCAGCAGGGCTCGCTGTTCCGGGCTGATCCCGAAGGTCAGGAAGCGCTCGATCGTGCCGAAGCGGTCCACGATCCCGAGCGCCGCGTAGCGCGCATCGACGAGGGCCGCCACGCGATCGACGATGAGCTGCAGGACGACGTCAAGCTCGAGCACGCCGGCGATCGCCCGCGTCGCATCGTCGAGCGCCTCGAGCGCGCCCGCGGGCAGGTTCTGCTCGGTCTCGGAAGTCGGATGGGACGCCACGTTGGAACAGTAGCAGCGGGCGCGCGCGGCGCACACTGAGGACAGAGGACCCTCAGATGTGGGCCAGACGTCACTTCGAACCGGGTCCCGTGCTTGCGAGGATCGGCGCCATGCGTACCCAACAGCCGTCCCCTGCCCCCGAGACAGACCTTCCCGCGGAGCCGCTCATCCCCGACGCCTTGTCCCGACGCGGCTTCCTGCGCACCGCGGCACTGGCCGGTGGTGGTCTGGCCGCCGCCTCCATCGCTGCGTGCGCCCCGGCCGCGGCGCCCGCGTGGACATTCGGTCCGGGCCGATCAGCGGACCCCAATGCGCCTGCCCCGACCGCTGCTGCCAGCCCGGCGACGAGCCACGATGCCGGGCACTCGGCGGCCCCTGCGACACCCGCCGCCAGCCCGTCCGGCGATGTGCCGCCGGGCTGGACCGACCACGACGTCGCCGCGCGCAAGGTCGTGCGGCGCTACCTCGGCAACCTCGTGCCGGCCCTCGCCGACATCTACCCGGCGGCCGTCGTCACCAAGCTGGGCGACATCCTGGGCGTGGAGGACGATTACGAGGAGCTCCGGCAGAAGCCCGCCTTCGTGCAGGTCCCGAACCTGGTCCTGACCGATGCGTTGACACCGCTGCAGCCGACGGTCGACGGAGACACGAAGGTGTTCAACCTCACGATCGACGAGATCGACCAGCGCATCGACGAGCTCATGCCGCCGGTCAAGGCGCTCGGCTACAACGGGCAGTGGCCCGGCCCCACGATCCGCGTCAACCAGGGGGACAAGGTCAGGGCAGTCTTCAAGAACAACCTGAACGAGACGACCGGCGTTCACTTCCACGGCGTCGAGTTCGACGACTTCTTCCAGGACGGCGTCCCCTTCGTCACGCAGAAGCCGATCGTGCCCGGTGAGGAGTACGCCTACGAGTTCACCGCGGTGAACCCGGGATCACTGATGTATCACTCCCACCACAATGCGACCGACCAGGTGGGGCGTGGACTGCTGGGTGCGTTCATCGTCGATCCGCCCGAGCCGCCGGCTCCGTACGACCGCGAGTACATCTGGATCTCGAATGACACGCTTGGCGGTTTCACGATCAACGGTCACGGCTTCCCGGCCGTCGTGCCGGTGCTCGCTGCCCAGGGGGAGCGCGTCCTGATTCGCTTCATGAACGAGGGAATCATGATGCATCCGTGGCACAGCCACGGGTTCTCCATGGAGCTCGTCGCTCGCGATGGCGTGCCGCTCGGCAGCGCGGCGCACCGCGCGGACACCTTCGGCGTGAACCCCGGCGAGCGGTGGGACGCGGTGATCACGGCCGAGCGCCTTGGCGTGTGGGCGTTCCACTGCCACATCCTCCCGCACGTCGAGGGCCCCAATGGCATGTTCGGCATGGTCACCACGCTCATCGTCGTGCCGACTGCCGCGGACGTCGACGCGATCGTCCAGGCGCTTGTCGCCTGAGCAACCGATGACAGCGCGTCGGCGTCTGACCCGCACGACTGCCCTGTGTGTCGCCGCGGTAGCCCTGACGCTCCTGCTTGTCGCCTGCGCTGCACCCGCTTCCAGCGTGACGGCCGGGCCCACCATCGCGGACGCCTGGGTCCGCCCGCCCATGGGACCCGGTCAGCCGGCCGCGGGCTACATGACCATCACCGCTCCGAGCGGCAGTGCCGATGCCTTGGTCGGAGCGTCGAGCCCAGCCGCCGGCGCGGTGGAGATCCATGAGACCTCCGCGGGCGCCGACGGGATGATGGGCATGCACCCGGTCGAGCGGGTGGAGCTGCCGTCGGGGTCGCCGGTGGCATTGGAGCCCGGTGGCTATCACCTCATGCTCATGGACCTCACCGGGGACCTGACGGCTGGCGACACGATCGAGCTCATGCTCGAATTCGAGAACTCGGGCGAGGTGATCGTCCGCGCGGCGATCCGCGAGGGATAGCGTGTCCGTTCCGACGGCCGGTCCGGAGGACGAGGCAGCCCGACTCGATGGAGCCTTCCGCATCGTCGTGGTGCTTGCCCTGGGACTGCTCGTGCTCACGGCGATCCGTCTCGTTGTCGGAGGCGACCCGCCACTCCGGGCCGGAGCCCTCCCGAACACGGCCCCAGCGACGGGGCCGACTCGATCGCCGACGTCGGCCCCCGTCGATGTCGAGGCGTACCTCGAAGCCGACGTGCGCGCCGCTCCCGACATCGAGCTGACCGGACCTGCCGGGCCCTTGTCGCTGGCGGCCATGCGGGGGCGGCCGGTCCTCGTGTTCTTCGGCTACACGCACTGTCCGGATGTCTGCCCCGCCACCATCGGCACGGTGGGCTTGGCAATCGACGCCTATGCGGGTGATGCCGAGGCTGTGTTCGTCAGCGTGGACCCCGAGCGTGATACGCCGGACTGGCTCGCGGAGTTCGTGCGCTTCATGCCCCCGGGGTTCCGTGCCGTGAGCGGCACCCCGGCCGATGTCCGGGCGACCGCCGACGCGTGGGGTGTCCGCTACGCCCGCGTCGAGACCGACCAACCCGGCGTGTACACGATGGCCCACACGGCCGACGTCTTCGTCGTCGACCGCGGGGGCACCCTGCGCGCCCGCTTCCCGTTCGGGACGGACGCTCCGACGATGACCGCGGTCCTGGCCGCAATCGACGATCTGCCGCCGGCGGATGCGTCGGTTGCTCCGAATGCGCCTCCTCCAACAGAGGCACCGACAACCGCCCTGAGTCCCGTCCTGGTCTCGAGCTCGGTGTGGTCCGGCGGCGGGTCACCGGTCATCTTCCGGCTCGACTCTGCAGAACCAGCGGCGCCCATCGAGGCCGTGCTGCTCGGGACCGACGGCGTCGCGGTCGGAGATCCGGTTCCCGTCGTCGCCGTGCGACCGGAGGGCGTCGCCGGGGTCTCGTACGTCGCGACGCTGGACATTCCCGCGCCTGGCGCCTGGCGGGTCGAGCTCCGGTCCGCCGCCGGCGTGGGGGTCGTCGACCTGACGGCCCTCGACCCGGGCGGCAGCGCGGCGCTTGGTGAGCCCGCCCCGGCCGCACCCACCGCGACCGCCGCGGATGTCGAGTCGTTGACCTGGCTCACCACCGATCCGCTCCCGGACCCTCGGCTGTACGACACGACCCCGGCCGATGCGCTTGCGGCGGGCCAGCCGTTCGTGTTCGTCGTCGACTCGTACCGCTTCAAGGTCACCCAGCAGTGCGGCCAGGCAATGGTCATGGCGAAGCAGCTGCTGGATCGGTGGACCGGGGTTCCGTTCATCCACCATGAGCCCCTACGCTATTCGGTGGTGACGACCGAACCGGTCCTCGAGGGCACCCTGGAGAACCCGCGGCTAACCGACGTCGCGGCCGCGTGGGGCGTCGATGATGGCGGCGACGATCGAAAGTCGATGCCGTGGATCTTCGTCGTGGACCGGCATGGCACGGTCCGTGCCAAGTACTACGGCGTCATCGGGAGCGCGGACGTGGACGTGATCCTCACGCAGCTCGCCGACGAGGACCGGACGGCGCTTCGGCCCGTGCAGGACGGGCCATTGGCCCCGCTCGCCGCACCGGGATCGGCCGTTAGGGTCTGGGTATGACCGTGAGCGCGCCATCCGAGCCCATCGCAGCCCGCCGGGACCCCGACCGATTCCGCACGGTCATGCTCGCCACGGACCTGTCGACTGCCAGCGAGGCCGCAACGACCGTCGCGCTGGATCTGGCGGCCAGCCTCAATGCCAGGCTGCTCGCCGTCAGCGTCGTCGACCCGGGATCGCTTCGCCTGCCAGGCGGGCGCTACGCCGCTCGCGTCGACCAGGTCCGCACGGAGCGGGAGCGCTTCGCGCAGGAGCTCGTGGCGCGCGGCCGCTCGACGGGCGTCACGGTCGACTTCCTCGTGTGGGAGGGCGACCCGGGCGAGGCGATCATCGACGCGGCACAGGCCGAGGGCGCCGACATGATCATCGTCGGCAGCCATGGACGAGGAGCCGTGGGCCGATTCCTGATCGGCAGTGTTTCGGATCATGTCGTGCGCAACGCGTCCTGCCCGGTGCTCGTCGTCCGCTCGGGCGGTCAGTCGCTGCACTGAGCGCGGCTACTTCGTGTAGACGCCCTCGGGATCGAGCTCCTCGCGGATCAACCGCAACTCGTCGGCCGTCGGGGCCGGCGTCGCGCCGGGGTCGTCGGCGATCTTCACGTCCCAGCCGATCGTGTCGCGCACGTCTTCGATCGTGGCGCCCGGATGGAGCGCCTCGAGGCGCATCTCTCCGGTCTCGTCGAAGCGGTAGAGGCCCATGTCGGTCACGACGATGGACGGTCCGCGGCCGAGCCAGCCGCCCTCGCGCCGGATGCGCTCCGCCTGCTGCGCACCCCCCAGGTTGCCCGGCGAGGTCCGGAAGTCGATCCGCTCGACGAAGCTCCGTCGGCTCTGGCGCATGATCACGAACACCTGGCGGGCATTGATCGCGATCTCGCACGCACCACCCGAACCCGGCAGGCGGGTGGTCGGATGTGCGTACTCGCCGATGACCGTCGTGTTGATGTTGCCGAATCGGTCGATCTGGGCCGCGCCCAGGAAGCCCACGTCGATCAGCCCGCCCTGCAGGTAGTAGCCGAACAGCTCGAGCATCGAGACGACGGCCGTCGAGCCCGTCACGATCGTCGGGTCCCCGATCGACAGCGGCAGGCGGGCCGGCCGCGCCCCGAACACGCCCGCCTCGTAGACCAGCTCCAGGTCCGGGGCCACGGTGCGCTTGGCCAGGTTCACGGCGATGTTGGGCAGGCCGACACCGACGAAGCACACGTGCTGGCCCTCGAGGGCGCGCGCCGCTGCGACGATCATGATCTCGGACTTCGAAAACGCGCCTGCTTCGACGGCGCTCACCGGTACGCTCCGTAATCCACGGATCCGGACGGGGCAGGTCCCGGGCGCAGGCCGGCGAGCCGCTCCGATCCGAGCTTGTCCGCGTAGGCCGTTCGGCCGTCCAGGTCGTACACCCACTCGCGCAGCCACGCTTGCGTCGACGCCTCGTCGCGCGAGATCGGATCCCAGTCGAGGTAGAAGCGGTTGTCGCGGTCGTACGCGCCCTGGACATAGGACGGGTGCGCACCCCATGGCTCGACAACGACGGCGTCAACGATGAGACCCGGGATGATCGTCCGGTTCGGGTCAGCCCGGATGACGTCCTCCGAGACGAGCTCCTCGACGACGACGATCACGCGATCGGCCGCAAACGCGGCCTCCTTCTGGCAGCCGAGGAGGCCCCACACCTGCGTGTCGCCCGCCGCCGAGGCCCGCTGGGCATGGACGATCGCGACGTCGGGGCGGAGTGGCGGGACGGCATACACGGTCCCGTCGCCATACGGCGAGTCGATCGGGCGGATCAACGGGTTCGCCACCGGGAGATCGGTTTCGAAGTAGCTGCGCAGCGGGAAGAACGGCAGGTTCATGGCGCCCGCCGTGTAGCGCGCAACCATCCCGAAGTGGCTGTACTCCTCGAGCTCGAGCGGCTGCTCGGGGATCGCCCCCTCCACGCGCCGTCGGATGGCGCCCAGCCCGCCGACCCCCGGGTTGCCGAGCCAGCTGAACACCAGCTTGCGGGCAACCCCGGCGGCGATCATCTGGTCGTAGATGACGTCCGGCGTGAGCCGGCACAGCGTGAGGTCGCGCTTCCGCTGGCGGATGATCTCGTGCCCGGCCGCGAAGCAGATGAGATGGGTGAACCCTTCGATGGCGACCGCGTCGCCATCGCGCACGAGGCCCGCGATCGCGTCGTGCATCGACGCGATCTTGCTCGTCGTCATCGGCGGTCAGCCTGCCGCCTCGACCTCGTGGAGCGCCCCTGCCGCGGCGACCTCGGCGTGGACCTGCTCGGGGTGACCGGCGACCTGCGCGACGGCCTCCGAGAGGAGCCTGATCGCCGTCGCCATCTCTTCCGGCGAGACGGTCAGGGGCGGCGCGAGCCGGACCGACGTCCTGCCGCACTCGAGGACCAGCAGCCCGCGCTCGAAGGCTGCCCACTGGACCTCCTCGGCGTGCTCGCCGGTGTCGAACTCGATGCCGAGCATCAGGCCCTTGCCGCGGACGTCGCGCACGAGTCGTGGGTACTGCTCGCGCAGCGGCCGCAGGCCGTTGAGTGCCTGAAGCCCGCGCTCGGCGGCATTCTCGACGAGCCCGCCTTCGAGCAGGTCGATGGTCGTGAGTGCCGCTGCGCAGGCGACCGGGTTGCCGCCGTAGGTGGATCCGTGGTGACCGGCCGACCATGCCTCCAGGATTTCGGCGCGCGCCACGAGCCCGCCGATCGGCATGCCCGAGGCGATGCCCTTGGCCGTCAGCAGGATATCCGGCTCGACGCCCCAGTGATCGACGGCCCACATGCGGCCGGTACGCCCCGCGCCCGACTGGACCTCGTCGGCCACCAGCAGGATGTCGTGCTCGTCGCAGATCCGGCGCAGGCCCTCGAGGAAGCCGTCCTCGGGGACGACGTAGCCGCCCTCGCCCTGGATCGGCTCGACGATGATTGCCGCCACCTCGTTCGCCGGGGCGAGCTTGTCGAACAGGACGTCGTCGAACCAGCGCAGGTCGTCGACCCGGCCGAACGGCGCGTGGAACACGCCCGGCAGGAGCGGCCCGAAGCCGGCGTGGTACTTCGACTTCGAGGCCGTCAGCGACACCGCGCCGTAGGTCCGGCCGTGAAACCCACCGAGGAACCCCACCACGTAGGGGCGCCCCGTGGCGTGGCGGGCGAGCTTGATGGATGCCTCCACGACCTCGGCGCCGGAGTTGCCCAGGTACGCCCGCTTGCGGCCGGAGATCGGCGCGATGTCCGCGAGCCGCTCGCACAGTTGCGCGTAGATCGGCAGGTAGAAGTCCGAGGCGCTGAAGTGGATCAGCGAGGCCGCCTGGTCGGCGATCGCGGCGACGACGTCGGGATGCGCGTGGCCGGTCGAGGTGACCGCGATCCCCGCGGCAAAGTCCAGGAACAGGTTGCCGTCGATGTCCTCGACGGTGAGGCCTTCTGCCCGGACGGGAACGATCGGGTACGCGCGCGGCAGGCTGGGCGACGTCCAGTTCTCGTCATACGCGACATGCGCCCGGGCCTTCGGACCGGGGATCTCGGTGACGATGTGCGGGACCGGACGCCCTTCGGCAATGCGCGACAAGACTCACCTCGGCTGCGAGCAATGCATAGAGACTATGCACTCTGGATATTCTCAGCCGAGTATAGCGAGTCGGCTACCCCTCGCGATCGGCCCTCGTTCCCGCGAGGATCACCGTCACGACGTCCTCGACGAACGCGGTCGTGGGCGGCTTGCCGGTGGTCAGCAGCCGCATGAGCATGGCGCCGAGCAGCGCGTCGATCGCGGCCGTTGGATCGACGTCCGTCCGGTAGCCCTGCTCGGTGGCACGGCTCGCATAGTCGTCGATGAGGGCGCGCCGGGTGGGGAAGAGGGAATCGAATGTCAGCCCGGCAGCCGGGCCCTCGCCGTCCAGGAACACCTGCATGAGGGTCGGCAGCGCCGCGACGAACGTCTGCTGCAGGAGGATCTGGCGGGCTCGCTCGGCCCCGCGCCGCATGTCGGTCGCAAGATCGGCAGTGAGCAGCATCGGCGGGCGGTCGATCGCCCAGCGGAGTGCCGCGAGGATCAGCGCCGTCCGTCCCGGCCAGCGCAGATAGATCGTCGCGCGGGCGATCCCGGTCCGGTCGGAGACCGCCTGGATCGTCGTTGACTCGAGGCCTCGCTCCACGAGCAGGTCGAGCGTGGCGCGGAGCACCTGCTCGTCGATCGCGGCGTCACGCGGCCGGCCCGGAGACCGTCCGTCGATGCGCCCCCGATCGCGCGTGGCGCTCTGCGTCATAGCGGGACCTTAACACTTTCAATACTGGACGTCGCGTATAGAAACTGATACAGTTCAACCAGCCAGGCGGGTTCCCCCCGCCCGCCTGGCACTCCTCCACCAAACATGAGAGCCGGGCCCTTGCGGGCCCGGCTCCGTTGTGTATCCGTCGCGTTACGACGGTGTCGCTACTTGGTCTTGACCAGACGGAAGACGTAGTCCGCGTCCAGGTATGTCAGGTCCCCGGTCGGCAGGTTCGAGATCGCGACGACGAAGCTGTCACGCGTCGAGCGCAGGCAACGGGACGAGAACTCACCCGTCTCGATGGAATCGCCCTCGAAGCGATACAGGTAGCCCGCCTCGTCGACGATCTCGTCGTCATCGTTCGGCGTCAGGTCGCACGGAGACAGGATCTGGAGCACCCAGTTGTTGTCCTGCTCCCCCGTGGTCTCGACCCAGTTGCCCGGCTCGGAACTCACGGTCGCAGCCTGATCGTCGATCTGGACGTCGTCGACGAACCAGCCGGTGTCGAGGTACGCCGCGTCGGTCGAATAGCGGAACCGGACGTCGGTCGTTCCTGCGGGCAGGGTGCCCGTCAGATGGATGTAGACGGGATCGTCAACGAAGTAGGCGCCGCCGGACGTGCCGGTCAGGCCGTTGCCTTCCTCGTTGTTGTCGTGTGGATCCTCGTTGGTGGTTACCTCGGTCCCGTTGTCATCGACGAGCGGGATGGTCTGCCAGACGCCACCGACCAACGCCTCGACGAAACCGAAGTCCCAGCCTTCCTCGATGAAGTACCAGGTCCAGAAGTCGATCGTGTCGCCTGACGTGTAGTCCACATCGAGGATGTTGTCGTCGAGGCTCTCGTAACCGCCATACCAGTGCGTGTCACCGGTATGCGGGGCGATGACCGTCGTGTCATCCCCGTCAAGGGTGAATTCGAAGGTGCCACCCGGGTTGCGGAAGGTCTCGAAGCTGGTGCCATACGGGAGCGCCGTCTGCTGCGGCGCGTGCGGGTCGTTCTGGAACCGGGCCGGCGGGACGTTGCCCTTGTACGTGCCGCGGTTCTTGAAGAAGAAGTCGTTCGCCAGCTGGATGGTCCAGGTGGTCGTGTCGGGGTCACCGAAGTCCAGGTTGACCCAGTTGAACACGTCCGAGTCTTCGTCATCGGCGTAGAGGGCGATGACCCAGTTCTTGAACAGCTCTTCGGCCGAAGGCAGATCCTCGGTGTCCGGCAGGGCGTTGTAGGTCTCGATGGCGTTCTGCACGCCCTCCATCCCGTCGGCCTGCTCCTCGAAGATGAGCTTGATCAGCAGGTCGCCAGCTTCACCGCTGTAGACCTTGTCGGGCGTCAGGTCGCTGCCGTCGTTGCCGCCCGCCTGCTCCCAGAGATACAGGAAGAACGAGAAGGAGGCACCGTAGTTCTCGAGGCCACCGCCCCAGCGGGTCAGTGACGTCTCGCGATGGAAGACCTGGTGATAGGTGATGTGCGAGCCGCCAGCCGGGTAGCCGTTGAGGAAGCCCGCCATGTCGGCCAGTCCCTCGTCAACCCACGAGAGCTCCCCTGCGTCGGAATAGTTCATGAGCAGGTGCTCGAGTTCATGGGCGATGACGCCCTCGTAGAGGAACGAAACGCCCTCGGGGTTGTCCTCCTGGTCGCCGACTCGGTTCGCCCAGTCGAATGCGTCGATGACGATCACGTTCATCCCGGCATCGGTGATGTACTCGGGGGCGAAGTAGCCGGCCGTGTACGTCGTCTCATCGCAGTCGTAGTAGAAGGCGTCCTGCACGTTGTAGACCAGGACGACCAACGCGTCGCTGTTCGGATCGGATGCGTCCGCGAGACCGATCTCGCCGAAGTGAGCCTCATCGACCTCGACGATGCCCTGCTCCTTGACGAGCTCGTCTCCGAGGGCGTCGATCTGCTGCTGCGTGACCGTGTAATCGCCCGCCTCGAACTTCGAGGGGCAGGGGTCGAATTCGTCGTTCTCGTTCGGGTCGAACGCGGGATTCATCCAATCCACGGACTCGTCCGCGAGGGCGCCCTCCGGGATGTAGATGTAGACCGGCGTTCCATCAGCCGTCGACTCGTCGAAGACGAGCTCGAACGTGACGTCGTAGCTTCCGCCGGCCTCGCTGTCGTTCAGCGTCATGATGATGGTGTTGTCACCCGGCGATCCGGACGACGCAAGAGCGGTACCGGTCGTGGCACCGACGAGCGACCCGACGAGGGCCGTCGACAGCGCAAGGCGAAGCAGGCGTTGCCTCATCCACTCTCCTCCACGTGGCCGAACCGCGCCCCGCTGAACCTGGGCAGTCGACGCGGAGTGGCCGTTACGTTTGCCTTGCCTTGCCGCCTTGGGGGTGAGGTGCGGCAAGCCAGCTTGGGCTCGGAAGATAGCACCAACACCGAGAAGCGCGTATTGCATGTTTCACGCAAACGCGCGGGTCCTCAGGGACGGCAATGGAGCACTCCAGCGGCGGTAGCGCGGACGCCGAGAATCGCCCTGCTCCACGGCCAGTCCGACACCCGCCGCAGGTCGTCGCCGCGGACCGTTACGAGCAGCGCTCCGCCGTCACCGCGGGCGCAGAGCAACCGGCGCGCCTCGGCGCTAAGCTCGGGCGCGGCGGCTTCGAATTCGGACCACGCGGCCAGCGGCTCAGTCGACGACGGTGTGGCTCTGCTCCCGCATGAACTGCGCCACGTAGTACATCGACAGCCCGGCCTTGCCGGTCGAACCGCTCCCCTTCCAGCCACCGAAGGCCTGGACGCCCGGCCAGGCGCCGGTCGTCGCGCCCGCCCGCCGGTTGATGTACAGCACACCGGCCTGCGCCCGGTCGAGGAACTGCTGGACCTCGGACGGATCCTCGGAATAGACGCCGGCCGTGAGCCCGTACACCGTGTCGTTGGAGAGCCGGATCGCCTCGTCGAGCGAGTCGACTGCGTGAACGGCGGTGAACGGCACGAACAGCTCGTCCTGGAACAGGCGATGTGACGCGGCAAGCCCGCCGACGACGGTCGGCTCGACGTAATAGCCGTTCTCCATGCCGCGATCGCCGAGCCGCTCGCCGCCGACGTACACGGTCCCGTCGCGACGCGCATCCGCGACGGCCTGCTGGTGCTTCTCGACGGCGGCCTCGCTGATGACCGGACCGAGCCAGTTCTGGCGGACCACCGGGTCGCCGATGGTGATCGCCTCGGTCTTCTCGACCAGCAGGCGGACGAGGTCATCGTGGACCGGCCGCTCGACATAGACCCTGGAGTTGGCCGAGCACTTCTGGCCACCGAACCCGAAGGCCGAGCGCATGATCCCCTCGGCCGCCTCCTCGAGGTCTGCATGGCGCGACACGATTGCCGGGTTCTTGCCACCCATCTCGACGATGCACGGCCGCGGCCACGTCGTCGAGAAGGAGTGGAACAAGCGCATCCCGACGTCGTACGAGCCGGTGAAGACGATCCCGTCGATGCCCGTATGGTCCTGCAGCGCCTGACCGACGACGTCACCCGGACCCATGACGAGGTTGACCACCCCGGCAGGGACGCCGGCATCGCGGTACGCCTCGATCAGCTTCACCGCCGACAGCGGCGATGCCGACGCCGGCTTGAGGACGACTGTGTTGCCGGCCATCATCGCGGCGCTGGTCGGCCCGGCCGCGAGGGCCATCGGAAAGTTGAACGGGCTGATCACCGCGAACACGCCGTGCGGCCGCAGGACCGAGCGCGTGTGGACCGTCGCGTCCCCCAGGTTGCCCATCGGGTGGTCGTAACCCGCGTTGTCCTCCATGGTCTGCGAGTAGTAGCGGATGAGGTCCGCCGACTCTTCGACCTCACCGAGCGCCTCGATCCGGTTCTTGCCGACCTCGTAGGCCATGACCGCGGCGTAGTCCATCAGCCGGTCGCTGATGAGCTCGGCCGCGCGCCGGAGGATCGTGAGCCGCTCCTGCCATGGCGTCGCAGCCCAGGCCGGTTGGGCCGCCCGAGCCGCCCCAACCGCGGCGTCGACGTCGGCGCTCGTGGCGGTCGCGAACGTGCCCAGCAGGATGTTCCGGTCGATCGGCGATCGCGCCTCGAAGGTTCCGTCGCCGTCGCGCCACGCTCCGTCGATGAAGTTGCGGTGGCCCTGCCCGAGCGTCGCGCGGGTGTGCTCGGCCGCGGCCTCGAACGCGCTGTGCAGCTCCTCGTTATCAGCCCGAAGCGTGGCGTAGGTGATCTTGATCCGCGGCTTGGACTCGGCGGTCATGGGTGGCAGGTCCCTCGTGCGTGAAGGCGTCGTGCAGTCGTTCCGATCAGTCTAGCGCCGCAACGACATCGGCCAGCGCTGGCGCAATCGCCTCCGGGAGCCTCGTCCGCCGGCCCTCCGCCCGCAGGTGTTCGAGATCGTCGAGCGTGTGCTTCCCGCTCAGGACGAACACGCCGCGCAGCCCGGCTCGCTGAGCCGCCAGGACGTCGGTGCGAATGTCGTCACCGACCATCGCGATCTCGTTCCGGCGCAGGCGCCGCTCGCCACGATCCCACATGTCGTGCCGCAGCCCGTCCACCGCGAGGGAGAAGAAGGCGCGGGCCGGCTTCCCGATGACACTCGCGCGCGCGGACGCGGCAAACTCCAGCGCCGTCACGTAGGCGCCCGAATCCATCGTCGGGCCGTCCGCCGTCAGCCACCACGGGTTTCGATGCATGCCGACGAGCCGGGCGCCGTTGCGCACGAGTCGAAAGGCGCGATTGAGGTTCTCGTAGGTCAGCTCCTCGGGGGAATCGCCGACGATGACGGCCGCCGCCCGGGCGTCGGGAGCGCCCGCTTCCGCGTGGCTGAGCAGGCGCTGGCCGGCGAACTCCGTCCGGGCATCGTCCGAGGCCAGGACGTACAGCGGCTTCCCGTCGAATGCCCGCCGCGCATAGGCCGCAGAGGCGGAGAGTGCGGACTGGAACCGCTCCGGCGGAATGTCGTTGCCCAGGTTGGCCGCCCAGCGCGACAACGCCACGCGGCTCACCAACGACGTGTTGGTGACGATCCGGTACGGGATCCGGCGTTCCTCGAGCGCGCGAACGGCCTCGACCGAGCCGGGGACCGCCTCGCCGGCGCGGACGATGACGCCGTCGAGGTCGAGGAGCAGAGCGCGCACGCCGGCCAGGGCAGCGCGCAGTTCAATCATGGTCGGCATGGGGCCTGAGACTACGGCCGTCGCGAACGCTATGCTCCGCGTTCACGAGCGCCGATCCCGTCAGCGGCGCTCCCAGGGAGCTGCGTGGCCTCGAACCCAACCGCGGGGGCCGAAACCTTGCCCGACCCGCCCGAGCTGGCGTCGCTCCGTGCCCGCGTGGCGGCGCTCGAGGCACGAGAGACCGAGCACGCGCGTGCCGAGAAGGTGCAGACCGCGCTGTACCGGATCGCCGAGGCCGCGACCGCAACCAGCGACCTCCAGGCCTTCTACCGCGAGGTTCATGCGACGGTCGCCACGCTCATGTTCGCCGAGAACTTCTACATCGCGCTGTACGACGATCGTCGCGGGGCGATCAACTTCCCGTATTACGTCGACGCGGTGGATCTCGATATCCCGGACCCGCACCTCTGGGAGCCGTTCGGCGTCGGCAACGCCAAGGGCACGACGGCCTACGTTCTCCGGACCGGGAAGCCCGCGATCATCGGCGTCGAGCGTCACGAGGAGCTCGTCCGCGCCGGAGAGATCGAGTCGATTGGTGTTGTCGGCGAAGGGGACTGGTTGGGAGCCCCGCTCAAGGCCGACGACATCACGGTCGGTGTGGTCGTCTGCCAGACCTATTCGCGGGGGCAACGTTACAGCCAGGCTGACCTCGACCTGCTCGCATTCGTCGGCCAGCACATCGGCGCTGCGCTCACTCGCGTTCGGGCGATGGAGGAGACCCGCCAGCGCAATGCGGAGCTGGGTCTGATCAACGAAATCGGCCGGGCGCTCGCGGAGCAGCTCGATTTCCAGGCGATCATCGAGCTCGTCGGGCATCGAGTCAGCGAGCTCTTCGCCGCCAGGTCGATCTTCATCGCCCTCCACGACCCGCTGACTAATCTGATCTCCTGGCCGTACGACATCGACGAGGGGGAACGCTTCAACCGCGAGCCTCGCGAGCTCGGACCGGGAATGACGTCCCACGTCATCAGGACCGGGAAGGCCCTGAGGGTGGGAACTCTCGAGGAGCAGGCAGCGGCGGGCGCAATCCCGGTCGGCGGCAGCGAGACGCTCTCGTGGCTGGGTGTTCCGATCACGGGCGCGAACCGGGTGATCGGCGTGCTCGGGCTCGAGAGTCTCCAGGCGCACGCCTACACGGACGCGGATGAGCGCCTCCTGAGCACCTTCGCGTCCAGCATGGGCGTCGCGCTCGAGAACGCGCGACTCTTCGACGAGACGAAGCGCCTCCTCGGCGAGTCGAACGAGAGGACCGCCGAGCTTGCCGTCATCAACGAGATCGGCGTGGCGCTCGCCCGTCAGCTCGAGTTCCAGGCAGTCGTCGATCTGGTCGGCGAGCGCGTCCGGGCGATGTTCGAACCGCATTCAATGTTCGTGGCCCTCTTCGACGCCCAAATGAACGTGATCCGATTCCCGTACTCGTGGGACGAAGGCGCGCGCATGACCAGATCCGAGGTCGAGCTCGGCGACGGGCTGACGACCCGGATCATCACGACGCGCCGGCCCGTACGAGTCGGATCGGACGTCGAGGCGAGGGCCTTGGGCGCGATCGACCTGGGCGGCTCCGAAACCGAATCCTTCCTGGGCGTGCCCATTACGAGTGGCGATCGCGTCATCGGTGCGATCGCCCTCGAGCAGCTCGAGAAGAATGCGTTCAGCGAATCGGATGAACGCGTGCTGTCGACGCTCGCGTCGAGCATGGGCGTCGCCCTCGAGAACGCCCGCCTGTTCGACGAGACCAATCGCCTGCTTACCGAGACCAACGAGCGCGCTGCCGAGCTTGCACTCATCAATGATGTTCAGCATGGCCTCGCGCAGAACCTCGACATCCAGGCGATGTACGACCTCGTCGGCGACAAGATCCAGGAGATCTTCGACGCGCAGGTCGTCGACATCGCCGTATTCGACGACGAGGCAGGTGTCGCCCACTTTCCCTACACGATCGAACGGGGCCAGCGCTTACCCGATCAGCCGCTTCCCTTCAATGCGGCCACGACCGATTTCCGACGCAACAAGGAAACGGTCGTGCTCAACCGCGACATCCAGGGCTGGTACAGCAGTCGCGGATTCGACATCGTGATCCAGGGAGAGACGCCCCGATCGATGGTGTTCGTTCCGCTGATGGTCGGCGACGATGTCCGCGGTCGCATCTCCCTGCAGAATCTCGATACGGAGGACGCGTTCAGCGACTCGGACGTCAGGCTCCTGACAACGCTGGCGGCGAGCCTCAGCGTGGCGCTCGAGAACGTCCGCCTGATCGACGAGACCCGCCAGCGACTTGCCGAGCTGGCGACCGTCAGCGAGATCGGCAACGCGCTCGCCACCCAGCTCGACCTCGATGCCCTGCTCGACCTGGTGGGCGACCAGATGCGCCGCACGTTCGAGGCGGACATCGTCTACGTCGCGCTGCTCGACCCGACCGGCGAGTTGATCGAGTTCCCGTACTACTACGAGTCGGGCGAGCAACGCTCGCAACCGCCAATGGCGTTCGGCGAGGGCCTGTCCTCACGGATCATGCGCTCGCGCGAGCCGTTGCTACTCAATCGTGAGGCCGACTGGGAGGCGATCGGCAGCCGCGGCGTCGGAACGCTCGCCAAGTCGTATCTGGGAGTGCCCATCCTGGCCGGCGACGCCGCGATCGGCGTGATCAGCGTCCAGAGCACCACCCAGGAGGGGCGCTTCCGCGAAGCGGACGCGCGGCTCCTTGCCACCATCGCGGCCAACGTGGGCGTCGCGATCCAGAACGCGCGTCTCTACCAGGAGGCGCATCGCCGCGGCGACGAGATGGCCGTCATCGCCGAGGTCGGGCGAGAAATCTCGGCAAGCCTGGACACACGCACGGTGATCCGCCAGATCGGCGAGCGCGTCCACGGCCTGCTCAACGCCGACACCACGGCGCTCTTCATGGCGGAAGGCGATGGGCACGCGTACCGGGCGATCATGGCCATTGGCGAGATCGCCGAGGCGATCAAGGCCGACACCATCGTCGAGGGTGAGGGCCTGATCGGCCACGTCATCCAGACCCGCGTTCCGGAGTTCGTCAACGACACCTCGGCAGACGCCCGGACGCAGAACATTCCCGGCACCAGCGATGACTCGCCGGAGACGGAGCGGTTGATGATCGCCCCGCTCGTCGCTCGCGACCGGGTCACCGGCGCCGCGGCGGTGTGGCGCAACGGCGGTGTGCCGTTCAACCAGGCCGACCTCGATTTCCTGGTCGGGCTTTCCCGCCAGGCGTCGATCGCGTTCGAGAACGCGAGGTTGTTCCGCCAGGCCCAGGAGGCGCAGGTCGCCGCCGAGGGTGCGAACCAGGCGAAGAGCGCGTTCCTCGCGGCCATGAGCCATGAGATCCGGACGCCGATGAACGCGGTGATCGGCATGAGCGGGCTGCTGCTTGAAACCGAGCTCGATCCGGAGCAGCGCGACTTCGCCGAGACGATCCGGACGTCGGGTGACGCCCTGCTGACGATCATCAACGACATCCTCGACTTCTCGAAGATCGAGGCCGGCAAGGTCGATCTCGAAGCCGAGCCGTTCTCGCTGCGCACGTCGGTCGAGAGCGCGCTCGACGTGGTGGCACCGACTGCCGCGAAGAAGGGCATCGAGCTCGCCTATGCGATGGGTGAGGGCCTGCCAGAGGCGATCGTCGGCGACGCCGGCCGGCTCCGCCAGATCGTGCTCAACCTGCTGTCGAACGCGATCAAGTTCACCGAACACGGCGAGGTCGTGCTGTCCGTCGAGGCGGCCGCTCCCGACGCCGTCCCGGAGGCGCAGCCCGGGCCGTGGACGGTCACGATCGAGGTCCGGGATACCGGCATCGGCATCCCGCACGACAGGATCGGCCTCCTGTTCGAGTCGTTCAGCCAGGTCGACGCGTCGATCAGCCGCCGTTACGGCGGCACCGGCCTGGGCCTCGCCATCAGCCGGCGCCTGGCGGAGTCGATGGGTGGCACCCTGACGGCGTCGAGCGACGGAGCCGGCAAGGGCAGCACCTTCCGGCTGGTGCTGCCGGTGGAGGCGACCACGCTGCCCGACGCGCCGCCGCCGCAACCCGAGCGCAGCATCCGCGGCTGCCGCGTCCTCGTCGTCGACGACAACGCCACCAATCGTCGCATCATCGCGGGCTTCCTCGAGCGCTGGGGGGTGGAGGGCGAAGCGACCGAGTCCCCGTCCGAGGCGCTCGGCTGGGTCCGCGACGGTCGCGACTTCGATGCCGCGATCCTCGATCTGATGATGCCCGAGCAGGACGGCGTCGAGCTTGCCGAAGGGTTGGCGGCGTTGCAACCCGAGCGACCGATGCCGGTCGTCATCCTCTCGTCGATCGGCCAGCACAGCCGCACCGCGCCGAACATCAGCGCGATGCTCGTGAAGCCGGTCAAGCCGTCCGCCCTGCACGACGCGCTGGCCGACGCGCTGGCCGCAACGCCGGCGGCGAAGGTGGAAGCCGGGGAGATCGAGCCAGCTTCGCCGCGAAAGCCAGCGCCGCCATCGGGCCCCACGATCGACGGCGGCCTGCGCGTCCTGCTCGCGGAGGACAACGCGGTCAACCAGAAGCTTGCGCTTCGGCTGCTCGAACGTATCGGACTGGCGCCCGACGTCGTCGGCGACGGCCGGGCCGCGGTCGATGCGATCGGCGCCGGCGAGTACGACGTCGTGCTCATGGACGTGCAGATGCCCGAGATGGACGGGTTGGAGGCCACGCGCCAGGTACGGCGTCGCTGGCCCGACCGTCGGGTCCGCATCATCGGGCTCACCGCCAACGCCATGGCCGGCGACCGCGAGGCGTGCCTCGCCGCGGGCATGGACGACTACGTGAGCAAGCCGATCCGGCCGGAGGAGCTCGAGGCGGCGCTGGCCCGCGCTGTCGATCCGGCGGGCCGCGCCGCCGGAGATCCGGCATGACGCCGCCCGCCGGCGATGCGACGATGCGGCCCGGCCGCGTCCTGATCGTGGACGACACCCAGTTCAACCGCCAGCTCCTCGCCCGGCTGCTGCAGGGCATCGGCCATGAGCCGGTGGAGGCGAGTGACGGCCGGCAGGCCCTCGACCGGCTGCGCGACCTTGACCAGCCGCCGATCGACGTCATCCTGCTCGACATCGTCATGCCGGAGATGGATGGCTACGACGTGCTGGCGGCCTTGGGCGATGACGCGGCATTGCGCCACCTGCCGGTGATCGTCATCTCCGGCGTCGACGAGCTCGACAGCGTCGTGCGGTGTCTCGAGATGGGGGCTGCCGATTACCTGCCGCGCACCGTCGACCCGGCGATCCTCGAAGCGCGGATCGCGTCATCGCTCGCGCGCAAGCGGCTGCATGACGCGGAGCGCGAGGCCGTCGACCGGCAGGCGGCGACCAACGAGGTCCTCGCGATCATGAGCCGCTCGGCGTTCGACCTGCAGGTCGTGCTCGACGCCTCGGTCCGCGCGGCGGTCCGCCTGTGCCGAGCCGACTACGGCGTCGCGTACGTCGTCGAAGGCGACGCGTACCGGGTCGCCGCGTCCGCCGGCGGGACGGACGAGCTGGACCGCTGGGAGCGCGAGCACACGATCAAGCCGGGGCGCGACAGCGTCGTTGGCCGGGTCGCGTTGCTCGGCGAGGCGATCCAGATCGAGGACGTCCAGGACGACCGAGAGTACGTCGCGACGGGTCAGCAGGTCGGTGGCTACCGGACGATCTTCGGGGTGCCGATCCAGCAGGACGGGACGGTGAGCGGCGTCCTTGCCCTCACGCGCACAGAGGTGCGCCCCTTCGCCGATGCCGAGAAGGCGCTCGCAATCGGGTTCGCGGAGCAGGCCGCGATCGGGGTGGCGAATGCCAGGCTGCTCGAGACGATCGACCGCCAGCGCGGACAGCTGGCCCGCTTCCTCTCGCCACAGGTCGCCCAGCTCGTGTCGAGCCCTGAGGGCGAGGCGCTGCTGGCGGGTCATCGCCGCGAGATCACTGCGATGTTCTGCGACCTGCGCAACTTCACGACGTTCTCCGAGATGGCCGAACCCGAAGAGGTGCTCGGGTTCCTGCGCCGTTACCACGCCATGGTCGGCTCGCTGGTGGTCGAGCACGAAGGCACGCTCGAGCATTTCGCGGGCGACGGGATCATGGTCTTCTTCAACGACCCGGCGCCTCAGGAGGACCATGCGGGCCGCGCGGTCCGGATGGCCGTGGCGATCCGCGAACGGTTCGCGGAGGTCAGCGACGAGTGGCGGCGGCGGGGGCACATCCTGCAGGTCGGGATCGGGATCGCCACCGGCTACGCGACAATGGGCCGGATCGGGTTCGAGGGGCGCTACGACTATGGCGGCGTCGGCAACGCGATCATCCTCGCCTCGCGCCTCAGCGGTGAGGCAGAGCCCAACGAAATCCTGATCTCGCAGCGGACGTTCGCCGCGCTCGATGGGGACCAGGCAACGGCCGAACCCGCCGGCGAGCGCGCGCTCAAGGGGTTCAGCCGGCCACTCCTGGTCTATTCGGTCCAGCCCATGGCGCGTGCCGCCGAGGCGTCCTGATCGTGGACTCGGCCATCGATGCGGCGACCATGGCCAACCTGCTGGACATCACCGGCGGCGACCAGGGCTTCGTCGACGAGCTCGTCGACACGTACATCGCCGAGGGCGAACGGATTGTCGGAGAGCTGGACGCGGCCGCGGCTGCGGGGTCGGTCCCCGACCTGGTCCGGCCGGCCCACTCCCTCAAGTCGAGCAGCCTGAACGTGGGCGCGCTCCAGTTGGGCGAGCTGTGCCGGCAGCTCGAGCACGACGCGCTGGGCGGCGCCGTCGCCGACCCCGTCGCGCGGGCCTCCGAGGTGAAGACCGCATTCGACGCCGCTCGGGCGGCGCTGCTCGACGAGCGCACGAGCCGCTGATCGACCCTGATATCCGGCCGCTACCGGCACGCCGCGCCGGACCCGCGATGCGCCACAATCCGGGCAGGAGGGACGCATGGGACTGCTCGACGGCAAGAACGCGCTCGTGTTCGGGGTGGCAAACGATCATTCGATCGCGTGGGGGATCGCCAAGGCCTTCCACGACGAGGGAGCCGACGTCGGCTTCTCGTCGATCGAGAGCCTCATCGAGCGACGGGTCAGGCCGCTCGCCGACTCGATCGGATCGACGTTCGTGGAGCCGGCCGACGTCCAGTCCGATGAGGACATCGCGCGCGTGTTCCAGCGCTACGCGGGGACGCGCGATCGCCTCGACATCCTCGTCCACGCTCTCGCCTTTGCGAAACGCGAGGACCTCGCCGGGGGGTTCGTGGATACGTCGCGCGACGGCTTCGCGCTGGCGCTCGACGTGTCCGCCTATTCGCTCGTTGCGCTCACCCGTGCCGCCCGTCCCCTCCTCCGGCCGGGGTCCTCGGTCATGACGCTGACCTATTACGGCTCCGAGAAGGTCACGGCGAACTACAACGTCATGGGCGTCGCCAAGGCCGCGCTCGAGGCGTCGGTGCGCTACCTCGCGTCCGACCTCGGACCGGAGGGAGTTCGCGTCAACGCCATCAGCGCAGGCCCGATCCGGACCCTCGCCGCGAGCGGCATCGCCGGCTTCAAGCGAATGTACGGCCAGTTCGACGAGGTCGCCCCGCTGCGCCGGAACGTCTCGATCGAGGACGTCGGGCGGACCGCGGTCTACCTCGCCTCGGACCTGTCGAGTGCCGTCACGGGCGAGGTGATCTACGTCGATGCCGGCTTCAGCATCATGGCCGTACCGACGTCCGGCGAGGGCTCGGGCTAGCGCTGCAGGCCGGCGACGATCCGGTCGAGCTCGCTCGGGGGCAGCTCCCCGGTGAGCCGCCCCGCGACGGTTCCGTCAGCGTTCACGAAGACGAAGTACGGGAAGCCCGACAGCCCGAACGCGTCGGCGACGGTCCCGGATTCGTCCACGATCACCGGTGACGTCCAGCCCTCACGCTCAAGCCACTCGTTGGGCGGGTAGTTCGGACGGTTCGGGTCGATGGAGCTCGACACGCTGACGAGGTCAACGTCGCCGGGCAGGTTTCCGCCGTCGATCCAGTCCTGGACGACCGGCACCTCGGCCTGGCAGTGCGGGCACCAGTGCGCCAGGAACAGCAGGATCTTGGCCTTGCCGTTGACCTGGATGGACGCCGTCGGCGAGCTGACCGTCGGGATGACCTGACCCAGGGCGGGGTCACCGGACGAGCTGGAGAACAGGGGCAGCGGGTTGCCGCTCACGACCGGAGCCTGATCGGCGGGACCCGATCCGGAGGGCACGTCCGACGGCCGGCTCGACGAGCCGCCGCCCGACGAACCGCTCGAGAGCCAGATGGCGCCAACGGCAGCGACGACGATGACCGCGACGCCGATCGCGGGGAGCAGCCACCGTCGACTGGTGGCAGAGCGCTCGCGCGCGCGGGCCGCCCCGCGCCGCGAGTCGCGGGAACGCTGACTCACGTAGACCTCCAAAGACGGATCAGGCTGAACGTCAGGATCAGCAGGAACGCCGCCAGGGCGAGGGTCGGCAGACTGATGAAGCCGAAGACCCGGAACCAGACCAGCGTGCACGGGTTGTCCGGATCGCACGTCCCGCTGTCGAGGGCGGGGAACCACTCGAGCGCGACATGGTACGCGGCGATGACCGCGCCGATGGCGGCGAGTCCGGCAGCGTAGAGCGCGCCGGCGGTCTCGCGTCGCGCCGCGGCGATGGCGAAGATCACCACGAGCGGGTACATCGCGATCCGCTGATACCAGCACAGCGTGCACGGCTCGAAGTGCGCGACCTCCGAGAAGTAGAGGCTCCCTGCGGTGGCGAGAAACGCGACGATCCAGCCCATGGCCAGGGCGTTCGGGGCGATGGCGGCGGCGACGCCGTCGAATGCATCGGAGGCGGTCTCACTGACGAACGCCAGCAGCCGCAGCGCGACGATCCCGATGACGATCGCGAAGGCAACGAGCGCGAGGATGCCGTAGAAGGTCTCGACGGTCTGGACGGTCATTGGGGGCTATCTGGCCATGCGCTGCGCCGTCGCCGGATGAGCCGACCGGCCCGATCGTTGCGGTCCGTCCGGCCCCGGACGGCGCGTGCCATGGACGGCATGACGCCCGGTCAGGTTTCCCGGCAGGCGGCGCACAGGCCCAGGATCGACAGGTGGCTCAGGTCGACCGTGAAGCCGCGACTCCGTTCGAGGGCCGTCACCAGCTCGGCGGCCTCGTCGACAGGGATCTCCCACGAGTCGTGACAGCGCCGGCATTCGAGGTGGCCATGCTCCACGACCGGCAGGACGTGGAACTGCTCGCGACCGTCGGCCGCGTGGCTGTGGCTGACGAAGCCGATCTCCTCGAGCACGTCGAGCGTCCGGTAGACGGTCGAGGGGATGGTTGCCGGATCGATCGCCCGGCAACGCTCCACGAGCTCGGCGCCGGTGACGTGGCCGTCGGTGCTGGCGAGGACGTCGAGGAGCGCCCGACGTTGGGGCGTCCAGCGCAGGCCGCGCGCATGCAGGAGATCGCGAACCGTCGACCAGTCGGCGAGTGCGACCCCAGCCCCGTCGAGTGATCCGTCCACTGCCATCGTGCGAAATGATAGCCGAGCTACCTGCACGTCAGTTCAATTGCAACCCGTTGCAATATGACTCGCGGTTCGGTACCCTCGTTCGTGCCCGAGGAGCCCCGTTGATGATCGATCCCGTTGCTTCCCTGATCGCTGCCGTTGCGGCTCCTGCCGCGAACATCGGCGTGCTCCTGACAGGGCTGCTTCTCGGGATCCGCCACGGCGTCGACTGGGACCACATCGCGGCAATCACCGACATCACCAGTACAACCGCCGCCGCCGGGACGGCCGAGGCCGCCCACTCCGAACAGCACCGCGACCTGAGCGGCCACGCCCACGGGCACGGCGGCCCGGCCGAGATCCGCGCCCACGATGCAGGCCCGGGCGCCGCGACCCTTGCGCCGGCAACCGCGGTCGTCGGTTCCATCGGACGCTGGAAGCTCTCCGAGCAGGGCGAGGCGATCCGACTCGGGACGCTCTACGCGCTCGGTCACGGGCTCGTCGTCATCGTCCTCGGCGTCGCCGCGATCATGTTCGGCGCGCTGCTCCCCGACTGGCTCGACCCGATCATGGGCCGGATCGTCGGCCTGACCCTCGTGATCCTCGGTGTGTGGGTGCTCTACTCGGTGTACCGCTACGCGTTCGCCGGCGACACGTTCCGGTTGCGCAGCCGCTGGATGCTGCTGTTCGATGCCGTGCGCATGGCCTGGCGCCGCCTGCAGGCGCGCCTCCACGGCCACGAGCACGTCGAGCCGCTCGAGATGAGCTCCTACGGCACGCGCACCGCGCTGGGTGTCGGCATGATCCACGGGGTCGGTGCCGAGACCGGCAGCCAGGCCCTGCTGATCGCCGCGGTCGGCGGCGCATCGAGCGCGGGGCTCGGTGTCCCGATGCTGTTCGCGTTCGTGATCGGTCTGCTGATCTCGAACTTCATGATCGTCGTCTTCAGCTCGGTGGGGTTCGTGTCCAGCCAGGCCCGCGAACGGGTCTACGTGGGCATCGGTGCGGTCGCGGGCGTCTTCAGCCTGGCGATCGGGCTGGTGTTCATCACCGGTCAGGACGCGATCCTGCCGGACCTCGGGGCGCTCTTCCCCTTCTGAGCCAGCCGGCCCGTTCCAGGTCATTAGCGTTGGCCAAATTCCCATCCACGGAAACGTGGGCCATCAACGGCCCGGAATCGGCCCTCCAAACGGGCCAGATTCTCATGGGGTGGGAATTCGACCGCTGAAACGCTGGTGATCGGCGGATTCACACGTATTGACGTGGCCCTGGTGTCCCTGCGTGGGAATTTGGCCACTTTGGGGCGAAGGCAGCCGTCAGTCGCCGCCGCGGATCTCGAAGCGGGCGAGACGCAGCGACCCGAGCACGAACGACCCGACGATCACCAGCGCGATGATCGCGACTGACAGGGGCAACTCCAGCGGGGCCTGGCCGAACGGAGGCTCATCGAGGCCCGCGGCGATCCCGAGCGTCGCCTGTCGAATCGACAGGAACCGAGTCCCCTCGAGAAGCCCCGCGAGAACCCCCTCCCAGATCAGGGTGTAGGCGAGGCCGATGATCAGGGCCCGCCCGGTGAACGCCGACAGCGCCACGAACGCGCAGGCATACGCCGCGCCCCCCGCTGATGCCGCCAGCGCGTAGGCGAACGTGGTTGCCATCGAACCCGGACCGAAGCCTGCGACGAGGATCCCCGTGGCGACTGTCGCCGGCATGATCAGCGCCACGGTCAGCCCCGCGGCGACGAGCATCTTGGCGGCGATGATCCGCCAGCGCGGGATGGGCTTGATGATCAGATAGACCGCCGTCCCGTCTTCCAGCTCCGAACCGAGCGCGGCGGTCCCGAACACGAGCGCGACCAGCGGCAGGATGGTGCGAACGATCATCGGGTCGAGGATCCGGTCGACATTCACGTCGCTGCCGGCGACCCGCAGCAGCACTGCAACCAGCACCGGCAGACCGACCAGCAGGACCATCAGCAGGGTCCGGCGGCGACCCAGCAAACCGCGCAGGGTGACGGCGGTGATCGGCATCGTGGCGATCATCGGCGCACCAGGTAGCTGAACACGCTCTCGAGCGAGTCGTCGCTCGGGAGCAGCTCGAAGAGGCTGATCCCCTCGGCGCGCGCCACGCGCGGGACCGAGCGGGTGAACGCCCCGAAATCCGAGGTCCGGACGGACAGGACACCGTCGTACAGCTCGGCTCCGAACACCGACGGATCGGCCAGCAGCGCCGCCGCGAGGCGGCGATCGTTCGACGATCGCACCGTGAAGGTATGCGGGCGGTCGGTCATGAGCCGGCGGATGGACCGGAAGTCGCCCGAGGCGGCGAGCCGGCCGGCGTAGATGACCAGGACCGAATCGGCCAGCCGTTCGACCTCCTCGAGGATGTGCGAGGAGAACAGGATCGTCCGCCCGGCGGCAGCCATGGACCGCAGGAGCTCGATCATGTGGAGGCGCTGACGCGGATCCATGCCGTTGAACGGCTCGTCGAGCAGCAGGATCGGCGGGTCGTGGACCAGCGCGCCGGCCAGCTTGATCCGCTGGCGCATGCCCTTCGAATACGTGCCGATCTGGCGGTCCGCGGCGTCGGCGAGGTCCACCGTCGCGATCGCGCGCTGCACCGCGGCGTCGAGGTTCGCAACGTCTTGCAGCCTGGCATTGAGCAGGACGAATTCGCGGCCGGTGAGATACGGGTGGACTGCCTCGCGTTCCGGGACGAGCCCGAGCTTGCGGTAGACCGGCGGGTTCCTCCAGGCCACCTCGCCGCCGACGGTCACCGTCCCCGCGGACGGCTGGAGCAGCCCGGCGAGGAGATGCAGCAACGTCGTCTTGCCCGCGCCGTTCGGCCCGAGCAGCCCGGTCACTCCAGGACCGAGGCCGAACGAGATGTCGTTGACCGCGACAACGTTGCCGTACCAGCGCGACACGTGCTCGACGGCGAGGACCGGCACGGTCCCGCCCGCTGATTCGGGCCCGGCCGGCGGGGTGTCTTCGGCGGATGCCGCTTCGGGCGGCTGCGTCGCCGTGTCGGTCATGCGGAGATCCGCAGGAAGCGGCGGACGGTCAGGCCGACGAACAGGATCGTCATCACGATCGCCGCCGCCAGGTACGCGTAGCCGGGCAGGTCGAGGTCGACGACGACCGGGCTGCCCGCCTGCGTGTCGAACAGGGCGGCGTTGAGCCCGTCGAGGACATCGGTGGGGCTGAGCAGGACCAGGAAATCGCCCACCCGTCCGAAGGCCTCCTCGTGCAGCACCGCGACCACGATGGACGGAATGAGCAGCGCCGCGATGATCCCGACCGTTGCGTAGGCACGGCGTGGCGTATGCGCGGACACGACCATGGCCAGCGACCCGAGGACGCCCGCAGTGAGCAGGCTCTGGGCGATGAGCGGCGGCACGCTGGGCAGCTCGGCGGAGAGACCGTCGACCGGGCTGTCGGCGACGAACACCCGCCCTACGAACAGCACGACATACGGCAGGACGATCAGGATGAGCAGCGCCACCACCATGCCGGCGACCTTGGCTAGTGAGTAGTCCACGCGCGCGAGCGCACGCGAGAAGTACAGCGGCAGGACCCCGTAGCGCTGGTCGCGTCCGAGCAGCTCCGGCCCTTGCGCCGCGCAGAACAGGATCACGAACGTGGAGATCAGCCCGGAGAACGCGGCGTAGCGGATCGGCGAGCTCTCCTCGACGATCGAACCGAGCTCGCCCGCCTGCTTGGCGAGCGCCGCGATCCCGACGCCGATCACGGCGATGAGTAGCGGCAATGCGGCGAGGCCGATGGGAATGATCTTGGCGCGCCCGCCCCGGCCGATCCCGTAGGCGGAACGGAGCGTGTGCGCGAACAGCGCGCGGATCGCGTAGGCGCGCCCGAGGCGCGGCCCGGAGTAGCCCTGGTAGCCAAGGTCGTAGATGCTCCCGCCGGGACCAGACGCGCGGAGCGGGGCGTTCGAGGCGGTCATGCTGCGGGCGCCTGTGGCGAGGACGGATCGTCCCGGAACAGGTCCTCGAGCGAGTGGCGGCGCTGTTCGATCCGGACCAGCGGCAGGCCGAGGTCGACCACGGCGTCACGGACGGCGTCGTACGTCGCTTCCCCCTGCAGGGCGACGAGCACCAGGCGGCCGTCCTCGACGACCTCGAAACCGCCCCGAGCCAGGGCCCCGGCCAGCTGCTGGCGGCCTTCCTCGACTTCGACCGCGAGGACGCCGGTGTGCTCGGTGAAGGTGCCCAGCGCTGCCGCGCGGAGCAGCCGTCCGTTGTCGATCGCGACCAGGTAGGTGCACACCCGCTCGATCTCCCCGAGCAGGTGGCTGGCCAGGATGACCGCGATCCCGAACTCCGTGCCGGTCCGCCGGATGAGGTCGAGCATCTCGTCGCGGCCGGCCGGGTCGAGACCGTTGGTCGGCTCGTCCAGGAGCAGCAGGCGGGGGTCGTGGACGAGCGCCTGGGCCAGCTTGACCCGCTGCTTCATGCCGGTCGAGTAACCGCCGATCGCGCGGTAGCGCTCCTCGTACAGACCCACGTGGCGGAGGACCTCGGCGGTCCGCTCGCGCGCGGCGGTGCGTGGCAGGCCGGACATCTGTGCCATGTGCCCGACGAAGTCGGTCGCGGAAGACTCGGGCGGCAGACAGTCGTGCTCGGGCATGTAGCCGACGAACTCGCGGATCCGCGGCCCGTGCGTCTTGACATCCATGTCGAGGACCTTGACCGAGCCGGCCGTCGGCTCGAGGAGGCCGAGCAGCAGCTTGAGCATGGTGCTCTTGCCCGCGCCGTTGGCGCCGACCAGCCCGATGATGCCGGGCTCCAGTTCGAGGGTCAGGCCGTCGAGCGCGGTGACACTGGCGCTGTAGCGCTTGGTGAGTCCGTCGAGCGCGATGAGAGGCATCGCCGCGAAGGGTACCGTGCCGGACCCACCCGGCGTCTCCGCCAAAGGGGACGACTCAGCGGCGGTCGATCTCCGCTTCGGGGGCGCGCAGCCAGGCCTCGGCCTGCTCGAGGGCGCCTGCCGCGAGGTTGCGCATGCGGCGGCGGAGCGTCATCCGACGACGGGGCACGGCGGTGGTGATGGCCGGTGTGGCGGCCACGGCCGCTGCCGGCGCGGCGGCCGGGGCGAGGGCGACGGCCACCGGCTCGGGGGCGGTCGCCGCGATCGGGATCGGCGCCGGATCCAGTCGGGGGAACCGACGATCGGCCAGCACCGCCACCTCATCCCAGGCTCGCGGGCGGGACGTCGTCGGGCGCCACTCCTCGACGGCGCGCGGGACCTCGAGGCGGCCCTCGAACAGCTCGTTGAACGTGTCGCCGTCGAGACGCTCGTGCTCGACGAGATAGGCCGCGAGACGGCGCAGCGTCTCGACGTGCGCGACCAGCGTCCGGTACGCCGATTCGTATGCCTCGTCCAGGATGGCGCGGATCGCCCGCGTCGCGGCCCCCTGGACTCCGGACGGCGTCGACCCGCTCGCGCTCGCGACGAGAAAGCCGAGGTCGCCG
>DASTYU010000250.1:0-3130 GCA_035764655.1 Candidatus Limnocylindrales bacterium
ACGACCAGGAGCAGTAGAACGGGAAGGATGATTGCGAGTTCGACGAGTGCCTGGCCTGGCTCGGAACGGGGCGCGCGCAGGCGCCATCGCGGAGGCAAATGTCTCATGTGGGTCCCCGGCGGTGAAACCCCGACACGCATCGAGGTGACTGACGCGGATGGTCTGCGAGAAACCTTGCAGGTGACCTTGCAACGCTGCCCAGCGGCACCATTGCGTAGTACGGAGGTCCCGAAGCCCCGCGGACCTTCGGCGGTCAGGCTTCCTGGGCGAGCTCCGCCGGCAGGTAGACGCTGAACGCCGCGCCCCGGGTCGGATCGGCGGGCTCGAGGACCAGGTCGCCGTCCATCGCGCGACAGAGCTCGCGGGAGACGAACAGGCCCAGGCCACTGCCCTCGTCAGGGGTCGTCTCGTTGCCGCGGACGAACCGTCCGAAGAGCCGCTCGCGATCCTCTTCCGCGACGCCCGCACCGTGGTCGGCGACCGTCAGCCGCAGCCGGTTGCCATCCGGATCCGGCACGATCGCCGCTTCGACGGGCGTCCGGCGGCCGTACTTCACGGCGTTGTCCAGCAGTGCCCAGACGACCTGATCGAGCTGATCGGCGTCGGCGATCGCCAGCCAGCCGTCGGCCTTGTCGTCGAGCTCGAAGGGGACGTCGTCGGCTCCCAGCGCCTCCCACGCGCGGCGGGTGCGCGCGGCCAGGTTGACGACCTCGACCCGCGGCTTGAGCGCCCCGGACTCCAGGCGCGTCACCGTCAGCAACTGGCGGACCATCCGCGACAGGCGGTCGGCCTGTTCCTCGATGACTTCGAGGCGGCGGTCAGGCCGGTCGCGCCCCAGCTGGTCGGCATGGGCGCGGATGCTCGTGAGCGGCGTCTGCAGGTTGTGGCTGACGCCGCGGAGGAAGTCGTCCTTGGCGGCATCGAGCTCGAGGAGTTGCGCGTTCTGCGCCTCGACGCGCTCGTACAACTCGGCGTTTCGAATGGCCACCGCGATCTCGCTCGCATACAGCTCCAGCAGGTCCTGGTCAGCCCGGGCCCAGGGCCGGAGCGGCGGCAGACGGCCGACCAGCACGCCGATGGCGTCGTCGCCCGAACGCAGGACCGCGCGCAAAGGGCGCATCTCCCCGGGGACAACTTCTTCGACCGGAAAGTCGTCCGGGTCGCCCAGGAGGAGTCGGGCCTCGGGCAGTCCGAATACCCGCTTGGCGTCCGCAGCCGCGCGCGCGACCAGGAACGCGACGCCATCGCGCACCGACACATCCGAGATGGCGTCGTTCATCGCCGCCACCTCGCGATCGCGCCGGTCGAGGTCGGCGGCCAGCCGGTTGTGGCTCTCGGCCAGGCGTGCCAGCTCGTCCTCGCCGGGGACCTGGATCGGCGTGGACAGGTCGCCGGCCGACACGCGGTCGACCGCGGAGGCGATGGCCCGCAGCGGTCGGGTGAGGTCCGTGGCGACGAGATACGAGAAGAGCACCGCGACGAGGATCGTCACGACCAGGGCGAAGAGCAGGACCCGCCCGACGGTCGGCTCGGACGGGTCCAGCAGGTACGCGACCAGCCCGAAGGCGGCGAGCGGGACGACCGCCGTCCCGATCAGGGCAGCGGTCAGCCTGGTACGGAAGGAAAGGCCACGACTCTCGGGCTCGCCGAGATCGGCGACCTCGAGCGGCTCATCCATCGGCGCCGTTCTGGCCGCCGGAGCGTACCAGCCGATAGCCGACGCCCCGGACCGTGACGAGGTGCTTCGGATGGTTCGCATCGACTTCGATCTTCTGACGAAGGCGACGCATCGTGACCCACACGTAGGACGGATCGGCGTCCTCGGTTTCGGCCCAGCCACGGACGAGCAGTGTTTCGGTCGAAACGGTCTGGCCGAGGTTTGCAGCGAGCGCGTAGAGCAGGCGCGATTCGGTCGGGGTCAGCTGGACCGGCGTACCGCCAACGGTTGCCTCTCGGCGATAAAGGTCGAGCGTCAGGTCCGGGCCGAGCACGAGGCTCTGGCGCGGGACCTTGTCACCGAGCCTGCGCATCACCCGGTTGATGCGCGCGCGCAGCTCGGGATAGTGGTAGGGCTTGGTGATGTAGTCCTCGGCGACCTCGTCGAGCAGGTCCGCCTTCGAATCGCTGGCGTCGATCGCCGAGAGGACGATGATCGGCAGGTCCGCGCGTGCCTTGATTTCGCGCGCGAGGGACAGGCCGTCCATGCGCGGCATCATCATGTCGATGATCAGGAGGTCGGGCCAGCTCGACTGGAGCCGGCGCAGTGCCTCGTCCCCGTCGCGCGCGGTGGCGATCTCGTAACCGTCGGCGCGAAGCTGGTCGGCAAGCAGCACTAGCAGGTTCGGGTCGTCGTCGACGATGAGGATCCGCGGAGCCGTGCCGCCTGGCCCTCCGGGCACGCCGCTCAACATGGCCGGATGGTACCGCGCGCTTCTCGGTGCGGATCGGTGACGGCGGGCACCACTTGGATTCTTGTAATGCAGTGCGGTGCCGAAATAGTCAATGCGCAGTAGTTGATTTGGCAGAACCGGCCAGTACCGTTGGCGTCCATTCGATCACCCACGCGTGCCGGTGATCTACATAGGTGTCCGACCCGGGGGGTCGCAGCGAACCGGCGGACGATCGACGTAGCCCTCATCACGTCACGTCGTTCGATCCCGTCACCGATCGCCGACGGTCTCGCTTCGATCATGACTCTCGACGGCGCCTGGAAGGGGAAGGGTTCAGGTGCCCCCTATGGCCATCCGTCGCTCCGCCCTGCGGCTCATTGTCGTGCTGCAGATCTTCCTGCTGGTCACGAGCCTCATCGCTCCGGTCGCCGCGCTCGCCGAAGAGCCGAGCGCCGACCCCAGCCCATCGCCGACGCCTTCGGCCGAGCCTTCGGCGGAACCCACGCCCGAGGCGACTCCCGAGGCGACGCCGAGCGAGGAGCCGAGCTCCGAGCCCACGCCGGACGCGACCCCTGAGTCAACTCCCGAGCCCGCACCGGCTGCTTCTGCGGCTGCGCCTACCATCGCGAGCGACCTGGATGACTACCCGCCCGGTGGTCTCGTCACGCTAACCGGGTCCAATTGGCAGCCAGGTGAAGTCGTGCACATCTACGTGAACGACGACTGGGGCAGCTCCTGGA
>DASTYU010000251.1:0-38131 GCA_035764655.1 Candidatus Limnocylindrales bacterium
TCACGCTCGTCGTGATGTTCGTCGCGGCGTGGGCGCTCCAGACCTGGACGGGATGGGTCGAATTCGTCGCGGACCAACGGAGCCACGGTGAGGTCGCCCGGGCATTCGGCGACGGTGGGTACATCTGGAGCTGGGCCCAGGCGACCTTCGAGAACTGGCAGTCCGAGTTCCTGCAGGTCTTCGTCTTCATCGTCCTGACGACGTTCCTCGTCCACCGCAAGAGCCACGAGTCGCCCGACACCGATTACGACACCGAGGCGGCGCTCCGCAGGATCGAGGCGAAGGTCGACCGGCTCGAACGCGAGCGGGGCAAGGCATGAGCGCTGCCACGAACGAAACCGAGCTCACCGAGGACGACGTCCGCGCAGAGCACGAGCAGTCCGCGAAGCCCGCCGTGCACTGGGCTTACCTCTTCGGCGTCCTCGCCGGCGGTCTGCTCTTGATGCTGGCCCTGATAGCGGTTCTGGGCGCGAGCGGCTGATCCGTCCCGGTCAGCGGCTCAGGCGACGATAACGGCGCACGGCAAGCGGGCCGAAGACAACGATGAAGGCGATCACCCAGCCGATGGTCACGAGGGCCGGCTCCTGGCCGGCAAGGCTGTCGGACTGGATTGGGTTGGGGTTGCCCCACAGCTCGCGGAGCGTGGCCGTCAGCGTGCTCGTCGGGTTCCATTCCGCGATGGGCTGCAGCCACTCCGGAAGCGTCGGTAGCGGGACGAACACGTTCGAGATGAACGTGATCGGGAAGAGCACCGTGAAGATGACCTGCTGGGCGACCTCGACCGTGGGCACGTTCATCCCGAGGAAGACCCCCAGCCAGGTCATGCCGTAGGCGAAGAACAGCAGCAGCGCGTAGCCGATCAGCAGGTTCGGCAGGCTGTCGACGCGCCAGCCCACGACGAAGCCCGTCACCATCAGCACGATCAGGATCCCGCCGTTGTAGATGACGTCCGCGAAGGTCCGCCCGGTCAGGACGGCGGAATGCGACATCGGCAACGATCGGAAGCGATCCACGATGCCCTTGCTGATGTCGTCGGTCATCCCGATGGCAGTGGTGCCGGCGGCGAAGACGATCGTCTGGGCAAAGATCCCGGGCATCAGGAAGTCGACGTAGTTGCCGGGTCCCGCGATCGCGATTGCGCCGCCGAACACGTAGACGAACAGCAGCACGAACATGATCGACTGGATGATCGCGAAGGCCGCGAGCTCCGGGATCCGCGGGATTCGCTTCAGATTGCGCCAACCGATCAGCAGCGAGTCGGTGATTGCCGACTGACGGCTGCCCGCCGGAGCGGGCGTCGTGGCGGCGGTCGCTGGTGCGGTCATCGGGCCCTCCCTGCGGTCGTCTCCTTGCTGTTCTCCGATTCCACCTCGGCAACGTGCCCGGTCAGCGACAGGAACACGTCGTCGAGGGTCGGCCGGCGAAGCGCGATGTCGTCGATCCTGAAGCCCGCCTCGTCGAAGTCGCGCACGACGCCGACAAGCGACTGGGCACCGCCGTGGGCCGGCACGGTCAGGCGCCGGGTGTGGTCGTCGATGGTCACGTCGTCGCCGCCTCGCGCGAGCACGGCGCGAGCGTCGGCGAGGACGGTCTTGTCGTGGACGATGACCTCGATGCGCTCGCCGCCCACCTGCGCTTTCAGCTCGTCCGCGGTTCCTCGGGCGATGATCTTGCCGTGGTCGACCACCGCGATCGTGTCGGCCAGCTCGTCGGCCTCTTCGAGGTACTGGGTGGTGAGCAGGAGCGTCGCACCGCTGCGGACCAGCTCACGGATGACATCCCACATCCCAAGCCGGCTCCGCGGGTCGAGACCCGTTGTCGGCTCGTCCAGGATCAGCAGCCTTGGATTGGCGATCAGCGCCGCAGCGAGGTCGAGCCGGCGGCGCATGCCGCCCGAGTAGGTCTTCACGACGCGATCAGCCGCGTCGGTCAGATCGAACTGGTCCAGCAGCTCGTCGGCGCGCGCCCTCGCCTTCGGGGACGGCAGCTTGTACAGCCGTCCGAACAGCCACAGGTTCTCGCGGCCGGTGAGGTTCTCATCCACTGCCGCGTACTGACCGGACAGGCCGATGAGCCGCCGGATCTCGTCCGGCTGGCGGACCACGTCGAATCCGGCAACGGTCGCACGTCCGGCATCGGGCTTCAGGAGCGTCGCCAGGATGCGGACGGCCGTGGTCTTGCCGGCCCCGTTCGGGCCGAGCAGCCCGAGGACGGTTCCCTCGGCAACCTCGAGATCGATGCCGTCGAGGGCGTGGACCTCGTTCTTGCGGCTCTTGTAGATCTTGACCAGGCCTTCGGCCGTGATCGCGGGGGCGGGCATGACATCACCGGTAGCAGGTGGGCGGGCGGGTCGCACAGGGTACCAGCCGGTGGTTACCGGACCTGGCAACAATCCCTCACCGGATACGACGGCGTAGAGCCGCGAAACTCATCGTCGGGATGCGCCGGGGCCGTCGGTGTTCACCTTGCATTCCGACCGGGACTGCTACGAACGCTGGTAGGCCGTTCGGGCCGATGCCTGTGTGCCACCACGCTCTGCGCAACGAGGCCGCACCCGGCGAACGTTCGTACGAGTCCTACCCGGACTCGTGGACAGGAGCCTGCCCGGCGACCGGGACCGGGCTCGTCTCGGACATGCACGGAGCGAATACGAAAGGGGTCCGTGGCCGCGGTTGACGACCAACACGGGGGCCTGCCCAGCGCGTGATTCCTATTCGCCACGTGCATGGCTGCGATGCCGGGCAGTCAGTTCGGGCGCGATTCGTCCCCGACGCTCATCTCCGCCAGGCGACCCTCCAGGAAGCGCCGTTCCGTGGCATTCGTCGCAAGGCTCAGCGCTCGCCCGTACGCCGTCGCCGCCTCCGACCGACGACCCAGCCTGCGGAGCAGGTCCGCTCGCGTCGCGTGCAGGTACAGGTAATCGTGCAGGCGGCCCTCGGCGGCCAGTGCGTCAACCATCGCCAGTCCGAATTCCGGCCCGTCGGTCATCGCCACCGCCACCGCCTGGTTGAGCTCGACGACCGGGCTCGGCGCGAAGGCCATCAGCTCGCGGTAGAGCAGGGCGATCTGGGGCCAATCCGTCTCGCCGGTCGTCGCCGCCTCGTCGTGGACGGCCGCGATGGCCGCCTGCAGCTGGTACGAGCCCGGCCGGCCGTGACGCAACGCGCGCTCGACCAGCGACCCTCCTTCTTCGATCCTGGCGCGATCCCAGCGCGAGCGGTCCTGGTCCTCGAGAAGCACGAGGTCTCCGAACTCGGACGTGCGCGCCTCGCTGCGGGCATCGTGAAGCAGCATCAATGCCAGGAGACCCAGCACCTCGGGCTCATCCGGCATGAGGGAGACGAGCACCCGGGCAAGCCGGATGGCTTCGTTCGACAACTCCCGCCGTTCGAGCTCGTCACCCGCCGACGCGGTGTGGCCCTCGTTGTAGACGAGGTAGAGCACGGCGAGCACGCCGTCGAGCCGCTCGGGGAGCAGTTCTGCCGGCGGCACGCGGTAGGGGATGCCCGCGTCGCGGATCTTTCGCTTCGCGCGGACCAGCCGTTGCGCGAGGGTCGGCTCGGGAACCAGGAACGCCCGGGCGATCTCCGGGGTGGTGAGCCCGCCCAGCGTGCGCAGGGTCAGCGCCACCCGCGCGTCCATGGCGAGCGCCGGATGGCAGCACGTGAAGATCAGTCGGAGCCGGTCGTCGACGAGCGGCATCTCCTCGTCCCCTCCAGCGACCTCGACGTCGTCGACCATGCCGGCATCGCGTGCGAGCACTGCGGTCTTCTGCTGCAGCGTCCGCTGTCGCCGGAGCCGATCGATCGCCCGGTTCCGCGCGGTCGTGGTGATCCATGCGCCGGGGTTGGCCGGGACGCCGCCGTCAGGCCACGTCTCGAGCGCCCGGACGAACGCCTCCTGGACGGCCTCTTCCGCGAGATCGAAGTCGCCCAGGACGCGGATGAGCGTCGCGATCGCCCGTCCCGATTCCTCACGGAACAGGCGGTCGACAAGTGCGTGGGCCTCCGGCGAGGCCGCGACGACGTCGGTCAGCGTTCGCTCAGTTGGCGGCTGCCGCTTCGGCCCCCGCCGTGTACTCGGCGGGCAGCTCCCAGATCGGCCGCACCTCGATCGAGCCGTTCTGGGCGCCCGGGATTCGCGCGGCGAAATCGATGGCCTCGTCAAGGTCCTTGGCCTCGACCAGGTAGTACCCGCCGAGGGCCTCCTTGGTCTCAGCGAACGGCCCGTCGGTGGTGAGCGTCTGGCCGTCCCGGACGCGGACCGTCGTCGCGGTGGCGGTCGGCTCGAGGGCCTCGCCGCCCAGGTAGGCGTTCTTCGAGCGGATGTGCTCGGTGAACGCGTTGTATGCGGCCATGACCGCCCCCTGCTCGTCCGGCGTGGGATCGGGGACATCCTCGGATCCGTAGATCAGCAGCAGGTAGCGCATCGTCAGCCCTCCATGGCGTGCAGGGCACGATCGTGCCCGTTACCTCCACGACGAACGGGGTCGGTCCAAATCGACAGATCCGGACTGTAGCGCCTCGGCGAAGGCGGGCGCTATGGTGTCGCCATGGCCTCCAAGAAGGAAGTGCTGGAGATCGGCGGCCGCGAGGTCACCGTCACGAACCCGGACAAGGTCTACTTCCCGAAGGCCGGCTACACGAAGCTGGATCTGGTCCGCTATTTCCTTGCGGTCGCAGATGGTGCGCTGGTCGGCGTGCGGGGCCGGCCGATGGCGCTGAAGCGCTTCGTGGATGGTGCCGAGAAGGAGCCGTTCTTCCAGAAGCGGGCCCCGGAGAACCGGCCCGAGTGGATCCGCGTCGCCACGCTCACGTTCCCGTCCGGCCGCACGGCGGACGAGGTCGTCGTCGACGATGCGGCGGGCCTCGCGTGGGTCGCCAACCTCGGCTGCATCGACCTCAACCCGCACCCCATCCGGGCCGACGACATGGAGCACCCCGATGAGCTGCGCGTGGACCTCGATCCGGTTCCCGGGGTGCCGTGGTCGCAGGTGCGCGAGGTCGCGCTGGTCGCGCGTGAGTCGCTCGAGGCCGTGGGGCTCGTGGGCTGGCCGAAGACATCCGGCTCGCGCGGGATCCACATCAACGTGCGGATCCAACGCAAATGGACGTACGGGCAGGTCCGCCGCGCTGCCCTGGCGCTGGCCCGGGACGTCGAGGCCCGCGCGCCTTCGATCGCCACCTCGAAATGGTGGAAGGAGGAGCGCCATGGGGTGTTCCTCGACTACAACCAGAACGCCAAAGACCGAACGGTTGCGTCCGTCTACTCGGTCCGGCCGCTGCCCGATGCCCGCGTGTCGTTCCCGCTCCGCTGGGAGGAGGTCGCGGACGTCGTCGCCGAGGATTTCACGCTGGCGACGGTCCCGGCGCTGTGCGCGGAGCGGGGCGATGCGGGGGCGGGGATCGACGATGCCGTCGGCTCGCTCGACGCCCTGCTCGAGCTCAGCGAACGCCACGAAGCGGAAGGCCAGGGCGACGCACCGTGGCCGCCGAACTACGCCAAACAGGAGGGCGAGCCGCCACGGGTCCAGCCGTCGCGCAAGCGCCGAGCCGACGCCGACTACGAGGGTCGCGGCAAGGACGGTGGGCCGCCGCCGGAGGTCGCGGCCGAACGGGCGGCAGCCGTGGCCGCCGGCGATCCCAATGCCGGGCTGCCGACCGATTGGGTCGGCACGCGCCCCACGCCGACGGGCCGGCGCAAGTCGAACATTCCGGTCATCGAGATCGCCAGGGCAGCGACGAAGGCGGAGGTCAACGAGGGCCTCGAACGCTGGAAGGCGCGCCACCCCGAGGTCGTCGAGTACCTCCAGCCGGCCGACATCCTCACCGACGGGATGCGTGGGCGGGCATATGTCTGGTACCGCCTGCGGGTGAACCTGATCCACGTCCCGGAGGAGCTGCGGCCGGCCCAGGAGCCGCTCGACCCCGACTACGACCCGTGGGAGGGCTACGAATGGCCTGACCAGTCGGGCCAGCTCGAACGGGCGCCGAAGAAGAAGCCGCAGCCGTAGTCGTGCCTGGCGCTCGGCCCGCTTTCCCGTTCGTGCCGAAGTCGAACCGGTGGCTGGAGGCCGGTCAGTTCTGGTCGGTGCCGCTGTCCGATGGGCGGTTCGCATGCGGCCGCGTCCTTGACGTCCCGCGCGAGCCCGACCTTCACGTGCCCGTCAGCAACAGGATCTTCCTGGCAGGCCTGCTGGACTGGGTCGACGGCGCGCCACCGACGTTCGGCTCGATCGCCGGCTGCGGTCTCTTCGCCCAGGGTTTCGCTCACATCAAGGCCATCACGACGACCGGCGGCCAGGTCCTCGGGCATCGCGCCCTCGAGGCCGACGGGATCACGCCCGCGCTGTGGCGGTCGCATGACGCCGGCGGAACGGTGTGGGTGTACGAAGGTGCTCGACGACTCGGCCCGGCAACCGCGGCCGACCGCGATCTGCCGGTCATGAGCACTTGGGGCATCGCGGTCATTTCGGTCCTGGCAGAGGAGCATTTCCGGAGCCGCACGTGACCGACGAACATCCGAACGCCACGCTCGTTCGACGGGCCTATGCCGCCCAGGCTGCCGGCGATCTCGGTGCGTATCTCTCCCTGTTGACGGACGATTTCGCGCTGCACATCCCGGGTCGATCGCGGATCGCCGGCGACTACCACGGCCGCGACGAGATGCGCCGCCATTTCGGCGAGATCGCATCCTTGTCCGGAGGAACGTTCCGCACGTCCATCCACGACGTCACCGCGTCGGACGACCACGTCATCGCGCTGGTTGGTGCGTCGGCCGAACGTGACGGCCTGATCGTGGACCTGCCGCGCATCCACGTCTGGCACGTGCGCGATGGCGGTTTGTCGGAGCTGTGGTTGCATCCGCTCGACCAGGATGCGTTCGATTCCTACTGGGGCAGCGCGGTCGACTCGGAGGGCTGATCGAGACCGTTCGTCATCGTGAGCAGGCGTGGCTGGGGCATGGTCGCAGCAGCCAGCCCGCCGTCGGGACCTTCGTCAGCGGCCGAAGATCTGCTCGATCAGGTACGGAGGCGTGGTCTCGAGCTGGTCGTAGCGGCACGATTCCGGCGAGCGATCCGGGCGCCAGCGCTTGAACGTGGTGGCGTGACGGAAACGGTCGCCCTGGAGGTGGTCGTAGGCCACTTCCACGACCCGCTCGGCGCGAAGCGGCTCCCACGACAGGTCCTTGCCCCGGTTCCAGCGTGACGTCGCGCCGGGTAGCCGCTGGCCGGACGCGTCCGCGGCACCGGCCTGCGCCCACTCGGCCCACTCCCCCCACGGGTGCTTCTCGAGGGCGTTCCCACGGAGCGGTTCGAGCTCCTGAACGAGCGCGGCGCGGCGATCCCAGGAGAAGGACGATGTGATCCCGACGTGATGCAGATTCCCGGCATCATCGAAGAGGCCGAGCAGGAGCGACCCGACATGGGTTCCCGGCCCGTTCTTGTGCCAGCGGAAGCCGGCCACGACGCAATCGGCGGTGCGCTGGTGCTTGATCTTGAGCATTGCCCGCTTGCCCGGCTGGTACTTCGCATCCAGGCGCTTCGCGACGACGCCATCGAGCCCTGCGCCTTCGAACCGGTCGAACCAGTCGGTTGCGAGCTCGCGGTCGGTCGTGGCCGGCGTCAGGTGCACTGGCGGCTCGCAAGCGCCGAGCACGCCTTCGAGCCGTGCGCGCCGCTCCCCTTGCGGCACTGCTCGCAGGTCCTCGTCACCGAGCGCCAGCAGATCCCACGCAACGAACGAAGCGGGTGATTCGGCCGCCAGCATGTTCACCCGGGATGCCGCTGGATGGATGCGCAACAGCAGCGCTTCGAAGTCGAGCGCGCCGTCGCGCGAGATCACGACCTCGCCGTCGACGACGGCACGCTCCGGGAGCGCAGCCCGCAACGGATCGGCGAGCTCAGGAAAGTAGCGGTCGAGCGGCTTGAGGTCGCGCGACTGGGTGAATACGGAATCGCCATCGCGAAAGACGATCGCGCGGAAGCCGTCCCATTTCGGCTCGAACAGCCAGCCCTCGTCCGTCGGCATCGCGTCGACGGCCTTGGCGAGCATGGGGGCGAGGGGTGGTTCGAAGGGAAGGGACATGGTCCCGAACCTTACCAGCGGCGTGGACGGAACCGGCAGTCCCCGGCTGGCGTCATCGGGCTGCCCCGGCGGCCGCGGGCTGTCGAGCGGCACGGAGGACATCAACATGGGCATGCATCGACATGCGCACCGGGCAATCCCGGTCGCGCTGCTCCTGCTCGTCACCTCGATGCTCATCGCGGCCTGCGGCGGAGGCGGCACCAGCGGAGCCGCAAGCCAGGCACCCGGCCGCGACGGCGTCGGCGCCCCGGCCGGCGAGGGTCAGGGCTTCCAGGGTGGGGAAGCACCTGCCGAGGCGCCGCTCCAGCCCGGTGCGTCGGCAGCGCCTGAACCACCCGCGGTCGGCGTCGACGTCGACGCGAAGATCATCCGGACCGGATCGATGTCCCTCGAGGTCGGCAACGTCCCGGAGGCGATCCGCGAAGCGCGCGACGCGATTCGTGGCATGGGTGGCTACGTCGGCGCGTCGCAGACGTCGAACATCGACGATCAGCCATTCGCGCAGATCACCTATCGGATCCCGGTCGCGCGCTGGGAGGACGCGCTCGACGCGCTTCGCGGCGTCGACGGCGACACGACCAAGGTGGTCTCGGAGCAGACCGATTCGGTCGACGTGACGAGCCAGGTCGTCGACCTGGACGCGCGCATCCGCAATCTGCAAGCGAGCGAGACGGCGCTGGTCGCGATCGCCGAACAGGCAGTCCGGATCCAGGACATCCTCGACATCCAGGCACGCATCACCGAAGTCCGGGGCCAGATCGAGCAGCTCGAGGCGCAACAGAACGCGCTGGCCGACCAGACGAGCTATGCGACGTTGACCGTGTCCTACCAGCTCCCGGTCGTCGCCGCCATCGAGGTCCAGGCCGAAGGCTGGGACGCCACCGCGATCTTCGACGAGGCCTCGGCAACGCTCGTTGGCGTGCTGCAGGCACTGGCCGGCGCCGGGATCTGGCTGCTCGTCGTGTGGGTGCCGATCCTGATCATGTTCGCCGTGGCCGCCGGCATCGTGGCGTGGCTGCTGCGGCGCTTCGGCGTGCTCGATCGGGCGCAGATGAGGGCCGCCCCGCGAGCGCCCGCCGGGGACTGACCGCGCGTACCGGTTCACCGGGGCGTGGCACCATGCCCCGGTGACCGACCAGGCCGAACGTTACGACCGCATCGCCGAGGGCTACGCGCGCTGGTGGGCGCCGGTCATCGCGCCGAGCGCACGAGCGGTCCTCGACCGCTTCGACGGTGCGCTCGATGGGCGCCCGGTCCGGCTGCTCGATGTTGGATCGGGGACCGGCACGCTGTCGCTCGCCGCGCTCCAGCGCTGGCCGGAGGCCCAGGTGGACGCCATCGACGCATCGCGCGAGATGGTGCTCGCCACGCAGGCGGGCGCTGCGCAGCATCCCGGCGCCGGGAACCGATTCCGGGCAGTGACCGCGTTCGCCGACGCGCTGCCCTTCCCCGACGAAACGTTCGACGCGGTGGTGTCGTCGTTCGTGCTCCAGCTTGTCCCCAATCGGTTCCGCGCGCTGCGCGAGATCCACCGCGTGCTGCGCCCCGGCGGGAGCCTCGCCTACGTCACGTGGGTTTCGGACACGCGCCGCTGGCGAGCCGATGACGTGCTCGACGAGCTTCTCGACGAGCTCGGGGTGCCGGAGCCCGACGACGAGGACGAGCCCTCTTCCGCTGCTGGTGCCGGCGACCTGCCGTCGGTCGAGTCGGCCGCGGCTGGCCTGCGCAGGGCCGGGTTCCGGGACGTGACCGCGGAGGCGGCCCGTCTCATCTACCAGTTCGACCCGGAGTCGTACACGGGCTTCATCGCCGAATTCGACGAGCAGACCTTGGTCGAGTCGTTGGAGCCCGAGATCCGCGAGCGGTTCGAACGCGAGTTGCCCGCTCGACTGGCCCGCCTCGACCCGAAGGATCTGCGGATCGACAGCCCGATCGCCTACGCGACCGGGCGCAAGCCGGAACGCGCGAAGGGTTAGCTTTCCTCCCCGGAGCCCTCGCCGCCTTCTGCAGTGGCCGGCGCCTCGCCTTCCGCGGTCGCGGCAGCCTCGCCCTCGGCACCCTCCTCGCCCTCGGCGGCCTCCTCGACCTCCGGGACTTCCTCGACCTCGATGCGCGGCCGCTGGACGGTGGCAATCACCTCGTCGGGGTCGCTGAGCAGGGTCACGTCGTCCGGGATCTCGAGATCCGAGACCTTCACGGCGGAGTCGAAGTCGACGAGCGAGTCGATGGAGTAGCTGATCGACTGCGGCAGATGATCGGGCAGGGCCTTGACGCGCAGCTGCTCCGTGGGATGGAGAAGCGTCCCGCCGAGCTGGGTGACGGCCTCGGACTCGCCGGTGGGGATGAGCGGCACGTCGACGGTGAGCTCCTCCGTCATCCGGACCGCAAAGAGATCGACGTGGAGCGGTCGCCGGTTGACGGGGTGGATCTGGACGTGCTGGACGAGCACCGGAGTGGTCTTCGAGCCATCCACCGAGAGATCGATGAGCGCGTTCTGGCCAACGCGCCTGCGCAGCTGCTCGAAGTCATGCGTGTTGAGCGAGACGCTCGCGGACTCGAGACCGTGGCCGAACACGACCGCCGGCAGGCGGCCTTCCTTGCGCATTCGATTGACGGCCTTGCCGGTGACCTCGCGGTGCTCGGCGGCCAGCGTCGGGCGGGCGGTTGCCATCTGGAGTTCGGACCTCGGTGCGGACTGGCTCAATTGGGCTGCGACGGGGCCGGCGGACGTGCCGGCGGGCGCCCGGATCGGCCCGTAGGGTACCACGCTCGCGAGGATTCCCCGGTCAGCCCAAGAACACCTCGATCCCTGATGCAACTTCCCGGCATCATTGATACCGGGAATAGTCATCGCCTGAGGATGTGACAGTCGTTACTGGGGCCGTCCGGGGCAGGAACGGGCCGCCGGTGTAGCATCCCGCCCATGGCTGCAACGATCCTGATCGTCGAGGACGAACACGCAGTCGCAAGAGGGATCCAGTACGCACTCCAACAGGAGGGTTACCAGGTCGCGGTTGCGCGGTCGGGTGAAGAGGGACTGGAATTCGCGACAAACCAGGCGCCCGACCTGGTCGTCCTCGACGTGCGCCTGCCGGGCATGGATGGCTTCGAGGTCCTGCGTCGCCTCCGGGCGGCGGGTTCGAAGGCGCCGGTCCTCGTGCTGACGGCGAGAGACGATGAAGTCGACAAGGTCATCGGGCTCGAGCTCGGCGCCGACGACTACCTGACAAAGCCGTACGGGCTGCGCGAGCTGATGAGCCGGATCAAGGCCCTCCTGCGACGCGCGTACGGTGACCTGGCCGATGCCGCGGGCGGCCGCGTGATCCGCCACGGCGACCTGCTCATCGACCTCGAGCGGCGGCGCGTGCAGCGCGGCGACCGGCGGATCGCGCTGACCCCGACCGAGTTCGAGATCCTGCGCCATCTCGCCTCGCGTCCCGGTCGGGTGTACACGCGGTCGGAGCTGCTCGAGCTCCTGCGTGACTACGAAGCGCTCGACCAGGACGAGAAAACCATCAACGTCCACGTGAGCCATCTCCGCGACAAGATCGAGGACGACCCCGCGTCACCGGCCTTCGTGATGACCGTGCGCGGTGTCGGCTACGCCTTTGCAGAGCGCTGACGCCGATCCAGGATCGCCATCGCTCGCCGCCCGGATCCGCGGCCTCGGCCCGAAGTCGTTCCAGGCACGGCTCACGATTGCGCTCGTCCTGCTGATTGCCGTCACGCTGACCCTCGTGTCGGTCCTCGTCGTCAACCGGCTCGACGACTACTTCACCCAGCAGCAACGCGCCGATCTGGAGAATCGCTCGGAGACCGTGCTGACGGCCGTCGAGCAACTCGCCCGGAGCGACATCTGTGGGAACTGCGCGGTGATCGGGATCGACAACATGCTCAATCCCGGGGTGATCAAGACGTTCCAGCGGAACGAGGTCCAGAGCCTGGTGGCTGACTCGCTGGCGCAGGCGAACGTCCGGATCCGGTTCGGCACCCTTGACCCGACGACCGACGCGCCGGTCTTCGTCCCGGCCCTGAATGGCGAGGTGGACATCCCGCTTCGGGCCACGCCGAGGGAAGGGCAGAGCCAGGAGCGGACGACGGTCGGACCGTTCTGGCAGGGCGGCGGAGACGCAGGCCAGCCCTTTGCGGTCGAGGTGACGCTGTCGAACCCGTACACCTTCCGGGCACAGGCCCTCTCGAACGTCACCGGCCTGCTGGCCGCCATCGCGCTGTTCGCCCTGGGACTCAGCGTCGCGATCGCCTCCGTCCTGGCGCGTCGCTTCACCACCCCACTGCGGCGCCTGACCGAAACGTCGCGGGCGCTGGCGGAAGGGGACCTCAGCCAGCGCGTGTCGACGGCCGAGGTTGGAGCCGGTTCGGTGGAGCTGGCCGAACTCGCCACCCAGTTCAACACCATGGCGGATCGGGTCCAGGAGAGCGTCGAGATGATCCGGCGCGATCGCGACCGCAGCCGGGATTTCCTCGCCGATGTCTCGCACGAGCTGCGCACGCCGATTGCCGCGTTGCGGACGTTCAACGAGCTGCTCAAGGGCCAGGCGGGGACCGATCCGCAAGACCGCGGCGAGTTCCTCGAGTCGAGCGGTCAGCAGATTGACCGGCTCGACTGGCTGGCGACGAACCTGCTCGAGTTGTCCAAGCTCGATTCGGGCCTCGTCCTGCTCGAGCTGCGCCCGGACGACCTCCGGGCGGCCGTCGAGGATGCGGTCGAGCAGGCCGACGGCGCCGCCGCCAAACGGCGCATCGCGCTCCGCCTGCACCTGCCCGATCAGCCGGTGCGGATACGGCACGATCCCCAGCGGATCGGCCAGGTGGTCCAGAACCTCGTGCTCAACGCGATCAAGTTCACGGGCCGCAGCGGCTCCGTGGACGTCAGCCTCGAATCCCTGGAGGACGGCGCGCGCATCGCCGTCGTCGACACCGGCGTCGGCATCGACGCCGACGAGCTGCCCCACATCTTCGAGCGCTTCTATCGCGGTTCGCAGGCGAACGAGGCCCGGGGCAGTGGCAGCGGTCTCGGCCTCGCGATCGTTCGCTCGATCGTCGACATGCACGGCGGATCGATCGAGGTCGAGAGCCAGGTTGGCCGGGGCAGCCGCTTCACCGTGGTCCTGCCAGCCGACCCACGCGTTGCCGAGGGGACGCCACCGGTTTCGCAGTCCGCGGTCGTCGGCAGCGAAGCAACCGACCGGACAGCGGGTGCCACGGCCCCCGAAACCGCCCTCTGAGGCGTCGCCCCGGCTACCGCAACATTCGGGAAACTTCACCGACCGACGGCTCGTAGGTGAATCCGCGAGGCGCACCGTAGGATCAATTCGAACCCCAAGCCTGCGGCAGTGACCGCTTCGCCCGGAGATCCTGACTTCCGCCATGAGCGATCCGCACAACCCGAACCCGTTCGAGTCGAGCGACCCGGCGGACCAGACGCAGCGCAATGCGCTGCCGCCTGCCGCCGGCGAGCCCGGCCGCTATTCCCCCACCCCGGAGCATCGTTCCGACTGGGCACAGCGAGCCGCCTGGTCGAGCCCGTCCGAGCAGCCGACCCAGGAGCGTTGGTACGAGCCCGCAACACCGACCACGACCGCGAGCGTGCCCGCAGAGCGTCCCCGCCGGGGCGCCGGCACCGGCACCGTCCTTGGCGCAGCGCTGCTCGCCGCGGTCCTTGCCTCAGGCGGCACCGTCCTGGCGCTGAACGCGACGGGCGCATTCGAGCAGCAGGGCCAGCCGGCCTCGTCGCCGGTCGGCCAGAACGTCACCTCGCGCCAGCCCGTCACCATCGACGAGTCGTCGGCGATCATCGACGTCGCCTCGTCTGCCAGCCCGGCCGTGGTGCGCATCACGACCAGCGGCCAGGAAATGACCGACTTGGGGTCCATCCCCGCGACCGGCGTGGGCTCCGGCGTCCTGTACGACCCGAATGGCTGGATCCTGACCAATCGCCACGTCGTCCAAGGCGGGAATGCCTTGCTCGTCGAGCTCAAGGACGGTCGCACCTTCGAGGGCACCGTCTACGGCATCGATACCCTCACGGACCTCGCGATCGTCAAGATCGACGGCACCGACCTGCCGACGGCCAACCTCGGTGATTCCGAGGCGCTCGAGGTCGGGCAGCTCGTGATCGCCATCGGCAGCCCGCTCGGCACCTACTCGAACTCGGTCACGAGCGGCATCGTGTCGGCCAAGGGCCGAACGATCACGGCCGAGGGCAGCACCCAGCCGCTGAACAACCTGATCCAGACCGACGCCGCGATCAACCCGGGCAACTCGGGTGGACCGCTGCTCGACGCCGCGGGCAACGTCGTCGGCATCAACACGGCGATTGCGCGTGACAGCACGGGCATCGGCTTCGCCATTCCGATCAACATCGCCAAGCCGATCATGGACCAGGCGGTCGCCGGCGAGCAGCTTGCCCGCCCGTATCTCGGCGTCCGATACGAGCCGGTCACGGTGGCGTTGGCCAAGAAGAACGACCTGCCCGTCGAGCACGGCGCGCTCCTTCGCCCGGGCAGGGCCGCCGACGGATCGGAGCGGCCGGCGGTGGAGCCGAACGGGCCGGCCGACGAAGGGGGCCTGCAGGACGGCGACATCATCCTGAGCGTCGACGGGCAGGCGATCGACGAGGAGCATCCGCTGGACGCGACGCTGAGCCAGCACGCGCCCGGGCGGACGATCACCGTCGAGGTCCAACGCGGCACGCAGAAGATCACGCTCCAGGTCGCGCTCGGGACGCGCCCGTCCGACCTGTAAGGCAGGGTCGCCGCGCGGCGGCCCAACGATTCCGCAATCGGCTGAACGGCCCGCCGGCATCCTTCCGGCGGGCCGCCTGCTTACTCCTGGCGGCGACGCCAGATTTCGACGCCGGCGTAGTCCAGCGGGCCGCCGAGGTTGACGGCCGGCTTCCGGATGCGGACGCCCACCTCGACCACCTCGAACTCGGCGAGGATTTCGTGGCTGATCGCCTCGGCGAGCGCTTCGAGCAGGCGGAACGTGGTCGACTCCATGACCCGCTGGACGATCGAATAGACGCGGCCGTAGTCGATCGTCTTGGTGAGGTCGTCGTCGATGCCTGCCGGCTGAAGGTTGAGCCGCAGCTCGACGTCCACCTCGAAGGGCTGCGGGATGCGCTGTTCGTAGTCGTGGTAGCCGTGCGCGGCCTCGAAGCGCAGGTTCTGCAGCATGATCCGGTCCGTCATCCGGGTCGCTCCTTCGCGTCGTCGTCATGCCAGCCGCGAACGATCGCGTCGCTCATCCGCGCCGCCCGCACGTTCTCGCGGACGTCGTGGACGCGCACGATGTCGGCGCCCCTCGCGATGCCGATGGACGTCGTCGCGAGCGTTGCCTCGAGCCGCTGATCGACCGGCAGGTCGAGCACGCGGCCGAGGGTCGACTTGCGAGACGTGCCGAGCAGGATCGGGCGGCCGAGCTCGCGCAGGACGCCCAGCTGGCGCAGGACCGTCAGGTTGTGCTCGGGCGTCTTCCCGAACCCGAAGCCCGGGTCGACGATCAGCTGTCCGGGTTCGTTCCCGAGGCGGCGTGCCCGCTCCAGCGCGGCTCGCAAGTCGGCGACGAGCTCCGCCATGAAGTCCGCGTAGCGCGGCTCTGCCCGGTTGTGCATGACGATCATCGGCACGCGGCGCTCGGCGGCAAGGCGTGCCATGGCGTCGTCGCCGCCCACACCCCACACGTCGTTGAGCAGATCTGCGCCCGCGTCGAGGGCCGCGGCAGCCACCTCGGCCTTCGTGGTGTCGATGCTGATCGGGGTGCCCGGGAGCGCCGAGCGCAGGGCTGCGACGACGGGCACCACGCGCCGGCGCTCCTCGGCCGCATCGACCGGGGCGTGGGCCGGCCGGGTCGACTCGCCCCCAACGTCGAGGAGGTCCGCCCCTTCGGCGACCATTCGCCGTCCCTGGGCAACGGCCGCCGCAACCGGGTCGGGTGCCGCCTCGTCGGCCAGCACGCCATCGCCGGAGAACGAGTCCGGCGTGGCGTTGATGATGCCCATCACGTATGTCCGTTCGCCCCAGCGAAAGTCCGCCGGGCCGATGCGCGTCGCGGCGAACGTGTCCGTCACGGGCAGATCATCCGTCGCGCAGTGCCGGGTCGTCCACGAGCCGGCCGCGGACCGCCCCGACCAGGTAGAGCGAACCGGCGACGACCAGCGGCCCGTCCCGGCCGGCCAGCGCCTGATCCAACGCCCCACGCACATCGGGGACGGCCTCGACGGACGCGGCGGGCGCAAGCACCCGCCATCGTTCCGACAGCGCCTCTGCTGGGAGTGCCCGAGGCGCATCCAGCGACGTCGCGATGACGCGGGCCCGAGCCAGCTCCGGCGATCGCATCAACCCGGCGATCAGCCCGTCGACGTCCTTGTCGGCCATCGTCGCGCTGAGCAGGATCATCCGCCCGGGCTGGAGGAACGGCCGCAGGTCGTCGACGGCTTGGGCGAGCGCCTCCGCCCCGGCCGGGTTGTGGGCGCCGTCCAGCAGCACGTCGCGGCCGGCGACACTGACCAGCTCGAGCCGTCCCGGCCAAACGGCGCTTGCGTAGCCGGCCCGCCGCGCCGCGCCACCCGTTGACGCGATTCCCGCCCTCTCCAGGGCATCGAGGACCGCGTCCGCGACCGCAACGTTGGCCGCCTGGTGCCGCCCGCGCAAGCCGACCTGCGTCCGTCCGAGGCGCGGCAGGTCGACGTCGATGCCGTTGCGGTCCCAGCCGAGCAGCGGGGCGGGTTCAGCTATCGTCAGCGGCACCCGCAGCCGCGCTGCGCGGCGCCGCACGACCGCCAGGGCGCTGCCCGTTGCGCCGGTCACAGCGACGTCACCGCGCTCGATGATGGCCGCCTTCTCGCGGGCGATCGCCTCGACCGTCGGGCCCAGCTGCTCCATGTGGTCCAGGGCAACGTTGGTGATCGCGGCGACGCCCCCGTCCCAGGCGTTGGTGGCGTCGAGCCGCCCGCCCAGGCCGACCTCCACGAGCGCCACGTCGGGCCGCTGCTCCGCGAACCAGCGGAAGACGACGGCCGTCAGCAGCTCGAATTCAGTGGGATCGCCGTGTCGCCGCGAAACTCGCTCCGCGACGGGCAGCACGTCCTCGACGAGCCGCGCGAACGTCACGGGATCGACCGGTCGCCCGTCGATCTGCAGTCGTTCGCGGTACGTCACGAGGTGTGGTTTGGGCGTCGTCGCCACCCGGTATCCCGCAGCCTGCAGCGCCGCGCCGGCGAGCGCCAGGACGCTGCCCTTGCCGTTGGTGCCCGCCACCAGCGCCCCGCGAACCTGTTCATGGGGATTGCCGAGTTCGCGGAGCAGTGCGCGCGTGCGGCCCAGCCCGAGCCGGATCCCGAACCGTCCCCGATCGGAAAGCGCCTCGATCGCGCCTTGGTATGTCAGCGACGCCATGGATGCGTCACTCGCGGGTCAGCTCGTCCTCGTAGAACACGCACTGGTTGAAGCGCGGGGTCAGGCACACGTCGTTGACGTACCCCTGCTCGAGGTGGACCCCGCCGCGCAGCTGGCAGCGCGAGACGTTGGTGTCCTGACGGATCAGGGCCTTGAGCAGGTGCGGGGCCTGAATCGGGATCGCGCCACGCGTCCCGGTCATGTAGAAGTGGGGACAGACGTTGCGCCGCAGGTTCGGGAGGCCGAAGCCCGCTCGCTCGACGGTGGGCAGGGTCTGCGCCGGGCTCCCGCGGGCAGCCAGGGGCGACGGCACGACCCGGGCGATCGGGCCGACACCGAACGACGGACGGCCCACCGGGCCGCCCGCCGGACGCCCGGCCGGGCGGCCGTGCTTCGGATCGCGAGCCTGCACGCAGTTCCTCGATTCGTGGCGTGCGCAACCGCGCCGGTCACGCGCACCAAGCCGGCCCAGAGTACAACGCACCACAACGCTCCGGCAGTCTCCGCACGCACCGGCGGAGGCGCCCGCATGCGACAATCCGCGCGATGACGTCTCGCCGAGGCGGCCGAACGACCCACGTCCGGCCCCGACCGCCTTCCTCGGGACGGCCGGCAGCCGTTTCGGTCCGGCCCAAGGCGCCGGCTCCCGGCCGCCTGACACGCCATCACCCGATCGATCGCGGTGGACGCATGCCGCTCCTCTTCCGGCTGCTGCTCGCCCTCGGCGTGGTTGCCCTTGGGATCGGAATCCTGTACGTCGGCGCCGGAGGGCTGAGCCGCGTAGCAGGCGCCGTCGGCTCGTCGTTCAGCGGGTTCATGGACGAGATCACCGCAACACCCGTGCCCACCAGCACGGACATCCCGATCAGCGACGCCCCGATCCTCGAGCCACCCGATGAGCCGTTCACCGCCACCCGCGACGTCGACCTGCTGGTGACCGTTCCCGCCGCGCTCATCGGTGACGACGTCCATCGCATCCGCGTCTTCCAGCAGCTCAAGGACCAGTCGCCGGTCGCGATCGGCGAGTTCCCCATCGGCGGCACGCAGCGGATCGTCGTGCCGGTCACGCTCGAGAAGGGAATCAATGACTTCTCGGCCATCATCGTCGGGCCGAGCGGCGGCTCCGAGGCGTCGCCCACCATTCGCTACGTCTACGACAAGTCGAAACCGGGCATCAAGATCAGCTCGCCCAAGGACAACGCAAAAGTGAATCGCAAGGCGGTCGAGATCAAGGGCACGACCCAGTCGCGAGCGACCCTCATCGCCCGCAACGAAACGAACGACGCGTCGGTCTCCGGTCAGGCCGCAGCCGATGGCACGTTCACGCTGAGCCTGCCCATCCGCGCCGGGGCCAACCGGATCACGATCACGGCAACCGACCCGGCCGGGAACGTCGGGGAGAAGGAGCTCCGGGTCCGCCGCGGCTCCGGAAAGCTGACTGTCGCGCTCGGTGCGACCGACTACCGGTTCAGTCGCCGCCGGCTGCCCGACCCGATTCGCCTGACGGCCACGGTCACCAGCCCGGACGGCGACCGCCTCGAGGGCGCACGGGTCACGTTCACGCTGAGCGTGCCGGGCATCGCGGTCATCACCCGCGAGGCAACGACCGACGGCAATGGGCGGGCCTCCTTCGAGACGACCATCCCGAAGCGCGCGACCGTCGGCCAGGGCCTGGCCGCGGTGCTCGTGGAGACGAAGGACTTTGGTTCGGTCGACGACCGCGTCGTCATCTCGATCGAACGCTAGGGTCGCCCGCCACACCCTGCGAATTCGGGTCGACAGGACGGTTCGTCGCAGCTACGATTCCATTCGATGTCGATGTGGCGCTGTCCACACTGCGGGACCCCACAGACCGAGGCGGCTCGGTGCTGGGTCTGCCGACGGTCCAGCACCGCCTGCGGCACCTGCCGCCACTTCCGACGTTCCGTCGCCGCCCAGCTCGGCTACTGCGGGCTCGATCGGCAGCGCCTGCCGCTCCGCGGCGACGAGATCCGACCCTGCTGGGAGGCGCGCGCAGGGGTCGTCTACGAGGAACCGGCGATCCCGGTGGAGCCGGTGCACCGCCTGCGATCGGTCGCGCCGATGACGCCCGACGATCGAACGAACGTTCGCCGGCTGGAGTTCGTGCCGGTTGGCGAGCCGCCCGAGCCCGCGCCGCGCCGGCGGGCCGCCAAGACAGCCGCGACCGAGCCCGGGCCCGCTTCGACGCCGGTCCCTGCGGTACCGCCCGCCAACCCCGAGCCGCGCTGGAGCCTGTGGGGCGACCTCGAACCCTGACTCCGTGGTGACGTGATCCGCGTCTAGCCTTCGCTCCAGAACAGCGGACGCGCGACGGCCTGCGGGGCGGCGGACGGCGGTGGCGTCGGGGTCGGCGTCGGGGTCGGCGTGGGGGTTGGTGTCGGCGTGGGGGTTGGTGTCGGGGTCGGGGTTGGTGTCGGGGTCGGCTCCGGGGTCGGTGTCGGCTCCGGGCCCAGCGACACGACGTAGTCGACCGCCGAACCCTTCTGGACGAGCACGCCCGGGGCCGGGTTCTGGGAGATGACCGATCCGTCAGGGACGGTCGGGTCGAACGCCTCGGTCCGCGCCCCGCGCACGAGCTCGTTCTCGTTGAGCACGTCGGCCGCATCGAGCTCCGTGAGGTTGCGGATCTCCGGCACCGCGACCTCACCGGGTCCGCTGATGACCGTGATGGTCACCTCACTCCCCGCGGGCACCTCCGTGCCGGGCGACGGGTTCTGGGCGACGATCGTGCCGACCTCCTGGTCCGTCGATTCCTGTGACTCCTGGACCAGCAGCAGCCCGAGGCGGTCGGCCTCGGCCGATGCCTCGGCAACGTCTTCCATTTCGGTGAAATCGGGCACGATCACGAGGGCCGCGGACGGCGACGGCGAGCCGGACGGCTCCGGGCCGCCACCGCCTCCCGGGGACAGCAGCTGGAAGACCAGGAAGCCGACCACGGCCAGCATCGCCAGGGCCGCGAGCCCGGCGGCCCACACCCATGGGCTCGTGCCGCCCTCGTCCGCTTCATCCACGTAGCGCTCGTCGGGCGGCACGGTTCCACCGCCGGCGTACGCGTCGGGTGCGTACGGGATCGGCGACGGGTTGGGCCGCGCCACGCCCGACACGAGCGTCGGGTCCGCGGCTCCCGCTCCCGCGGCCGCGGCTGCGGCTGCGCCGGCCGCCGCTCCGGCTGCCGCCGCACCGGCCGACCCTGCTCCCGGTCCCTGACCGGTTGCAAGCCAGCCATCCAGCGCGTCGGCGAACGACGCCGCAGAGCTCCAGCGCTCACCGGGCTCGAGGGCCAGCGCGCGCCGATCGATGTCAGCCAGCTCCTGGGGAACGCTTGGACGCGCGGTTCGCGGATCGGGCGTGGGGCCGCTCAGGCGCGCGAGCGCGACGCCGGCGGCGCTGTCACCCTCCCACGGACGCTGCCCGGTCAGGGCTTCGAAGAGCACGATCCCCAGCGAGAAGATGTCGCTGGCCGCGGTCGTCGGCTCCCCGCGTGCCTGCTCAGGGCTGAAGTAATGGACCGAGCCGAGCGCGGTACCGGGCAGCGTCAGGGCCGCCTCGGCCAAGGCACGCGCAATGCCGAAGTCCGCGACCTTGACCTGCCCGTCGCGACTGATCAGCACGTTCCCGGGCTTCACGTCGCGATGGACGATCCCCTTCGCGTGGGCGGCGGCCAGGGCACGGCCGACGGCCGCGGCCACGCGCGCCGCCTGGCGCGGCGGCAGCGGGCCGTTGGCGCGGAGGATGGTCGCGAGGTCCTCCCCGTCGACCAGCTCCATGACGATGTACGGGCCGCTGGGGTCCTCGCCATAGTCGTGGACCCCGACGATGTTCGGGTGCGACAGCGACGCCGCGGCCCGTGCCTCCGAGCGGAAGCGCGACGAGAAATCGGGATCGCGGAGGTACTCGGTGCGCAGCAGCTTGACGGCGACGTCCCGGCCGAGCTGCAGGTCGCTCGCCCGGAAGATCGTCGCCATGCCGCCCTGTCCGAGCGGCTCGACGAGCCGGTAGCGGCCGCCCAGCGTCGTTCCGATCTCGGCCAACAGTCAGTCCCTCGTGCGGCGCCAAATCCCTCCGGGCGCATCGGGCGGCATGGTACCGCAGGCTCCCGAGCGCTCGGCTACAGGGCCATCTCCTTGAGGTAGCTTCGGAACTCGCCGGCGAGCTCGGGGCGCTGGAGGGCGAGCTCCACCGACGCCTTCAGCCAGCCCATGGTGGTGCCCGCGTCGTAGCGGGTGCCTTCGAACTCGTAGGCGTAGACGGCCTGCTCCTCCATCAGGGCCTGGATCGCGTCGGTCAGCTGGATCTCGCCGCCTGAGCCACGCGGGGTCTGCTCGAGCTTGTCGAAGATCTTCGGCGTCAGCACGTAGCGGCCGATGATCGCGAGGTTCGACGGCGCCTCCTCGGGCGCCGGCTTCTCGACGAGCTGGGTCACCTTGTGCAGCCGCCCGTGGTCGAGCGGGTCGTCGGTCGGCTCGGCGGCGATCACGCCGTAGCGCCTCGTCTCCGCCTCCGGGACCTCCATCACGGCCACGACCGACCCGTGGGTCTGGTGGTAGGCATGGATGAGCTGGCCGATGCACGGCCGATCGCCGATCACGACGTCGTCGGGAAGGATGACCGCGAACGGCTCGTGGCCGATCAGGTCCTTGGCCATAAGCACGGCGTGCCCGAGGCCGAGTTGCTCCTTCTGGCGGACGTACGCCACCTGGGCCAGGTCGCTGATGTGGCGGACCTGCCGCAGCATCTCGATGTCGCCCTTCTCCTCGAGCAGGGCCTCGAGCTCATACGACAGGTCGAAGTGGTCCTCGATCGCTCGCTTCTGGCTGGAGGTGACGATGATGACCTGTTCGACGCCCGCCGCGACGGCCTCTTCGACCGCGTACTGGATGATCGGCTTGTCCACCAGCGGGAGCATTTCCTTCGGCTGCGCCTTGGTGGCGGGAAGGAAGCGGGTGCCCCAGCCGGCGGCCGGGAAGACAGCTTTTCGGACGCGCATCGAACCTCAACGGCGTGGGAGGGCGGACGGGGCAAGTATACCCGGCGGACCCGGGCGGCCCCTCAGGAGCGGCGGCCGGGACTCCGCGGCACCTCGCCGTCGAGCCCCTGCTCGACCGCGTACAGGGCGGCCTGGGTGCGGCTCGTCAGGGCCAGTTTGGCGAGGATGTTGGACACGTGGGTGCGTGCCGTCCGCTCCGTGATCCCGAGCGCGTCGCCGATGGCCCGGTTCGGCAGGCCCTGAGCAACGAGCGCGAGGACGTCGCGCTCGCGCGGCGTGAGCATGCTGTCGTCTGCGGCAGACGCAGCAGCGCCGGGCGTCCGCAGCTGACGGGCGACCATGCCGGCCACCGCCGGGTCGAGGTACATCTCCCCGTTCCGCGCCGCACGGATCGCAGCGGCCACGTCGTCCGGTTCGGCGTCCTTCAGAAGGAATCCGGCCGCACCGGCCTCGATGGCGGCCATCACCCGGGCCTCCTCGACGAACCCGGTCAGCGCGACGACCTCGACGTCGGGCCGCGTCGCGCGCAGCTCGCGCGTGGCCTCGACCCCGTCGAGGCGGGGCAGGTTGAGGTCCATGACCACCACGTCCGGGCGCAGGGCGGCGGTGGCCGTGAGTGCCTCCTGGCCATCGCCGGCCTCGCCGACCACCTCGATGTCGTCGAAGTTGCCGAGGAAATCGCGCAGCCCGCGCCGGACCATGGCGTGGTCGTCCACGAGGAGCACGCGCGTGGGACCGTTCGGCGAGGCGTTCGAAGGGGCCACGCTCAGGACGCCTCGCCTAGCCGCGCGGTCGTCGGGTCCACGGCACCTGGGGTGGCCGCCGGCTCGATGTCCGGTTCGTCGCGGGCAGAGCGCTGCAGGATGATCGCGGCGAGGAGGATCGCCAGCCCACCGACCAGCTGAACCGGCTGGAGCCCCTCGTTGAGCAGCAGCGCCGCAAGCGCCACGCCCACCACCGGTTCGATCAGCATCAGGATGCCGGCGCGCAACCCACCGATCAGCCGGATCCCGGCGAGGAACAGCAGCGAGGGAATCGCCGCCGCGAACAGGCCGGTGAAGAGCACGAGCGGCAGCACCGACGGATCGGTCAGCGGGAAGGCCAGCGTCCCCGCGGCACCGGTGGTGAGCGCCACGACCAGCGCGCACACCACGGTGGTCAGCATGATCACTGTCATCGCCTGGTCGGTTGGGACGCTCCGATAGCCGTCCCGGCTGATCGTGACGAAGACCGCCTGGCTCAGCGCTGCGCTCAGGGCGAGCGCGACACCGAGCCAGTTGAACTCGATCCCGGCCGATGGGTCGAGCTGGCCGGCGACGACCGCCACCATGCCCGCCAGCGCCAGGCTCAGCGCGACCAGCTTCGGCCGGTCGAGCTGTTCGCGACCCAGGGCCACCCCGGCAACGGCGACCATGGCCGGGTACGTATAGAAGGCAAGGAGCGCGAGCGCGATCGTGACCAGGTCGAAGGCGATGAACATGGCGAAGTTGAGCGTGAAGCCCGTCAGCGCCGCGATCCCCAGCATCAGCCGCTCGTGCGCGGGCAGCGTCGCCCAGCGGACCAGCGCCTCCTCACCGCGCCGGACGCGCCACGCCACGAAGGCGGCCGTCCCGAGCGTACCGATGAACGCCCGCCAGCCCACGAATGCGAGCGGCTCCATGCCCGCGTCGTAGGCGGACCGCGACAGCGGGCCGAGCGTGCCGAATAGCGAGGCGGCGAGGACGACGATGGCGAACCCGGTCAGGGCGGTGGATCGGCCGCGCAGCATCGCGCCATCGTACGGGCGCACGGCCGAAGAGCGCTGGGGCGCTCCGGTCAATGCGGCGTCGAGGCCTTCGACGCAGGCTCTCCGGCCGCGGACACCGGATGCCCGGGCCGCGCGTCGCCGACGCCTTCGACGACCGACGAGGCCTCGCGGCGGCGCGTGCTCAGCCGGATCCCGGTGAACGGCACGCGGATTTCGCGGAAGACCTCGATCGATACGAGGAACCCGGCGAACAGGAAGACGACGCCCAGGAACTTCCCCAGGTGGAACAACTCGGTCGAGCCGAAGCGGTTGAGCGAGTCGGTGATGGCCGGGATGAATGCGCCGATCGCAATCAGGATCGTCGCCGGGACACGGCTATGGATGTTGCCGGTGAGGAGCGCCCGGCCGGTGGCCGGCAGTGAGGCAACGAGGTTCACCGTAATCGCGAACGGGGCGATGATCAGGTTGAAGAGGAACTGGTCGCCCGGCTGGTTCGGATCCAGCGAGTACGGCAGGACGCGGCGCTTGGGCATGAACACGTACGTCGAGAAGACGGCGCCGAGGATCAGCGCGAACGAGCCGGTGATGTTCATGAACGGCGTCAGCAGCCGCAGGTAACCCGGGATGATGTCGCCGACCGGCACGCCCGTCGTCGGGTCCACGGCATAGCCGGGCGGGGGCAGCTGGGCGGTCACCATCAGCACGAGCGACAGCAACGTGGCGCCCACCACCGCACCTGCCGCGAGGACCGGCCAGCGCTCGTTCTGGAAGTATGTCTCGACCGCTACGGCGAGCGCGAGGATGGCGGCCGCGATGAAGTAGAGCAGCGGTAGCGAGCCGGCGCCCGCGTATTCGGGCCGGTTGCGCACCAGGAACGTGAACAGGCCGGCCAGGAAGAGGCACAGGGCAAACGCATAGCCGAACCGCGTCCGGCCCAGCAGGTACGCGGTACCGAGCCCGAGCCAGCCGACCGTCCACGCGGCCCCGGTCAGGTACCACGTCCGGTACAGCGGCTCGCTCCAGCCGCTGAACTGCGCCATGGCCTCGGTCGCGGCAGCGATCCCGAAGAACAGCATCCCGACCCCCCACGCCAGCTGGAACGCGCCGCGGCGCTCGCGCCACTGGTCGAACAGGGCGAGCGAGAACACGAGAGCGAGCAGGGCCGTGGCGCTGGTCAGGAATGCGTCCGTCGTCATGCGGATGCGGCCTGGTGCGCGGCGATGAAGCGCAGCAGCAGCCGGTCGAGGACCGCCGAAGCATCCTCGTACAGCGAGGCGAGGTGGGCCGGGTCCAGCGTCCTTCGCCGGCCGATGTCCGCCAGCTCGGTAAGGAACGGCCGGCGCGCCACGACGAACTGCCCGACCGCGTCGGTCAGGGGAACGCCGTGCCCGGCCAGCCTGCGAGCCATGTCGTCGACGAGTGCGGTCGCGTCGCCTTCGGCGCGGGCGCGTGCCCGGGCATTCGTCGGATCGGCGTCGAGGTGCGCGACGAGAGCCTCCACGAGGCGTCGGCCGCTCTCGCGGTATGCCTCCCGCTCGTCGGCAACCCCGTGGGCGAGCGGCCGCGCGACGCCCTGCCGGCCATAACTGCGTCGGTACGCGCGCGACAGTCGCTCCGGTGTCGCGCCGAGGCTCGCCAGCGGCTGGACGCGCGCGTGGCGTGACGCACGCACGCGCTCGAGGGCACGCCGCTCAAACCGGCGATGTCCGCCGGGCGTCGTGAAGACGTCGATCCGGCCGGCATCCGCCCAGCGCCGGAGCGTGTCCGGATCCACACCGACGAGGCGGGCTGCCGGCCCCAGCGACAACCAGTCTGAAGCCGGTGTCGGGGAATGCAGCGTTTCGGGGGACGACGCCACGGAGCGGAGGACCTCAGCCTGCAAACCTGGGCAAATCGGGGTACAGAGATTTGCTGTCAGGCGCCGCGAGAATAGGTTCCGTCGCGAGGGACTGTCAAACGCCCCGAATCAGGCAGCGGATGCGTCCGAAGCGGCGACGGTATGTTGCCCATTCGTGCTGGACGCACGAGCAGGAGGGCCAAGCACCGGGCGCGGCCGATCTTGGCCGCCGAACCAGCCGCTGGCACGAATGGGCACGCTGCGCCGTGGCTCAAGCGCCCATTCGAGGACGTTGTGTGTCGCCCTGCTGCGTGCAGCACGAATGAGTGCGATGCGCCGGTTCACAACCGAAGAACTCGGGTCGGCGAGCGCCCGATCAGGCGGGAACGAACTCGTGGTCGTCGCGGTGGATGCCGTCGCACAGCCCGAAGCGCGGGGCGTCGCCGTCGCCGGGCAGCGGGACCGGCCGCATGATCTCGCGCACCTCGCTGCGCCGGCAGAACAGGTATCCCTTGCGCGCCATCCAGGCGCGGACGTGGGCCGGCTCCGAGTGGAACTGGAACGGTCCGGGGTTGACGAGTGCGCTCTCGGTCCAGTCGACGGGCGACTCGGACGCCACGATGTCGAGCAGGTTCACCCGCCACGGGGTGCCCTCGATGATCTCGTTGCAGCCGTCGCAGCGCGTAGCGACGTTGTCCTTGAGGATCGTCCGGATCTCGACGCCCATGATCTCCATCGCGGGCGATGGTAGCAGGGGGCCACTCGCTGCGGCGGAAACGTGGTGCCCCCAAGGGGATTCGAACCCCTGATCTCCACCTTGAAAGGGTGGCGTCCTAGGCCTCTAGACGATGGGGGCGGGCGGGCCGAGTGTAGCAGGGACGAAGCGCAACTCCGCTCAGCTCGACCCTGCCAGCATGAACAGGACGATGGCGCCCGCAACGCAGGCGGCGGCGATGATCGCTGCGACGCCGCCGACGAGCCCCAGCAGGATCGCCGCGCCGCCCCGGCCGTCCACGCCGGCACGCCAGACCGCCGACAGGCAGTACAGCGCGAGCGCTCCGAACGCGATCGCGAGCACGACCGCACCGGACGCGAGCAACGGGATCTGCGATGTGTCGCGCACGGTCAGGGCATAGATCACGTAGACGACCGACAGCACGAGCGCGATCACCAGGAAGATGACCCCGGGTGACAGCCGGAACCCGCTCGACGCCGGTTGGCGCCCACGCGGCGAGACCATCGCCGGGCGGCCGCTGCGGGGGTCTCTCGAGCTGGTCATCGGCCGGAAGCGTAGCGCGTCGCCTCGTCAGCCGGGGCCGGGCGCCGTCCCAAGCGTGCGGTGGTAGATCGCCACGTTGTACGACAGCCTCGGTCGCTTCAAGACCGCGGCAACGGCGCGGCCGGTCTCACCGAAGGCCTCGGCGACGAAGTCCTGCGCCTCCTCCACCGAGTCGAAGGTCCACCAGCAGTGGACGACGCGGACCTTGAACCCATTGCCGAGGAAGGGGCCGTCCCGGCGGCTCCACAGGCCGTACTCCGGCCGCTCGCCCTGGGCGGCGTACAGCAACGAGATGTCGTCGCGCCCGTAGTCGTGGACGACGAGGAGTCGCCCGCCGGATCGCACGATCCCGGCCGCAGCGGCCAGCTCCCCTTCGACAACGCCGCGGAACGCCGACCAGCAGGTCACGAGCGCGTCTGCCCATGGGGCCGCCTGCGCGTGCGCGCCAGGATCGGTCCAGTCGACGGTCGTCACCCTCGCCCCGAGCTCCGAGAGCCGTGCGGCGAAGCGGACCTGCTCGCCCTCGACGAGCGCAACGTCGCGGTTCGCCAGCGGCCCCAGCGCCTCGAGCGCACGTGGGATCTTCCCTTCGACGTCGAGGGCTACCGCGAGGCGGCGCGCGAGCGGATCGGGCAGCGTGACGGGCAGGTCTGGCACGGACACGGGAGTATAGGAGCCGGTGGCGCTCTGGTCAGCGCCAGTTGACGATATCGCGCCACTCCGACCGGGCGGCGGCTAAAGCCGATCGATACACGACTGCGCGGACGACTGCATCGCCGCGGAGAGCGCGGCGAAGTCGTCGCTGCCCGCGAACATCTCGCGCACGCCGGTATCCATGGCGTCGAAGACGCAGCGCGTCTCCACGTTCGTGGGCTGGGGGACGCCCTTCTGCGCCGCCTCCGCCGCGCCGGCCAGAAGCCGGTCGCCGGTGACGACCGGATCCCCGATTGCCTCGACGTTGGCGGGCAGGCGTCGGAGGTCCCCGACGAGCTGAACCTGCTGCTGCTTGCCAGTGGCGAAGTCGACGAAGTCCGCCACATACGCCTCGACATCCGGATCGCCGCCGACCGCCTTCGACGCCATCAGGAACATGCCGGCGATGAACGGCTTTGGATCGGCGCCTCCCACGAGGCTCGGCAGGGGTCCCACGCCAAGGTCGTCCCCGAGGCCCGGGGGGTCGGCTTCGGCCGAGGCGGCGTACGCGCCGAGCGTCCAGTCGCCGTTGATGCTGTACGCGGCCCGGCCCTGCCGGAACAGCTCGTCGGCCTCGCGGTAATCGGCATCCTGCGGCGTCACCTTGGCGGTGAACTTGAGGTCGTACAGGAACTGGAGCGCCTTGCGCATCGCTTCGCTGTCGAGCGTCGGCGTCACGCCGTCGTCCGCGAAGACCGACCCGCCGAAGCCGCCGAGGAACGGCACCAGCCAGAACGACTCGTTCTGGTTGAAGGCGATCCCGACCTGGTCGCCCTTCGTGAGCTCCCGTGCCTTGGCCACCCACTCGTCGCTGTTGGCCGGAGCGGTGTCTCCGGCAAGCTCCTTGTTCCAGTAGAGCATGAGCTGGTTCCCGAACCAGAGCGGGGCGCCCCACAGCGTGCCATCCGAGGTGATCGCGTCTGCCGCGGCGGGGACGAATCTTTGGCGATCGACAACCGTGTCGAGCGGGAGGAGCAGATCGGCAGATGTGAACCGGCCGGCCCGCTCGGCCCCGGCCAGCAGGAGTTCGGGCGAATCGCCCGCGGCGCTGGCCGCTTCGAACTCCTCAGGCAGCGCGTCGACGTCCTTGTTGATCACCTCGAAGCTGACGTTGGGATGCTCGGCCGTGTACGCGTCGGCGAGGCCTTGCATGTATCGGACGCTGTCGCTATCGCCCTCCTCGATCCAGAGCGTCAGCGCAACATCGCCCTCGGGAAGCGTCGGTGTTGCGGCGTCGCTGGCCGGGGCTCCACTGGCGACGGACTGGCTGCCGTCGGGCGCCGGCGTCGGGTTGCCATCCGCGCAGGCGGCGATCACCGTCAGCAGGGCGATGAGGAGCGACACGAGTCGCCATCCGTGCTTCATACGAGGGGACGCCTCTCGGCTGGGCGTGGCATGCGGGCGCTCCGCATGGTGCACCAGCCGCTCGAAGGCTGCTGAAATCGGCGAGCGCACCCGCGGGACAGCACCCGGCGAAGCCGGCCCGGGCGCTAGCATGCGCGCGATGTTCGAGCGCGTCCGCGAGATGCCCGGTGGCATCCGCCTGTTTCTTCTGTACGCCTTCGGGATCCTGTTTCTGATTGGGGCGTCGCTGCGGTTCATCATCGACCAGGCCATCTCGGCGCCCGTGAGCCTGCCCGGCCTCGTCGCCATGGTCCTGCTCGCGTACACGATCTTCACGACCACCCTCGTGATCCAGCGCAAGCAGGCGGCCCGCCGCCTGGCACTCGGGCTGGCCTCCCTGACGATCCCGCTCATCCCGCTGCTGGTCGTCAGCGGGCTCGCCCTGGAGGCGATCTTCATCACGACCCTGGCGATTCTCCTGTTCCGCGGGCTGCTCCGCTCCGAGGTGCAGACCTACCTCAACGAGCTGTAGCGGGCACGACAACGCCAAGGGACGGTACCCTCCTCGCTGACGCGGCCCTCGTCGCCGCCGGTCGAACGCGCAACGCGGAATGCCGGCGACCCATCGACCGCATGAAAGGCAACTTCCAACCGTGAGCAAACGATCCCGTCGGGCGCGGCCCGCCAGCCAGCAGGGGAACGAGCCGGTCGACCGTCCCGTCAACCAGCCGGCCCCGAACCCCGGCGCTGCCTCGGCCGGCGCCACACCATCGTCGAGCCAACGTCCCACGACCGCCCGACCGTCCAGTGTTCGAGCCGGCCGGCGCGAACGGGCACGGCCGTATGCACAGCAGAAGAGCTTCTTCGAGCGGTTCCGGATCCCGATCGTCGCCATCGTCGGCGTCGCGGCGCTCGCGCTCATCACCGTGTGGGCGTTCACTTCGGCCTCGGCCGCCGCGTTTGCCTGCTCCACGGAGTGGGTGCCGGATCCGACCTCGCCGCCCGCGGCGGGCTCGTCGGCACAGCCCGGCTACCACCAGGAGTCGATGGGCAACAGTCACGTTGGCGCCGGCACCAGCAGCCCGGGCGACGTGACGTACACGTATTGCCCGCCGGCAAGCGGCAACCACTTCGTGCGGGGCGGCCCGATCACACCGGGCTTCTACGGCCCAGCTGACGTGCCGTTGCCGCAAGGCTGGATCCACAACCTCGAGCACGGCGGACTGGTCGTCCTCTACCGCGGCAACGAGGGCGATCCGGGGCTGGCCACGGAGACCCAGCAGCAGATGGAGGCCTTCTTCTCGGGTCTGCCACCGAGCCCGGTGTGCAACTTCCCTCCGACGCAGGAAAGCGCCGGCGTGACGATCGCGCGCTTCGACCAGATGGCGACCCCGTTCACGGCGCTGGTGTGGGAGCGTGCCCTCCCGCTCGAGACCTTCGACGAGGAGGCGATCATGGACCTGTGGACGACCTATGGCGAGAAGACGAACCCGGAGAAGCTGTGCGCGCCGCCCTCGGCGGCGCCGTCCGGCCCCGCTTCGCCGGCTGCCAGCTGAGCCTGGAACGCCGGTGCGCCGGTTCAACTATCGCGACGCGGCGTCCGCCGAGGGAGTGTCGATCGGCACGCTCGTCGACGAGGGCACCGTCCGGCTGGCCGACGGCAGCGAGCGGGCGCGAGCGGACCTGACGCCCGCGCCGGGCGTAGCCCGGCCGGGCAAGGTGGTCTGCGTCGGCCTCAACTACCGCGACCATTGCGATGAGCAGGGCATCCCGTACCCGGATCGCCCGATGCTGTTCGCGAAGTTCGCAAACGCGGTCATCGCCGACGGCGAGCCGATCATGCGGCCCGGCGGGACGCATGGCCTCGATCTCGAGGTCGAGCTTGGCGTGGTGATCGGCACGCGTGCGAGCCACGTGTCACGAGACGAGGCCCTCAGGTACGTCGAAGGCTACGTCGTCGTCAACGACGTCACGGCGCGCGACTGGCAGGGCAACAAACAGGCGCTTGCCGAAGGCGAGCGCGGCGACGGCCAGTGGCTGCGGGCCAAGGGCTCGGACACGTTCCTGCCGATCGGTCCGGTCCTCGTGACGGCCGACGAGATCCCGGATCCGTCCGGTCTGGCCCTCCGCAGCTGGCGGATCCCGGGCAGCGGCCCGGATGCCGGTCGCGCGATCCCGATGCAGGACGGCACGACCGCCGACATGGTGTTCGACGTCCCGGCGCTCATCGAATACATCTCGGCCTACATCGCGCTCGACCCGGGCGACCTGGTCATAACGGGCACCCCCTCGGGCGTTGGCGTGTTCCGCGATCCGCCCGTCTTCCTCGAACCGGGCGACGTCGTCCGATGTGAGGTCGAAGGGATCGGCCGGGTAGAAAATCGGGTCATGGACGGCGCACCGAGGAGTTCGTGATGCTCGCGCTCGTGAAGACTGCCGCCGGGCCCGGACTCAGCCTCGAGACGGTGCCGGACCCCGAATTCGGGATCAACGACGTGCTCGTGCGCGTGCGCAAGACGGGCATCTGCGGGACAGACCTCCACATCGAGTCGTGGGATCCCTGGGCGGCGAAGACCATCGAGCCGCCGCTGGTCGTCGGCCACGAGTTCGTGGGCGAGATCGTCGAGGTCGGCAGCAACGTCTACGAGCTGCATCCTGGTGACCTCGTGTCCGGCGAGGGGCACGTGGTATGCGGGGTGTGCCGCCACTGTCTCGCCGGGCGACGCCACCTCTGCGCCCACACGATCGGCCTCGGCGTGGGCCGAGACGGGGCGTTCGCCGAGTACGTCGTGCTGCCCGTGACCAACATCTGGCATCACGCCGCGCGCATCGACGAGGAAGTCGCTTCGATCTTCGATCCGTTCGGCAACGCGGTCCACACCGCGCTCTCGTTCCCGGTCCTCGGCGAGGACGTGCTCGTCTCGGGCGCCGGACCGATCGGTCTCATGGCAACGGCAGTCGTGCGCCATGCCGGAGCGCGCCACGTTGTGGTGTCCGAGCCCAACCCCTTCCGACGCGAGCTGGCCATGCGGATGGGCGCCACGATCGCCATCGACCCTCGGCAGCGCGACCTGGGCGACGTCATGGGCGAGCTCGGGATGGTCGAGGGCTACGACGTCGTGCTCGAGATGTCGGGCAACCCGACGGCGCTGCGCGCGGCGCTCGGTGTCATGGCCCACGGCGGCAATATGGCCGTCCTGGGCATCCCGACCGAGGAGATCTCGCTCGACCTCAACGAGATCGTGTTCAAGAGCCTCACGGTCCGGGGGATCTACGGTCGCGAGATGTACGAAACCTGGTACAAGATGACGGTGATGCTCCAGTCGGGGCTCGACATTCGCCCGGCCATCACCCATCGCTTCGGTTTCAGGGACTACGAGGCCGCATTTGCCGCGGCCCGCTCCGGCGATTCGGGCAAGGTCATCATGGACTGGACGCAGTAATGACACGCTCCACGAACACGAATCCGCTCGCATTCCTCGGCGACGAGCTCGAAGCGCTCCGCGAACGAAACCTGTACCGACCGCTGCGCGTGATGACCTCGGCGCAGGGCCCGATCGTCTCGATCGACGGTCAGCGCGTCATCAGCCTCTCGTCGAACGACTACCTCGGACTGACCCACCATCCGCGGCTGCGCGAGGCGGCGCTCAATGCCGTGCGCGACTTCGGCGTCGGCTCCGGGGCGGTCCGCACGATCGCGGGCACGATGTCCATGCACCAGGAGCTGGAGGCGGAGCTCGCCGCGTTCAAGGGAACCGAGGCGGTGCTCACATTCCAGTCCGGGTTCACGGCCAACACCGGTGTCATCCCGACGATCACCGGCGAGACCGACCTGATCGTGTCGGATGCCCTCAATCACGCCTCGATCATCGATGGCATGCGGCTCTCGAAGGCACCCCGCAAGGTCTACCCCCACGCGGACGTCGAGGCCCTTCGTGGGGTCCTCCAGGAAGCAGTCGCCGGCGGCCGGGATGGCACCGGTGAGCCGTATCGCCTGATCCTCGTCGTCACGGACGGTGTGTTCAGCATGGACGGCGACATCGCGCCGCTCGCCGGGGTCGTCGAGGCGGCCGAAGAGGTCGGAGCGGCGGTGTTCGTCGACGATGCGCATGCCTCGGGCGTGCTCGGGCGGAATGGCCGCGGCACCGTCGACCATTTCGGGCTTCACGGCCGGGTGGCGATCCAGGTTGGCACGCTGTCGAAGGCGGTCGGTTCACTGGGTGGCTACGTGGCCGGCAGCCAGGACCTGCGCGACATCCTCATCCAGCGCGCCCGTCCGTTCCTCTTCTCGACCTCGCACCCGCCGGCGGTCGTGGCGGCCTGCCGGGAAGCACTGAAGGTCATGGACGACGAACCGGAGCGCATCGAACGCCTCTGGTCGAACACGAAGCGGTTCAAGGCAGAGCTCTCGCGACTCGGCTTCGATACCGGCCGGTCCGAGACGCCGATCACGCCCGTGATCGTGGGCGACCCGGGGATCGCGGGCCGCTTCAGCCAACGCCTCTTCGGCGAGGGAGTGTTCGCCCAGCCTGTCGTGTATCCGACAGTCGCAATGGATCAGGCTCGACTGCGCACGATCGTGACCGCCGCGCACGCTGACGAGGACCTCGATCGGGCGCTGGAGGCATTCGCAACCGTCGGTCGGGAGCTGGGAGTTACCTCGGGGTGAACTGCGCACCGGGGGGCGTACGGCTGGTTCGGGGGCGTGCCGGTGATTGATCGTCAGGCACGCAACCTTCCGCTCGATGCGCACCTGCATACGGACCTGTCGCCTGACAGCGACGTGCCGATCGACGCGTACGCCGAGCAGGCGCTGGAACGCGGCATCGACGAGGTCGCCATCACCGACCACGTCGACTTCGAGCCGGGCACGCCGGCCTATGCCGCGACGACGTTCGAGCAGCGCGAGCGCGTCGTTCGTGGGGCCGCCGAACGGTGGGGTCCGCGCGGTGTTGCCATCCGCTTCGGCGTCGAGCTGACGTACGACCGCCGGTTCGAGGCCGATCTCCGCGAACACCTCCGGCGGCACGCTTACGACTTCGTCATCGGGTCGGTGCACGTGTACCGCTCGTCGCCCTACGCCAGTGACCGCGTCGCGGCATTCGTGGCCGGTCGCTCGTTGCCCCAGATCGTGGCGCCCTGGTTCGACGAGGTCGAAGCCGCGGCACGCTCGGGGCTGTTCGACGCCGTGGGCCACCTCGACTTCGTCAAGCGCTACCTGCATCCGCACGTGATGCCGGCGCAGCTGGCGGCCGCCCCGGAGCTGTACGAACCGATCCTGCGCGCCCTCGTCGAGACCGGGACCGCGCTCGAGGTGAACACGAGCGGACTGCGCCAGGTCGCCGGGGAGACCTATCCGTCCGCGGCCATCGTGGCCCGCTACCGCGAGCTCGGCGGCGAGCGCGTGGTGGTGGGCTCGGATGCACATCGCGTGAACACGTTCGCCTGGGGACTGGCGGATGCTTACGACCACGTTCGGGCCGCCGGTTTCGACGCTCTCACGTTCCGGCGCGGCGGCGCACCGGAATCCGTTCCGCTCGTTCGGACACCTAACGCCTTGGGCGTTCGTTCGTTATGACCCTCGACGAAGCCGCTGTCGAGCGACTCGTGGGGGACGCCCAGGCTGGGGATCCCAGGGCGTTTGGTCGACTGTTCGACCAGTACCACGCGTCGGTCTACCGCTACATCGTCAGCCGTGTCCATCGCCCGTCGGACGCGGAGGACCTGACGCAGCTTGTCTTCGTCAAGGCCCTGGAGGCCCTGCCTCGCTACGAGGCCCGGGGCATCCCATTCGGGGGCTGGCTCTTCCGGCTGGCCAGGAATGCAGTCATCGATCACGTCAGGACCCATCGCGATCACGTCGGCCTCGAATCGGCCTCGGAGCGCCCGGGCGGCGACGCCGGCCCGGACGAGATCGTGGCGGTTCGCCAGGCATTCGACGAAGTGGCCGCGGCCCTGGAAGCACTGACGGACGAACAGCGCGAGGTCATCGCCCTACGCTTCTTCGCCGGGCTCAGCGCCCGCGAGGCGGCGGCCGTGATGGGCAAGCAGGAAGGGACCGTGCGGGGGTTGCAGTTCCGGGCCATTGCCGCCATGCGACGCACGCTCGGCATCGAGGACCCGGACACGACCGTCGTGGAGCGGCGGTTGCGACCGACCGGCGACAAGCCGATCGGACGGTCGGGGATCGGCTGATGGACGAGGATTTCGTGGAGCGACGACCGGGCGACCTGGAGATGTACCGGCGGCTGGACGCCTACGCGGAGACGCGGCTGGCGCCGGACGCGGCTGCCATGGCCAGGATCCGGGCTGCGCTTATCGGACAGGCGGTGGCCATGGCCGACGCCGGCGCAGCGACCTTGGCGCTCCCGCTTCAGCCGGCGACCACACTCCCACGGCGGCCCTCCCTGGCGCTCGGGCGCCCGAGGGTCTCGCGCTGGTCGGCGGCGTTCCTGGCCGCGTGCCTGTGCCTTGGCCTTGTTGCGGGCACGGTGGCGGCGTCGGCCGCCGGCGGGCCGTTCTACGGGCCACGTCTGTGGCTCGAGGAGGCGACCCTTCCGAGCGACCCCTTGGCGCCCGCCCATGGCCAGCTCGACCGGCTGGACGCACGCCTGGACGAGATTCGCGTCGCCACGGTCAACGCGAACGCCGGCGCCACGGAGTCTGCCCTCCTCGCATATGCCGAGATCGTGGACGACCTCGAAGCCCAGGCGATGGGCAATCCTGCCGTTGCGGCTGACGTTCTCGACGACCTGGCCCAGCGCCAGATGGTCCTCATCGCGCTCATGGGCATGGTCCCTCCACAGGCGCAGGACGCCCTCGCGCATGCCCTGCAGGAGGGGGCCAATGCGGTCGAAGCCATTGGCGAGGATGGCAATCCGGGCGACCCGGTCAGGGGTCGGGGCGGCGGCACGACGAACCAGGGTGCCAGCGGCGGTTCCGGCAGCGGCGGAAACGGCGACGGCTCAGGCGCCAAGGACTCTGGCAACCAGGGCCAGACCGGCAGCGGGCAGGACGGCAACAACAAGCCGGACGATCCCGCAGATGAGCCGAAGCCCACGCCCAAGCCGAAGCCCACGCCCAAGCCCAAGCCCACCCCGAAGTCCGCGCCCGTGGAGACGCAGCAGGCGTCCACGCAGCCGCCGTCCGAAACCGGCGGCGGAAGCGGCGATCAGGACGCCGGAATGAGCCGGCAGGATCAGGGCGGCGACGATCAGGGGGACGCGAACTGAGCCTCGCTCAGGGTGCGCAGACACGAGACGCGTGACGGCATCGGCCCGCTACTCTTCGCGAATGCGCGCGCGCTCGAACGGCATCGCGATCACCGTGATCGGCGCGGGCCCCGCGTACACGGATCGGGCCGGTGCCGTCGGAGCGTCGTACCTGGTCACGCACGGCGATACGAAGCTGGTCCTCGACCTCGGGCAGGGCACATTCGCCCGCCTCGCCGGCACCGTCGAGCCGAGCACCCTCGACGCGATCGCCGTGAGCCATCTCCACCCCGACCACTTCGTCGACCTCGTCCCGATGCGGCACTACATGCGCTGGGAGTTCCAGCCTCCGCGCCGCGCCCGGATCATCGGCCCACGGGACCTACCCAGGCGGCTGGACGCCCTCCACGCGGACGACGCGTTCAGCGCACAGGCCTTCGATACCGAGGCGCTGAGCGAGACCTCCTACGAAGTCGGCTCGCTGACGATCACGGCCCGCCGGGTCCATCACATCCCGGACAGCTTCGCGTTCCGCGTGGCGGCAGCCGACGATGCGCCAGGGCTCGTGTACACCGGTGACTGCGGTCGTGCGACCGACATCGACCCGCTCGTGTGCCCCGGTGACACGCTTCTCTCGGAAGTGTCGTTCGGGCCCGGACCAGGCGACCCGGGAGCTGCCCACCTCGACGGCCCCTCCGTCGGGGCCTTGGCGACCCGGACCGGCGTGCGCCGCGTCCTGCTCACGCACCTCGGCATGCATCTGGACCGTGACGAGACGATCGCTTCCGTACGCTCGCAGTACCGGGGCGGCGCCGTGGAGCTCGTCGCGCCCGGCCTGGAGACCATGGTCGACTAGCGCCCTCGGTCGGCGGACATGAAGAAGCCGGGGTGCCGATCAGGCACCCCGGCTTCCGTTCGCAGGGACAGCGAACGCTACTTGCGGCGTGTCGCCGGGCTTGGGGTCAGGATCAGGACGCTGGCGAGGATGCCGGCCAACACGACCAGCATGATCCGCCACGACTCGTTGGACGGGGCCTGCGGGCCACCGAACGTGTCGGTCGGCGGCAGGGTCACGGTCGGCGTCGCCGTCTCGCCGCCCACGCTGCCCTGCGGGGTCGGCGTCGGGGTCGGTGTTGGCGTCGGCGTCGGTGTTGGCGTTGGCGTCGGCGTCGGCGTCGGAGTCGGAGTAGGCGTGGGCGTCGGCGTATTCGTGTGCCACACGATGTCGTCGATGCCCATCTGGAACGCCGCGCTCGGCAACTGGCCATCCACGCTCGCGATCTGGAACAGGTCCAGCATCGACTGCAGCGCCACGCTCGGGCCGACGATCGAAGAGACGGGGATCGTCGCCGTGCCCCAATCGCCGTTCCGCACGAGCCCGTACGTGGTCTGGTTCGCCGGGAACGGCACGCAGTTCTGATTCGTGAACGTATCCTGGATGCAGACCTTGAAAGCGACGTTCGCGGGGATCTTGATCCTGAAACTGATCGTGCCCTGTGTGCGGTAGTT